>CALUVA010000001.1 GCA_944324105.1 uncultured Elusimicrobiales bacterium
GCTTGGGTTTTAATAAGGAATACGGTCCGGCCTTTTCTTCTGCAGGCACAACCGGCGCAGTAAAATAAAAAGGCGTACCGTCATAGACATACTTAATATAAATATCATCTTTCCAAAGAAAAGCCTTCTGCGGAGCGGTTTGATGGGTTTCAATGGAATGCATAGCCCGGCGTTCTTGTATGGAAGAAGTAGAACAAGCGCACAGACTTAACGCAAACAACAAGAAAGCAATTTGACGCATCACATGAAAGAAATTCATGCCTTATTGTAGCAAAAAGCACTGTACTTGCTATAATAAAAACATGGAAAAAACATTTAAACACCCGTATTTTAATGAAATTGTCCGCCTGCTGGAGCGTATAGAAAACACCCAGCAGGACGACATGCGCCGTGCGGCACAGGCCGTGGCGGACTGCCTGGAAAAAGGCGGCATTATTCATACCTTTGGCTGCGGACACAGCGGCAGCGCGGCGCTGGAACCGTTTCACCGCAGCGGCTGCTTTGCCGCCGTCAACGCCATATTGGATCCCGGGTTAATGTTCCAGCTGGGGGCGCATACGGGCACGGATTTGGAACGCCTGGAAGGCTATTCCCCCGTTATTTTCAAACGCCATGACCTGCGCCCGGGTGATGTGCTTTTTGTATTTTCCAACTCCGGCCGCAACCCCGCCGGCGTGGACGCGGTACTGTATGCCAAAGAAAAGGGCGTACTGACCGTCGCCGTCACGGCCGCTTCGGCCCATGCCCAAAGCAAAAGCCGCCATTCCAGCGGCCTGATGCTCAAAGACGCGGCCGACATCGTGCTGGACAACTGCGCCTCTAAAAATGAAACCTGCCTGACGCTGGGCGAATTGGAGCTGGCCCCTATATCCAGCATCGGTGCCTGTGCGGTGCTGCACGGCGTGCTTTATCAGGCGGCGGAAATTTTGGCCGCCAAAGGAGTACCTCCGCCCGTATACCGCAGCAGCAATGCCGCAGGCAATGATGAATACAATACCAAACTGGCCGAAAAATACAAAACACGCATCAGACATTTGGACTGAAAAACCCCGCGCTCCGGCGCGGTTTTTTATTTCCCGACGCCGGCGGAAAAATATATTTTCCCCGTTGAAATTTACGAAAAAATAAGTATACTGATAATGAGCCGTTTATTTTTCCGCCGTTTATCCATAAGGAGCCGAAATGAAAATTACCTTTGAAGGAAATAAAAAGGTGAAAGTCCGCGTCAAAGACTTTGACGTATGGACTGACCAGCCCAAAGAACAGGGCGGGGACGGATCCGCCCCTACGCCGATTGATTTGTTTTTGGCCTCGCTGGGCAGCTGTTGCGGCGTATTTGTGCTAAACTTCCTCAAACAGCACGCCCTGCCGGAAAACGTCTATCTGACGCTGGACCCCGTGTGGAACATCAATGAATATGTTATTGATAAAATAAACGTGGTCATTCACGTACCGGCCGGCTTTCCCGAAAAATACGAGAATGCCCTCATAGAAGTGGCCAAACGCTGTTTGGTGGCGCGCCATGTAAAAGTGGAGCATGACATTACGCTGACGCGTGACGCATAATCTCTAAAATATTCCCCGGCAAAGACCGGAGAGTTTCAACAGATACAAAAAATCCCCGCCGAAAAGCGGGGATTTTTACGGCTTATTTTATTGCAAACATTTTTTAATGGTGGCCGCCAAACGCTTAATACCTTCCTCTATCTGCTCAAAGGTGGAGAAAGAGAAGTTTAGGCGCATATCGTTGCGGCGGGCGTCGCGCGGCGGGTAAAAATCCACCCCCGCCACATAGGCCACCTGCTGTTCCAGCGCGGTTTTTAACATTTCCGTGGTGTCTATTTTTTCCGGCAGTGTCACCCACAGAAAAAGCCCGCCTTCCGGCCGCGTCCATTTTACGCCCTGCGGCATATACTTTTGGAGCATTTTCAGCATGGCGTCGCGTTTTTGGCGGTACACTTCCACCACTTCGGCCACATGCTTCATCAAATATCCGTCTTTGAGATACTGCGCTGTGGCCAGCTGCAAAATGGGAGAAGTGCACAAGTCCATGGCCTGTTTGAGTACCACATATTTTTGAATAATCTCCGCCGGAGCCAACACATAACCCAGACGGAAACCCGGCACAAATACTTTGGAAAACGTAAACAGCGTAATCACGTTGCCGCGCCCGCCGTCCAGCTTATAAAAAGTCTGCGGGGCAGTGCCCTCAAAACGCACCTGGCGGTACGGGGAATCTTCCACTACCAGCGTGCCGTATTTTTCGGCCAGTTCCAGGATTTTTATACGCCGCTCCTGCGGAATGGTCGTACCGCTGGGATTTTGGAAATCGGGCACCATATACATAAATTTGCATTTCCGGCCGGCGGCCTGCAACTCCTTCAGGCGTTTTTCCACGCCTTCCACCGTTACGCCGAAATCGTCGCTGTCTGCGCCGAACACGTCGGCTCCGGACGCTTCAAACGCCTGCAGTGCCCCCAAATAGGTGGGAGAAGCGGTAATAATGGCGTCGCCGCGGTTTAAAAACACGCGCGCGGTCATATCCAGCGCCTGCTGGGAGGCTGACACCACCAGCAGCTGCTCCGGAGCAGCGTCAATATCCTCGGTTTCTTTTAACAGTTTCACCAGCTCCGTTTTTAGGGTCATCTGCCCTTCCGTCGTGCCGTACTGCAACGCCTCACGCGGCGAAGTTTTCACCACGTTATATAAAATATCCGCCACGGTATCAGACGGGAAAAGAGTCGGATCAGGCAGTCCCCCCGCAAAAGAAATAATTTCCGGACGGGCGGTAATTTTCAGCAATTCGCGTATGGCCGAAGCCTTGACGGTGCTGGCCGTTTCGGAATACAACTTTTCATAATTCATGTTATCTGCTCCTCGGGCCGCTGATACGGCTACTTCAGATATTGGGTTATTTTCAGGCTTAAATCTTTGGACGGCACGGAATGCGTCAGCGCGCCGCTGGAAATCACATCCGGCTTGGCCTCGCAGTAAGCCGCCAGGTTCGTTTCGTTTACCCCGCCGGATACTTCCACAATGGCACGGCCCGACACCAGTTTGACCGCTTCGGCGGCCTGGGCAGGGGTCATATTGTCCAGCATAATAATATCGGCCTTGGCTTCCAGGGCCTGGCGCACTTCGTCCAGCGTTGCGGTTTCCACTTCAATTTTGGGGGTATGGCCTATGGCCGCTTTAATGCGCGCCACCGCCGCGGCGATAGAACCGGCGGCCGCAATATGGTTGTCTTTAATCATCACGCTGTCGGACAAAGACATGCGGTGATTGCGCGCGCCGCCGCAGCGTACGGCATATTTATCCAAACGCCGCATGGCGGGCTGGGTTTTGCGCGTATCCACAATCATCACGCCGTAAGGTTTGGCCATATCGGCATAGCGGCGGCTGGCCGTGGCGATGCCGCTCATGCGCTGCATAAAATTCAATGCGGTACGCTCGCCTTTTAAAATACTTAACGTCCGGCCTTCCAGCTCCAGCACGGTTTCGCCTTTTTGCACGGCGTCCCCGTCCTGTTTTAAAGGTTTAAAAATTAAATCTTCGTCCACCAGCCAAAACACCTGGCGCGCCACGTCCATGCCGCAAAGCACCAAATCTTCTTTGGCTTTCACTACGGCGCGGGCGCGGTCCTGCGGAGTAAAAATATTGTCGGAGGTAATATCCCCCAGTCCCAAATCTTCTTCCAAAGCCAGCTGTATAATTTTATCGGTAATCATTTTGTCATCTCAAACATATTTTGCAGGGATTTGCGCGCACGGGAGATTACTTCATCAGATAATTGCACAATCTGTTCCGGGCGCGGGTTGACCAAAGCCTGCAACGTGTTTATCAGCGTATTTTTCTTCATATACGCACATACGCCGAAAGGCCAGATAAACGTTTTGTCCCTATATTCCGCTTCCAGGCGGTTGACCAAACCAAACTCCGTCAGCAAACCGAACAGTTTGTCCGGCGAAGCGGCCACATAGTCCTGCATGCCCTTGGTACTGCCCACATAATCGGCCGCAGCACAGACATCGGGACGGCACTCGGGGTGCGCCAACACTTTGATGCCCGGGTGTTTGCGGCGCAGGGAAGCCACATCATCGGGCGTATATTTATCATGCACACAGCAGGACGCACCGGAAGCAATAATTTTTTTAGGCGCACCGCGGCGGCTGAGTTCTATTTCCAAATTCTGCGCCATCAGCAAATCCGGCACAAAAATCAATTCCTTCTGCGGCAGTTTGGCCGCAATATCAAACACATTTCCGGAAGTCACGCAAATATCGCTTTCGGCTTTAACGCCGGCAGTGCTGTTGACGTAACACAAAACGGGCACCCCCGGGTGGGCAGCTTTAAGCGCGCGGACTTCTTCTTCGGTAATGCCGTCTGCCAGCGTACAGCCGGCGCGGCCGGCGGGGATAATGACCTGTTTGGAAGGATTTAAAATTTTGGCCGTTTCCGCCATAAACCACACACCGGCAAAAATGATGGTATCTGCAGAGGTTTCTTCGGCTTTACGGCTTAAAGCATAGGAATCGCCGCTGAAATCGGCCACGCCGTACACCAGTTCCGGCACGGTGTAAGAATGGGCCAAAATAACGGCATTTTTCTCTTTTTTTACCTGGTTAATACGCAGGGTATAAGGCGCGGCCTGCAGGCAGTCTGCATACGTCCATTTCACATCCTGGTTCCGCGAAACAGAACCAAGAAGCCCATAGAGTCTATGGGCTTCCTGTTCCAAAGCAGCGGTGTCTGTACCCTGTACAAACATAAATTAGTTAGCAGCCTCCGCCAAATCCGCCCCTTCTTCATCCGGCAGGGCTTCCTGATCCGTTACAGGAGCAGAAGCATCCGCGGGAAGAGGATTTCCTTCTCCGTCCACCACAGTTTTATGCACAGTCATATTGCGGTTAGGCTTGCGGTCAGATTTGCGGGTGGTGCTTTGAATGTAGGAAGAACCGCTGACCTGGTCTTCATACGGAGTTACGCGGTCATACCCGTCGTTAGGGATAGACAAATTGTCAAACTCCTGGTCCACGATTTGATATTTCGTGTACTGGTCAGTCAGGCTTTCCTGCGTCTGATAATCCTGCGCATTCTGCGTTTTATCGGAAGAAGAGGCGCAGCCTACGGCCAAGGCCCCGATTGCGGCAAACAATAAAACTTTTTTCATAAAACCCGTCTCCTTAATATGCGGCGTTAGAGGTCTGTCATTATTGTATAAATTATATCCCGCCGTCTGCCAGTATTTTAATTATTTTTTTATCTTCCTTTCAAGACTTTCTGACGCAGGCCGGTTTTTTTAGTACAATATTTTTTGTACCCTTTCCAGTTTAACCAAACCGGAGTTACCATGGAAACATTGTTGCAGTATATCAATGTCCTCAACGGATTTATTTGGGGACCGCCGATGATTTTGTTAATTTTCGGCCTGGGTATTTATTTCACTTTCCGTCTGGGATTTATTCAAAAATATACATTTAAAGCCATCGTTCTTTCCGTCCGTCCGGACGGAGGCGCGGGGACCGTCAGCAGCTTCGGTTCACTGGCGGTAATGATAGGGGCCACAGTGGGCACGGGCAGTATTTTAGGTGTTACCACTGCCGTGGCCGAAGGGGGGCCCGGAGCCGTATTTTGGATGGTTATAGCGGGAGTGTTCAATTTCGCGGTAAAATACTGCGAATGTACCGCCGCCGTCAAATACCGTGTCAGACGTGAAGGTGAATATGTAGGCGGCCCCATGTATGTCATGACCCGGGTACTGAAAATGAAATGGCTGGCCATTGTATTTGCCCTGGGCACATTGTTTATGGCATTGACAGCCGGAGCCTTGCTGCAGGCCAATTCCATTGCCGATGTACTGCGCGAAGGCTACAGGATTAATCCCTGGTGGGTGGGGTTGCTGGTAGCTATTTGTACGGGTATTGTTACTTTGGGCGGAGTAAAGCGCATTGCCGCTTATTCGGAATGGCTTGTCCCCGTTATGGGAGCTGTATATTTGTTAATCTCCCTAATAGTCGTTTCTATTCATCTCCCACAGCTTCCGCAAGCTTTATGGACTATCCTGTCCGGAGCGTTTACCGGCAAAGCCGCCGTCGGAGGCGCCTTGGGAGCTACGGTATATGCCGTTTTTATGGCTGCTGTAAATGCAATAGGAAGCGGCGTCTCGCGCAGCGTTATGTGTACAGAAGCGGGTCTGGGCAGTGCGGCTATAGCGGCCTGTGCGGCAAAAACCCACGGAGCTGCGCGTATGGGTATTATTTCGGCTACATCTGTGTTTTGGACGGTATTTATCTGCTTACTTTCCGGGCTGGTGGTCGTTTTGGCCGGAGATTGGCAAAACCCTGACGTTTATGCTGCTAATCTGTGCAACAGCGCCTTTAAAACTGTACCGTATATAGGCACACCTGCTTTAGCCTTTTCATTGATTATTTTCTCGTTTACTACCTTAATCGGGTGGTCCTATTACGGAGAAAAAGCCCTGCAGTTTTTAGGCGGAGGGAAATGGACGAAACTCTGGCGCGCATTTTATGTGGTGGTTTGTTTGGCAGGGGGAGGACTAGGAACGGCATTTTCTTTAGGCTGGACCATTTCTCCAGACTCTTTTGAAATCGGCTTGAGTACGCGTTTTAGCTGGGGGCTGACGGTACTGATGATGACGCTGATGACACTGCCAAACCTCTATATGTTGTGGAGGCTGCGGCACAAATTATACACAGAAACAAAAAGAAATCTCCCCAAGGTATTTTAAAGATTCCCCCTGTTATACAGGGGGAATCTTTTTTATTTCAAACTTATTAGGAATGCTGTTTATCTGCCCCCAACAGTACGCGGGCCGCCATGCTGACATTGCGTCCGGCGGGTTGCTGGAAAGGATACAAATCAAATTCCGGCATCACGGAATACAGATGGTCGAATACATCCGACTGTATATTTTCATACTTTCCCCAGTCCGTAGTTGCCGTAAAACAATAAATTTCTAACGGCAGCCCCGCAGTGGTTGGATCCAATTGACGCACCATACAGGTTTGACTGTGATCTATGGTGGAAAGGCTGTTTAAATAGGCCACGGCATAGGCCCGAAAGGTACCGACATTGGTCAAATGCCGCCCGTTCAAGACACTGTCCTGAATATCATGGGTGGCATTGAAAGCCTGAACTTCACTTATTTTATCTTTCAAATAATCCGATATAAGCCGGATTTTCTGCAAACGGGCCAACAAATCTGCATCCAGAAATTTAATGGTTCCCACATCAATGTTAATGGCCCGTTTAATACGCCGTGCACCGCTTTGCACCATACCGTTCCAGTTTTGGAACGGCTGGGATACCAGATCGTAGGCGGGAATATTAATAATCGTATTGTCAAAGTTCTGCACACGCACGGTTGTCAGAGTAATATCCGTTACCGTACCGTCTGCTCCGTGAGAAGACATAGTAATCCAGTCCCCTATTTTAAGCAGCTGATTACCGGCCAGCTGTATGCCCGCGGCAAAACCCAAAATAGGATCTTTAAAAATCAGCATAAATACCGCACCGGCAGCGGACAACCCCGTAATAACATACATAGGTTTTTTGCTGATTAAAATAGATACCACTACCAAAGCCGCCAACAGATAGATAATTACACGCCCCACCTGAAACACGCCCCGCAACGGGATGTTGGGATTGCGACCGTACAAATAATCCAGCACATCCAGCACGGATACAAATAACATCATAAAACAAGCTACCACATAAATACCCACAACACGCGCCATCATTGCCCCAAGCAAAGCGCCCTCTTCCGGAATAAATACCGTATACAAATGAATAGCCAACATGGCAGAAAGAGTATGACCGGCGGAACCTAGAAAACGCGAATGTTTAATCGCTTTCATTAAACGGGGGAAGCGTTTCTCCACAAACTCGCTACCAAAAAAACAATGGGCCAGCCACTTAATGAACTTGGCGGCCAAATAAATCAACAGAACAAATAAAATAACGCTCAAAGTTTCTGAAACAAAAGAAAGATACTTGTCCGGCAAAAAAGACAGTGCAGAAAGGCCTTTTTCTATCAGTTCGGCAAACATATTATCCTCCGCAGATCCCGTGTATTTAATGGGAAAAGTTATTATAATTTAGTGTATGAAAAAATTTCTGATTTTGGCAACGCTGTTTTTAGCTGGCGGCTGTTATGCGCCGCTGAACAATTCCGGTGTTGCCACCACAAAAGCCTGGCTGGATATCCCGGCCAAAAAAACTGATTTTGAAGGAAAACAGTTTGATTCCTGTTACCAGTTCCGGCTACGTTTCGTACCGGCAGAGGCTCAGGCTGCGTTGGACTTGCGCGATCTTTGTATAGACAGCTGCTGTTGGCGCAGCGACAAAGACGAAGTCACCCTGGATTTTAACAAAGATTTTGAACAAAACCTAAAATATTACGGACGGGCCGATAAATATACGCCCGGGAAAATTACCTTAAAGGTTTCCCATTCCAATTTGCTTAATACCACCTCTGTAAAGGTCAGCCCGCGCGGAGCTATAAGCCGCAACGGAACCATCAAACTCAAACGGGAAACGGTGGAGGATCCCGTCCGCCTGGCTCAGATAGAAAGTCAGGCACGGCTGTTGCAAACACGCCGCAACGCCCTTAAAGCCGATGAACGCGCCGCAGAAGCCGAAGAAGCTCTGATTAGTGCATACCGGGATCCGGCTGTTCAGCGCCGCGCACAGGACCTGGTTCAGAGGACAGAAGGAACACGTATTGACCGTTATTTCTATAATTTAAACAAAGAGTATAACCGACGCGGATATGTATTCTTAATCAGTGAACGCTTTTACTCAGCCCGACCACTGGGCAATTATATCTACCGTGTAGTATGCAAAGCCCATGTTCAGAGCGGTACAGACGCAGACAGTCTGCAGAACCGTTCCGTCAGCTGCGGAGTGTGGAAAGCCAATTTATCAGAGACAACAGTATCTCCGTTGGATGGGACGGCACGAAGAATCAGAGCCTTAAATTAAAAAACCCCGGCTTTTGCCGGGGTTTTTTAAACTAACAAATCTCAATAAACAGAGTTCCACTCCCGCGTTGTCAGCACAAAGTGTACACGCCGGTTGGTTTGGCGCCCTTCGACGCTGTTATCCAGCGTCAGCGGTCGGTCCGCTCCATATGAATGAATGCGAATACGGTCTGCCAGCACTCCGCGACTGACCAAGTAAGATTTCATAGCCGCCGCGCGCGAAGCGCCCAACCAATAGTTATAATCTTTATCTCCCACCACATCGGTATTGCCTTCTATGATCAACTTCATACTCGGATGAGTGGTCAGCACAATGGCCAGTTTATCCAAAAACGCATAAGAATAATCGGGCGGACGAATAGAATCAAATTTGTATGTAATATCAGGCAAACGCATACTATCGGCCATTTCAGCCGGGGTCTGTTTCATCAGTTTAGCGTTTTTATCGGCTTCAATTTGGATGATCGGGTCCCGTTCCGGCAACCGCGGAATATCAGCCGCTTCCACTTCGGCGGGTTTATTGGAGGCGCAGGCGGCCAGCAGGGCGGCAGCCGCACACACACTAAAAAATTTAAAAACCTTCATCATGAGTTTTTCTCCTTAGAGTAAACCAGCATAATATATTACCAAATTATAACAAAAGAGGAGTTTTGTTTTAGCGTTTTTGACTATTCATATATTTGTTTTAAAGTTATCCACAAAGTGTGGACAACCCTGTGGACAACCCGCCTTTTACTCTACAAATCCAGCCCAAAAAAGGCATTTAATCCCTTTTTTCTGTTGTTGTCCTTAAAAAACTGTGGATAAGTAGCCAAAACTGTGGACAACTTCCTTTTTGTATAGGGAAAAAGCCCTCACATTGTTGAATATTCCGACGGAGACTTACTTTTTCTTTTTCTGAGGCCTTAAAAAGGCCTCTTTTAAAAAGCTGTTGACAAGTCTGTATTTTTTTATCTCGAAAACGCACAAAAGAGCTTTTTTGCTTATTTTTTCAGCTTGATTTTAGTTTGAAATTTCTTTTTGTCCACAAAACCGCTTATCTTGACTTTCCCAGCAACGGCGCCAGAGATGAGCTCCAGTTCACCTGCAGATGCATTCCAATTCAAATACGGCGGACTCATGCGCAAGGAAAGTGGAATATAATCATATTCCCGCCCGTTTTCCAGCCGCGCAGTCACAGACAGGACAGCTTTTTCATCCGTTTTCAGAGAAATTTTATTCGGAACGACTTCACTGTAGAGCTTTTTTACCGCCAGCTCCCCCTCCGGGGCCAACAAATAGTCTAAATCCAACACATCAAAGAGATCTTGCGTACTTCCCAACACAGATACAAAATCAGGCCCATAAGACATTCCCATATCTTCCAGCGTCTGTTGCCATACGGCGGCTTGGGGCCGTTCTCCAGCCAGTAAAATGCGCAAAGACGGATCGGCCCCTGCCAAGGAGACGGGATCCGTTCCTCCGTTTAACACAACAGCACGAGTAAACACATTTTTCTTGGCCAGCAAAGCAGCCAAAGCTTTGGCACCAACCGCACCTACCGCGGCCACACCGCGTGCGGAAGGTTCATCCACCGTCGGATAATTGGTATCTATATACGGTACCAGTTCACGCGAAAAAAACGTGGCTATTTTGTCTGTATCTGCCAGCTCTTTTTCGTCAAAATTTACCCCGACCAAAATAGCCTTCCTTACGGATGAATCCAGTCTCTCCTGAGCAGCCTGGGCAGCCTGGGGACCGACGCCCAGCAAATAAATGACCGGATATTTTCCGCGCAACGGAACGGCGGGCTCCGGCAAGAAAACAGTCACTGTCTTCTCATTTCCTACAGAAGCGGAAGGAAAATTTAAAAAAGTTTCTCTCCCGGGATTAATCAGCATAAGCGGCTCACCGCATACAGCAAGCACGGGTAACAACAAAAATACAAAAATTAAAATTTTTTTCATACAGCTATTGTAACAAAAAACCCTGTCCTTTACACAGCATCGCCTGTTTTTCCCCCGCTTAAAAGGTCCGTCCTGCACGCAGAACCAACACCGGGGGCAGGCCCAACAAAAATCTGGGTCCAAAGGCCCTTGTTTTACCAGCTTCAAACCGCTAAAGTATATAAAACAGGGACAGCCCTCAGATTTTATTTATTTTGGAGACTTCTATGACGAAAATTCATAATAACCTGCGTTTTTTGCTTGCTTTAGGCGGTAAAAGAGTAGTCGTCATGCAGGAAAATAATAACCTGCACGTATACAGTGACCATCATGCCGGGCGCAACGCTACTGTATCCGTAGAGCGTATTTCAGAAGCTGTAGCTGCCAAATAACACCCTATATTGCATCCACGCGCAGCGACTGGCGGCACGGGCGGGCAAATGCTATAATGATAGCATGAAAAAAGTTTGCCTTATTACCGTTTTTTGCGCCCTGTTCTTGGGCGTTGCGTCTTTTGCCGGGGCACAGCAGGATTTAACCAATATTCTGCCTCTTTTGGAAGCACAGACCCGCACCGCTGCACAAAACCAGCAGGTGCTGAATTTATTTGTTTCTTCAGACGCTCCCAATACCGTTTTTGCGACGGGAGCCAGTTTGGTACGCATTCCCCCCTCACCGGCCCAGGAAGCGAAACTTCTTAATATTATTATCAAAGATAATGATGTATTAAAAAAAGTCTTTGCTGCCGTAATTTTAACAGCCATGGGCGGCATGCATGAAGAATTATCCCCTTTATTGCAGGATGCGGCTTTAAGCCAGGACCACGCGGTGCGGTCTTATGCCGCCAGCGCCTATACAATTTTAAACCCGCAAACCGACACCTATAAAAACGAAATCGTTAATTTGTACATTTACGATCCGGCTTTTGCCCAACGTGCCATGAATCTTCTGGCTGCCAACGAAAAACAAACGCTCAAATTTTTAAAAGAGGCTTCTAAATCCGAAGACGCCCAGGTACGCGCCGCAGCGGCGCAGTGGATGGGCAATCTGCAAAACGAAGAAGCTGCCAAACAGTTGTTGAAAATGGCAAAAACAGAAAAAGACCAACAGGTCATATCTGCCGTTGCATCCGCCCTCTCCAAAAACGGCCAATGGGCACAAAAAAATATCGCCGAGGGATTGAAAACCCGTTACACATCCCCAAAAGCTGCTACCTATGCACTGGCATTAGGATTTATGACCGGCAATGCTGTAGACATTATTAAACAGGGTCTTTCTTCCGAAAATACGAATATTCGCATAAATTCTGCCCGTGCAGCCGCCTATATGGCCGGTGTATTGGCCAGCCGCGACGCGGCCCTGTACACTCATGACAAATCCTTTGATATACTGTTGCTCAAAGGACTGATTCCGCAGTTAAACGCCATGGTTAAAAAGGACAATTCGTCCGTCAAAGTGTATGCTGACAGCGCACTGAAACAAATTTCCAAACTCATGTAATATGAAAGTAAAAAAATTACATCCTGATGCTTTATTGCCCAGCCGCGCACACCCGACGGATTCGGGAGCGGATTTGTTTGCGCTGGCGCGCACCGTCTTGCCGCCGCATGCCGTAACCAATGTGCATACCGGTATAGCCGTAGAATTACCGGAGGGAACTTCCGGCATTATTTGGGGCAAAAGCTCCGTAGAAAGCAAAGGTATAAAAGCCATGGCAGGGCTGGTGGACGCACCATACCGCGGAGAATTAATTGTATGCATGTTTAACCTAAACGATACGGAATTTATTTTTGAAAAGGGACAAAAAGTAGCCCAGCTGGTAGTCCTGCCCACCCTATATCCTAATTTTGAAGAAGCCGAAGAACTATCCGATACGACACGAGGAATGGGCGGATTCGGCAGTACGGGGAGAAAATAAAAATTTTTACACAAGTTCATCAATCCCCCGGACGAAAAACCCGGCGTGGGAAAAAGGCTCTCCCGGAAACTTATTTCTCTCTTCCTCTTTTAATACAACGGCAAACAGGCAACTGTTAATCTGCTTAGTTTTCAAACGCAAATAAAAAACCCCCGTTCTTATGAACGGGGGTAATTTGTTGATTTATTTCAGTATGAGGGAGTCATGTTCGTGGTATCAGCCAGGTAACGCGATCCGCACGGAATCTGGTCTCCATTCGTCGGTTTAGCCGACAAGGCACCGTCTTGACACAATGCTTGAATGTAAAGTTTTACCTGTCCATAACTCATCGTACCTTCTAAATTACAAGACCCACTCGTGGACAGCACATTATGATAAGCCTTTTTGTAAGCATTCCGATTCTGCTGATCCATGGATTGAGAAGGCTGAATTGCTCCTTCTGATCTATCCCATTCGCTTGCACGCACCCATCCGACAGCTTCAGCAATAGGCTTCAAGGGGAAATCTCGCCAAGGGCCCGATTGCAACTCTCGCTCAAACGGCTGACGATCATTCTGGAGAGTGCCGTGTGCATTATCATATTTAGTGTTTCCCGTAGGTTTCAAGTCTCCTAACGTTTTATGGTTCCAGTTGTAATGACCATAATGATAAGGCCTCATACCTTTTATAGTTTGACTGCCAGTCTTACAGCCTTTAAAGCGCAAATCCTCCTGCGCTTTGCTTTCCTCTCCTTCCGGTGCTCTCATCTGAGCCGGGAAAAACGAGGACTCCGGTCCCATATAGGCAGCAAACGTACCAAACATATTGTTTGCATTTTTAATTTGCGGATCTCTGGAGCCCACACCAATAGTCTTGCCCAACATACAGACCGCATTGAGAGGAATCTGGGCGTTATCATTACCGGCAGCTACAATGTCCATGGCATCCAACAGGTTAGCCACAGTTGCCCTATTATCCGGAATTACCAGAGTACTGCCGTCCTGTTTGTGAGCATTATCATAGATGCTTTTTGCTTGCTGGAAAAGCTGCAGAGTATCGTCATCTACCGTCAACAACTCTCGTTTTTCCACAAGACTCATTTCCTCGCACAAGCCAAAAGATGAAGTTCCCGGTCGAGAGGGATTAGTTCCCTTAGAGTTCAAGCGCCAATTCATGTCCAAACGCCACTGTGGCTCCTTCATGATATACTGAATTCGGCCGAAGAAATCCACTTTTTCCGCAGCCTGGGGGTTGCCACAATTGGGGTCCGTCTTAGTCCAGTTTCCCCACAGACGGTTATCTTGACATGTACGCTGATATTCACAACCGTCCTCCCCTGTTTTTGTCTGCGTGTCTCCAGGCGAACATTCCCCTGTCGGAGGAGGCTCTATAGTAACTGTTATACCCGCGGAATAGGTTTCCTCGTCCGTAGACAGCTTATTCTGGAAGTCCGCGCGCCACTTAGCAGTGATCTCTCCGCTTTCCACCCGGCTATTCAATGCAGCCAACTGTTCGCCACTAGGTTTAAACACAAAATGTGCCGTACCGCTGCTGACTGCTACCGGTTTGAGCCCACTGACACTTAAACCCGTTTCCGGCACGTTCAGTGTTACACGGATACCTCCCGCATTTTTGCCGTGCACTCCCGGGTCAAATGTCAGATCCGCTTCCAAAACATCTACGGAGTCAATAGGCACTGCCGTTATGCGGAAAGTACTGAAAGCACAATATCCGCGAATGGCATTGGCTTTGCCTCCGGGCAACTGAGCATCACGCCGCTTTCCATCCGCTCCGAAAGCCTGAGAAGATTTAGCAAAAATACGCTCACTGTCTTTAAACGACTCTTTGTCTTTGGAGGTATTGCCTTTATGCAGAACGTAATATGTCTCAAAGTCCACATATTTCAAAGGCAGCTCATCCACAGGCATATTCTTCACTTTAACGGTTTTGTATTTTCCGTTTCTTTTCAGTTTTTGCGTAGTGGCTTCATTGGCGCCTTTAGACATCTTTTGTTCAAAGGCATAACCTTCTATAAAATACAGGTTCAATGCGCCAAAAGCTTCTTCGGCAGACACAGGCTGCCCATTTTTGGTTAAGTTTAACTGACTTAACATCGCCATGGTTTTGGACTTAAAGTTATCCCAGTCAAATACGCCTCCTTCCGCCACGTAAATAACGCAGGAATCGTTTACATCGTCCCGAACCAAACCTTCATTATACAGCCCTTTGTCCGTTACGCCCTGGGTGTTTTTGCTAACCGTTTGCTGAGCGCCGGCACTCACCTCTCCCAGCGGAATGCTGTCCAATCCTGCTGCACTCTGGCGGTTGACATTGCGGTCTCCGCCTCCGCAAAGATAACGCGTACCATCATTGTCAAACGGCACATAGTTTTTGGCGATAACGGCATGATACTGATGCCATTTATTGGCTTTGCCGCTGGTCTGCAGTTCAAAGTTGTGCGTGGTGTCAAGAGCCTGACAACCGAAGCGGTCTGCCATTAAGGGTTCTCCGTTGTTTCTGTTACCTTTAACAGTAGCGCCTAAACAATAGGCTCTCTTGCCAAAGAAACCCAACTCTCCGCCGCCGCCTTTGGCATCTTCATAAGAGCAGCCGTATTCTTTGGCCTTGGGGTTTTTGTCGGGGTTACACATATCTTTCAGTTTGGCATCTTTTCCTAAAGGAGAACCGGGATTTAAAGCCGCCGTCAGCGCTTCCACGCTATCAAAGTTGCCCAAACCTTTACATTTACACACGGCTGGAGAATAACTGTCCCCGCTGGTGCCCCACATAGAGCCCATAGAACAATCGTCTTCACCCGTCAAAATACAACAAGCCAGACCTTTACCAAACGTAGCGGCCACTTCGGCCAGGGCTTTAATCAAAGGCTCCACCAGGTTTTTTCTCCACAGGAAATACTTCCATTCCCAGGCCTTTTGGGAACGTTCTTTCATCATGTCCCACCACCAGGGAGTAATGCCTTTGTAGTCCAGCGTGTGGGTAATCTGACCGCCGCCGCCCGGATTTCCGAACGCACCGCTGCCCAAGCCGCCGCCGGACACACCGCCGCTTCTGACAGGATTAAACAAAGCATCATTTAAGGCCTGCAACGCATTAGATTTGCCCATGGCCGCGCGAGAAGCACGCGCCTGAGCAGCTCCGCCCTGGCCAAAATACGAACGGGACGGACTGTCTGCCGCACGCAGCGGTTGCAGGGATACCGGTTTAATACCCATGCGCGGGCCGCCGGAAGAATCCTGTCTGGCAGCGGCTTTCAATCTTTCGCCACCGAAACGGAAGCCCTGACCGCCGCCGCCGCGCAAATTCAGCGAAGCATCCCCCAATTCATTAATTTTGGTGGGCGTACGCTGGAAAGCCGCACGAGTGGCAGCCGGCGCATAGGAACGCGCCGGAGCGGACGGGGTGGAATTATAATTGTCATCCAGCCCATCCTGGACACGCCAGTCTTCTATTTCGGCATCACTGGGAACATCTTCTTCCCCGCCGCCGAAACCTTTAATCAAACTAATGGAATCGCGCCCTGTATATTGCGCAATTTGCCCCGCCGGATCTTCCACGCTGGGATCAAAGCCAAAGCGTTCGGGATCGAAAACGGAATCTTCCGATCCGGGAGGGATAATAATGCCCTCGTCAATGTTTCCGCTGTATTTATATAAAAACGGAAGCATCAACAAAGCGGCTAACGCGGCAATGAAAAAGGGTGCGTCCCGCTTGGTACGCTCAAAAATAGTCTTTTTCGGTTTGCCGTTGCTGCCGATTTTGGAGGACACACGTTTAGAGAACGGATTAAAAGCAGGCTTGCTGTTTTTAATCTTATCGCTGAACGTGAACGGTTCCTTCTTATTCTCAGCCATAACAGCCTCCTGTTGAGGTAATACTGCCTTCCGGCATATAAGCGCCGGATACTGCTGGGTCTTAACGGCCGCCCGGGCACATCAAGACCGGGTACTGCCACTGCTAAAATTCACTCTGCGGGAAGAAATCATTCCCGCCCGGCTCTTCACCGTTTATGGACAGATTAAAGCTGTCACGCACTTCATAATCTATATCGGAAGAAGCCTGCGCCAACTGTTCATCACGCAACGCCTTATCTTCTTCGGATAAATTCTCATACCCCGCACATATTTCATTATACGAACTTTCATAGCTGTCCAGCCGTGCCGTTTCACAGCGGCCGGATGTTACTTTTGCCCCGCAAAATGTTTTCATATTGTCATAAACAGCACTAACTTCCTTACAGGTTGCTTTTATATTTTTTAAATTGGCGCTCCACGTCTGCATATCTTCCCCACATTTCTTGGGCACATTACGCAGGGAAAGGATTAGAGAGGAGGCTTCCTGGGTTTTAGCCGACAAATTTTGACTAGTTGTATTTGAGATTTCCCGGCATTGTTCTTCTTTTAAAAGCTGCTGGTTGGCACTTTCAAAGTTAGCCACCATTTCGCTTCCAGACATCATCACGCCAGCCCCCTGACCGGAAGAATCATATACCTTTTTGGGCATTTCCATAGCCATATATCCCGCTGCGGCCAGCTGTTTCTTAAGCATCAATTGCGGGGCCTTATCCGCCGCCATAGACATCAGCCAGATAGTAGCCAAATCCCGCTGGGGTTTTTGTCCGGCCGTAAGCGTTCCGCTTAAATTGCTTAACGGAGCTGGAATAGAAGCGGCTTCCCGCAAAGCTTCCGTCATTTGGGAATTGCTGAGCAAAGAGGCTTTATCTACCGCCATAGCCAGCCAATCCGTCGCGGCGGCGCCGACAATACCAAACGAAGGAAGCAGAGCGACGGTATCAGACGAACCCCGCACTGTCGTATTTTGCGTACTTGCACGTGCAACAGCATCGGCATCCGTTCCAAAATACACTTCTTGTCCTCCTTTGGCTGCCGCATTGCGGCGGGCTTCCTCACTCCAGCCACTGACACGCACGGAAGATGTTTGGCTGTTCCCTCCGGCCACTCCATATAAGCCATCGGCCTCCAGCCCCTGTGCGCGCCGAGCGGCATTAACCGCATCCAGGTCAAACAATCCTGAACGCGGGCCGGAAGCGCTAAATCCCTGCAGCTGTTCTCTGTCAAAGATCGATATTCCGCCGCCGTCTCCGCTCCAGCTGCCCGGACGGGAACGGCGCTCTTCGTCGCCAACCCACGTCAAGATCGTACGAAAAAAGCTCATTGACTGGGTATCCTGCGTGCTAAAACCCATTAACCACGATATATTACGCAACAGCGGTATACGTCCCACTGGTATTATAAATATAATAGAAAACAGGAAAAAAACAAGGGCTAAAGCCACCAGCCAACGTTTTCGGTCCCAGCGCTTTTGTTCCCGTTCCCGCACGGCGGAAGACAATGGGGCAGGAGCTGTACCCTGCTCCGGTACTACCGCCATAGACGGTTTATTTTTTTCCTGTTCATTCATATAAACTCTCCGTTACTGCACAGGCCGCCCGTCCAAACCGATAACACGGCCCTGATTATACTTCCGGCGCAACTGTTGTTGCTGCATTTGTCGCTGCCACTGTTGCTGACGCTGCATCTGCTGTTCAGCAACCAACTGATGCGCTTTTAGATACTCAACTTCACGCCGGGCCTGTACATATTGTCCTCGGGTATACATATAGGCCGCTGCAAAACCGGCCAAAATACAGAGCAAGACGGCCCACGCACATACCTTTATCAGCATATTATCTGTTTTTGCCATATTCTTCTCCGTATATTATTTATCTGACAGTTCTGACGAGGAGCTGTTTCCGCTGTTGGACAGGGCTTCCCCGCTGGAAATAGAGCTGCTGATAGATTCCCGCAAAGAACTAATACCGCTTCCGACACCAGCGCCCTTAACAGCCGCATCCACTGCGGCGGTAGCTTCGGCAGCACTGCTGGCCCCTCCGCCGACTCCCAATGCGCTGTATACTTTACCCATAACTTTATTAATCCATTTACTGACTCCGGAAACAAACATGGCCGCTGCCACACCGGCCGCCATAATTGCACCACCTATAGTAAAGCCAATAGCCGCACCGTCCCAGCCATATTTGCTACCGTATTTGGCCGCATCCGCAATAAACAGGCCGACAGCCACTAAAATAGCTGCACCCAGCGCATAAGCTCCTATCATACCCCAAGGCGTGATTTTTTTCAATGCGGAAATGGCAATCATACCTGTAATGGTGGTAAACAAGAGAGCAATCATAGTGTTAGCCAAACGCCTTTTATGTTCCGACTTTTCCTGCTCCGTCAAGTCCAATTCATCCAATGCATCATTGGCGGCGTTTTCTCTGCCCACCAAATCACTTTCAAAAGAGTCATTGGCTGTTCCTCCGCCCAGTTCTCCTCCAGCACGTGTAGAATCTGAAGATACCTGCACTCCTCCAGCCTGCACTTCTTTAGCCAGAAATACGCTGGAGCCTTCGTTATCGGAACGATTGGCATTGGCAGCCACCTTGGCCGAAGCCAAAGCAATATCACGCAAACTTTTTCCTTCACGCGATTTCATACCGGAACCGATACGGGTCTTTGTGTCCCCGGCAATAAAACTAGTGTTCCCCACTCCGCGTATAGACGAATTGGAAGCGATCAATGTACTTCCTTCCGGCATAGCACCGCTAAAAGAATAAGAACCGGATGTCCCGGCAGAAGTGCCGGAAACGGAGCGGGAAGAAGATGTCCTCAAAGAGGAAGATGCGCCAAACCCACCGGAATTTCCGGCCCCCAAGTTGCTGCCGGAAGCCCGAGCCATAGACGCACGCTGCAGAGTAGGAGCGCCCTTGGAGGCTCCGCCCCTGTCTTGTGCCGCGGCAGCCGCAGCGGCTGCTACGGCAGAACCGTCCACCCCAGTCCGGCCCGCCAACGGTTTACCGTCAGGTCCCAATTCAACGGCGGCATTGGCGCCCATACCCAAACCACTTTCCCCGGCACCCAAAGCACGCCCCTGCACGGTAAAACTATTTAAGGCCCCTTCCAGCCCGGCCACCTGTCCTTCCCCACCGTCAAAAGCCGTTCCCTGACGAGCGGCAATTTCTTCGGCCGAGGCAAACTGCGTAGCGCCCATGGCGATATTAATACTGTTATCTCCCGGCAAGGTCCCGCCAGAAGCCAGAACCTCAGCAAAAGAGCGTACACGCACATCCTGCGCAGCGGGGGCGGAGTTCATATAATTATAAAAATTCAGGCCGACCGCCCCCACTACCAGGGCCATACCTGCCGTTTTCGTGGCATTTAAGCTGACTGCCCCGATACGGCTTTTTAAAAAGTTAAATAAGTTCATAAGGCCTCCATTTTATCATACGGCTTTCATTATATAAACGCACCTGCGTCGCCCCAATATTCCCGTCCTTTATCTTTAGCTCTTTTCTTAGGCTGGCCAAACAGCCACAAGCCACCGAACACGTCATCCACCGTTTCACGGGATACCTTGGCATATCCTCCCTGAGTGTTCGTTTGTTCAAAACTGGAATCTCCCCAAGTATCTTCAAAAGATTGGATTTGTTTGCGCAAGCTGTTTCGTTCTCTCACTTTGGCCGCATAGCCTATCCAGGCAAACAGGGGGCTGGACATAGACCAATTATTACAGCTTTTCACAAAATCTTTAATTCGCTGTCTCAACTGTTCACGGGCTTCCTCATAAGCCTCTTCCATAGTCTGCAGGGATTCCCCAGCAGCGCCCAAACCGCTTAAAATGCTGTCCGTAGAAAAATCATCCGAACTGGCACTGCCCGTAGTCAGTTGTTCCCCGTCATTTAAACGAATACCTCCGGACAGCTGCGAACTGGCCAAAAAGGCTTTGGTCCCCTCATTGGCAGAACGCGTTCCGTAACGGGCGATATCAGCCGACTGTTTTTGTAATCCGGCCAGAGACGCCTCCGCATCCATACGGCGTCCGAAACCAATGGATGAGCCCCGCCCTCCTTCAAACCGTACATTGCCGGAAGCAGGGTCCAAACTGCCGGGAATGCCGCCAGGCTGCCCTGCTCCGCCTAAAACGCCGGAAGGGCTGACGGAAGTGCCTTCCCGTCCGCTGCCAGCCTGCAACGGCGTAGAATTTAAATTATGGCCGGAAGCGCGGGCCATTCCATCTGCCATGCCCCATTTTCCGGCTCCTTTGCCCTGTAATGCCGCAGCGGCCTGGGAGGCGACATCACCCGCAGCTCCGGCAGCGGCTAAAGCTTCCTTCTGTTTTGCAGCCATGGACGCCTGCAAAGCCGCAATTTGTTGCTGTACGCCACTCATATCCGCATTTCCGCCCAAAGCCATTTCGTGGGCGGCATTGGCGCCCATGCCCAAACCACCGGAAACGCCGTCCATTTTAAACGCCTGAACTTGCTGTTCCTGTTGCACGAAAGCAGGATTGTTCGCCTCTACTTCAGCCCGGGCGGCGTCCTCCTGCATAAGCTGCATGTCATGCGACATTTTAGCCCGAATACCAGACTGGACCTCTCCTCCAGCCCCATAGTTACCAGACGCATAACCGCCCATGCCAGCTCCACCGGCCACATATACAATTTCCTGGTTATCCGTGGACGAAAAAACCGTATTCAGCGACGGTTCGGAAGAAGACCCCATCATCTGCCAGGCGGCAATGCCAGCCACGCCAACAGCAGCCGACAGCCCCACTGCCTGCATAGCGGACAGGGCCATTTTTCCCGTCTTGCGTCTTAAAAAATTCATTATATTCATAATCCGCTCCTGTTATTGCTTATTGACCCAGCGTCCTTCCTTGATAGTATAAGTAACGCCGTCTATTGTATATGCAGCCCCTTCAGCCATATATTTTGGATCCGGCAAGGAAGGCTTATGGCCTCCCCAGTCCCAGCTCCCACCTTTATAATTTGCTTTATTTGTGCTTTTCCAACCGGATACAATTTCCGGGTTATTAACCTTCCAAGAATCTTTAAAAGCAGAATAACGGGTTTCATTAACTTTTCCCAAATTTTCCATCTGATCTGCCCCTAAAGTCAATGTCTTTGTTTCACTCTGCGAGTTAACTGTCTGGCCGTTAAGCGTATAACTGTATTTTCCCTGCTCTCCAGATCTCGTAATATTCAAAGTACTCAATTCATCAGCACTCATTGTTTCCAATGCATCGTAATTCAAAGTTCCTCCCAGTTTACTATTGCTACTGGGGGTATCGTTTAATGATTTACTAAACTGAGCTCCCACCTCTTGGTCAATTTGAGCATTGGTCTGGCGGTTAACCGCCATGCTCATTTCTATTTGGTTTCCGGCCCAGGTTTGAAACATATTCAACCCAACATCTGCAAGTTTTTGAATCAACTTCACAACCATATCTTTCCAAATTTGGTCTTCCGCTTCCTGTTGTTCCTTTTTTTGGGCTTTATCCCCGGCATCTTTCAGACCTTTTTCCAAAGCATCCGAGCCAATACCGCTGACGGGGGCATTGGTATCCAGGTTCAGACCGGTAGCTTTAGACAAATCCACCGCACCGCTGTCGCTCAAAAAGGCGTCGCTGCCCTTAATATTCCCTCCCATCATGGCCTTTTTTGCATTCACCAGCCGGTTGTCCCTCTGGCCAGCCGCAGCGCGGCTGCCTACAGCCGCATGAAACAGAGCCTGACGCGCATTGCCGGTACCGCGTCCCTGTTGGGGATTAAATACATCCTGTCCCTTCTCTTGGCTGCGAAAATTGGAAAAATCACCGGAAGGGCCAAATGTACCGCTGACGCCGGAACCGCTGGCACTTTTCAAATTCGCGCTGTTTAACGTATTTACTTGCGTCGGAGTAACAGAACCGGATCCTCCCCCGTAATACCGCCCCGGCACATACTGGGAAGCTGTAGATGAAGCGGCGGTCTCCTCTGCGGCTGCCGCTTCTTCGGCAGCAGCCTCAGCATCTTCGCTCTGACGCAAAGCTTTATCCTCCGGAGTATACAACCCGGAAGCATTGGTGTTTTGCATATCTGGATATTTGGAAGCTAATAAATATTGTTCTGCCTCATCGGAAGAAAATGGCATATTGGCCAAATCATAGCCTCGGGTTTCAAAAGAAGAGAAATCTTCTTCATCTGAACCTATGACAGAGCACAATGTCAACAGCGCCACCAGCGCCACCACGGCTACTGCTCCCCAGGTATATGCCTGTTTGCGGTCCATTTTATTGAGTTTTGCCCAGGTTTTCCCTAAAGCTGCAAATGGGGCAGGCTTTTTGCTTTGTCCGTTTGTGCCCGCCGCAGCAGCGGGTTTTTTTCCTTCATTGGTCTGCTTACCAGCGCGGACCTTGGATTTATTAAACAGATTCAACATAACGCCACCTCTGCACATAGATATAAAAATTCACTCTTGCTGACCCGTAAAGACAAATACCTTACGCTCAAACACAGAGTTTAAATTTTACGCACATAAAGTGCTACTAGTAGTATAAACGGATTTGGGACGTTTGTCAACCCCCAATCAACCGTCCGGGCGCACATAGGGCAATACGCGCTCATTGGGACCTACATATTTAATAACCTGCAGCTGCCCGCCCTTTTCACACAAAAATTCATACCCTTTCAGGCAGCTCATGTCATTGTCACAAATCTGCAATTTATTGTAATCGCATAAAAATTTAATACGCGGCGGACGAGTATTAACCGTCAGGGTAACGCGAGTCCAGGTTCCGGAAGTGTTAATGTCCACCTTCACGCTGCGCAAACTCAAAAAGCGGCGCATACCGGCATTGTTAAATCCCAGATAATCTTCCACTTTTTTCTGTATGTCTTTCGTCAGAAACCGACGATCCCAGCGCTGCAGATAATCCGTTACATGGCTCTGCAACTGATAACGGCGCGCCGCATAAAAACCGGCAATTTCCATTTTTTGAGAAAGCACCAACAAGCCGAAAATTTTAATAATAAATAAAATAAAAATAACTAACACCGGAAACAACAACACCGTTTCGGTGGTTGCCTGGCCTTTACGGGAAATAAAAAAATGTTTCATCACGGGCCCACCTTCACACTGTATTTAGAAATAGGATTGGGCCAGACACAGTTGTTACTGGAGCGAGGACAGCTGACCGATACAGTATTGCGCACATACGGATGATAACGCTGCGTCAGATTAATATTAAAGCGGTTGGCGGGCAGCGTATATTTTTGCTTCAGCGTTACGCCACGTGCCAGACGGCGCAGCCTGGAACGGCTGGCGCCGTCCAAATATGCAAACTGAAACAATTTTTCATTTGCCAGTTCCGTATCCGTAAAGTCCAAAGCAGACGCTCCGGAATGCCAGTTCCTACCGGCGTAAGTATTGGAAAAATAAAAACGTATCTTGCCGAACGGGACTTCAAAAGGCTTGGTTTCAAGCTCGTATTGATCCAGAGTTTGCGCCGCCTGCTGACCGCATTTGGCTTTGCTGCAATTACGAGTGTTTAAATAATAACTTTGGCGGAACATACGGGAATTTTTAATTGTATCTTCATACACATAATTTTGGGAGGCGTAAATGGAACCCGTACGGATAAACATGGTCAAATATTCCCGCAAGGCCGTCATAGCCGTATCAGTTATACCAAAGAAATAATTATTCGCCAAATCTTTATCCGAGATAACATACATGCCGTCTTCGTCATAGGAGTCCGAAGGCTCTTCCTTGGCCCAGTTGGCGCGCTTGCCGCCATAGTATTGAAAGTTCCAATCATCTGAGGTTGGAGACGGGGACGGGTTGGATACCGCACCGCTGGGACCTAAATCATGCTTCGGCCCAATTGCAGGAAATCCCCCCGCCTTATAAAAAATATCAAATATAGTAATCGGTTCCGGGTCCTCAACTGTTTCTTTGGCAGGAGGCTGAAAACTCATGGTTTTCATTACGCGGTAAGGCAGTGGGCCGTTTACCTGGGCCACTGCATTTAAATAACCGCTGGTAGTAGACATCTGAGAATAAGCCCCGTTGTCCAAAGCAAATTGTTCACGTATTTTGCTCATGGACAGTTTAGAGGTTTCAAACAACAGGTAAATCAGCAGCATAAAAACAGGCGCAAGCATGACTGCGGGCAACAAAACCTGCGCCCGGCGGCTGAGAATCGTCTGTTTAATGATACGACACGCACTCATATTTACCTGGTTAACAGTTGGCCTACAAACATAAAGAACCAACGCACTATATCGGTATGAAATGCGGTAATAAAAGCAGACAATATGACCAAAATGCTGCCCAGCATCAAGACATATTCAATAGACGCTTGGCCGCGCCGGCTCTGCCGGACACGGCGCAAAACCGCTTTTACCGCGTTCATAGTATTTATTCTTCGTCCTCAAATTTAGTACCTTCCGAAGAGATCAGACCTTTCTCTATAGCCTTGACCACTGCTTCGGTACGGCTGCTGACTCCCAATTTATGGAAAGCGCTGTTCAAATGGTTTTTAATTGTTTTGACACTGCACCCCAACTCTTTGGCCAGCTCTTTATTGCTCATACCTTTGCCCAAAAGATCCATGACTTTGATTTCTGTTTTGGTCAGTGTGGCTTGACTGGGCATGCCGCCCTCTCCCATACGGCGCAAACCATGCAATAGTTTGCCCATAAGCTGCTGGGGAATCATGAGCCCTTCTGCCGTAAAAGTCTTGATGGAATTAACCAGCTCCGCCGCCGGCAGCATTTTGGACAAATAACCGTTGGCGCCGGCTTGAATAGCGTCCAGCACATGGGCTTCGTCTTCAAAAGAAGAAAGCATCAGAACATTTACTTCCGGCACGGCAGCACGGATCTGTTTGGTGGCGGAGATACCGTCCATTTTCGGCAGTTTAATATCCATCAGCACCACATCGGGTTTAAGCTTTTTGGCCAGGGCTACGGCTTCCAGGCCGTCGGCAGCTTCTCCCACCACTTCTATCCATTTCTCGCCGCTGAGCACGTCCCGGATACCTTCACGGAAAAGCGTCTGGTCATCGGCAATAAGTACTTTGACTTTTTTCTTTTTGTTCATGTGTTCGCTCCGTCCTGCGTGAAATTAATTGCCGCTTATCGGCAAGGTAAAATTAAACGTGGCGCCCTGCCCCAGGCCTTTGCTCTGCGCCCAGATACGTCCGCCGTGATTGGTTACAATATCCTTGGCGATAGACAGTCCCAGCCCCAAACGGCCCACGCGATTTTTGTCCCCCACCTGCGTGAAACTGGTAAAAAGCTCCGGCGCCTTATCAGGGTCAATACCGTCCCCGGAGTCCGTTACCGACACTTTAGCATTTTTTTCGTCCAGTTTGCTCACTGTTACGTCAATGCGACCATTGTCAGGCGTATGCCGCACGGCATTTTCCAAAATATTGGAAATTACCTGACGTATGCGTTTCTCGTCAGCAAATACCGGAATTTCTCCTACGCTTTCAAACGTTACGACTATACCGCGTTTGCTGGCTTTGTCTTTAAAAATTTCAGCGGTTTTTTTCAGACTGGCCGTCAATTCAAAGTTGGCCTTTTCAATGCGGAGTTTTCCCTTTTCAATAGCGGCCCAGTCCACCAGATCTTTAATTAAATGTTCTATTTGTCCGATACTCTCATCCATGTATGACATTTTTTTAGCCTGGTCTTCATCCGGAGTCATTCTCTTCTTAAGCATATCAAAACTCATTTTCAACGTCATCAACGAGTTAGACAAATCGTGGGATACTATGGAAAAGAATTTAGATTTCATATTATTAAGCCGGTCCAAATCTGCATTGCGCAGTTTTAACTGGGCCAACAATTCTTTATTGCTCTGTTCCAGGAAGTATTTATCCAACGCGCGGTTAATGGTGCGTTTTAAATAATCAAAGTCCACCGGTTTAATCAAAAAATCGTACACCGATTCTTTCATCGCCTCCATGATGGAATTAAGCGACGCATAGGCCGTGATCATTAAAATCTGGCTGTCCTGGTTAAAAGCGCGGATTTTTCGGATTAAATCCAACCCGGTTTCATCGGGCAGGTTATAGTCCATCAAAATGATGTTAAAAAACTCCGAAGCGACTAAATCCAGGCATTCTTTTCCATCTCCGGCCTGATATACTTTATAACCTTCTATTTCCAAAAGGTCAGCCAGTGTTTCGCGCAGGTTATTGTCATCATCCACCACCAAAATTTTGACTTGCTTATCCATATTTCGTATCTCCGGTTTTGCGGTATATCCGCAGGTAAATTTCAAAAACGGATCCTTTGCCTTCTTCACTGTGTATAAACAGTTTTCCTTTATGGCGGCTTACCGCCTTGCGTACCACGGCCAGCCCCAACCCGGTACCGCGAGCTTTGGTGGTAAAGAAAGGAGAAAATATTTTTTCTTTCAGTTCATCCGAAATACCGGGACCTTCATCGGCAATATAAATACAGGCCGCATTTTTCCCGACCCGGCTTCCCACCGTAACGGTACCCTTTCCCTGCATGGCTTCACAGGCATTGGCAATAATATTACGCAAAGCCTGCTTAATTTCTTCAGCATCTACTTTTAGGCGGGCACTTTCAGGGTCCAGATCTTCCCGAATGCGCACATCACAGGGAGCGGGAAAAGAAACCACCACTTCATGTAAATAACTGTTTAAATCAATCACGCTTAAAATCATGTCGCGGCTGCGTGCAAAGCCCAGAACTTCGCTGATAATACTGTTGGCTTGTTTGATTTCGGACTCAATAATAGAAAACTGTTTAATCAGCTTGGGATTAGACGGAGGCTCTATGGTTTTAATCAGCCGCGTGGCATTGCTGATCACAGCCAATGGGTTGCGTATCTCATGGCTGATAATAGAAGCCATCTGCCCAATAGCTGCCAAACGCTCCGACTTCACAAGCTCATCCGTAGCAGCTTTCAACTCCGCTGTACGTTGTTGCACACGCAGCTCCAACTCGCTGTTCATGGCAGACAATTCTCTTTGGGCAGACAAAATGGTATTCTTTCGCTCACGCAACACTACGGCCATATGCAAAAATACGCGTGCCAGCTGGCCAATTTCATTATTGGGGATAATCAGGTCTTTTTCCGCGGGCATATAATCGTCCTCCCGCTCCAGCTTTACAGCCGCCTCCTGCAAACGCTGTACAGGACGCACAATGGGAATAATAACCAAATAGGCCACCAACACCACAAAAGCCGCCATAACCAGCAAAATAGCGGCCACGTCCCACAGAGAATGGAAAGTGCTTTCCAATAAAAGCTTATGAATGATATCTGCCGGCTGACGCACATATACCGTCCAGTTTAACACCGGCACCTGTGCACGGCTGACCAAAATAGGCTCTCCGTCCATATTTTTGATTCGGCCGCCGCTGCTGCCGTCCAGTTCGGGCCCCCAACGGCGCACTTCATAACGCAGCGGATTATCCGGTGTAAGCGCCAAGCCGCCTTCTGCACCGGAATAAGAAATCAGGGCTCCATCAACACTGACCACCGCTGCAAACATATCCTGGGGATAAATTTTTTCCAAAGCAACGCCTAAAGTGTTCAAATCCATCTCCGCCACTAAAATACCCACCACTTCTTTGTCGGTGCGGTGCTCACGCAATGGAAATGCCATCAGTGCATATAGATGACCGTTGTCCCGGTTAATGGAACCGACATAGTCCTTGCCTCCATCCACACAGGTATGCAGGATAGTCCCCAGCTCTGAAGCATAGCTGAAACGGGTTTTATCATCCCCAGAATAAAATAGCAAACGCCCCGCCGGATTTAAAACGGAAATATGGGTGATTTCGGGATTTTTCTCACGCAGATAATCAATATCTTCTTTATTAACAAACGGATGCCCGCCGAAATCGGTATGCAAATCGGTAAATACGGAGAAAAACTGCGCCTTACGGCTGACTTCTTCGGACAAGAGGGCGGCTATTTGCGAAACAACCGTACGCTGCCTGTCCAACATTTCATTTTGCAACACACGGCTGTCTACGCGCAGCACATGCCAGCCTATAAGCACTACCGGTACCACCGATACAATGCTTAAAGCGATAATTGCCTTGGAAAACAAACTACCTGTTTTGTTTTTCACCTGCGCCTCTGACATCCGATCTTTTAAAAACGGGGGCCCGGAAAGTCCAAGCCCCCGCCGGTATTACTTCTACAAATCCGCTTTTAGCAGCTTCCCGCCGGAGCCGCCGCGCCGTCCTGTTGAGCGCGGGCGGGGTTTAAAAATTCCAGTCCGGGTTTTTGAGATACACTGCCAAAGTCTAATACTTCTTTGCCCTCCCACAGGAAAGTGGGCGAAGCGCTGACAGCATATTCCTGGCCGTAAGTTGCTTCTGCCTTGAGCAATTCAACGCCTTCCGTATCAAATTTTTTCATGATTTTTTTACTGCTAATACCAGCTTCATCCATTGCTTTGTCCCAGCGGCTGGAGCGATAGTCTTTGTTACGAATTTCCAAATATTTCCAAAATTTCTTCGGATAGTATTTGGCGATCAGCAACTGACGGATGTTTTCTTCCCATTCAGCAGAGCCGTGCAAACTCCGGAACCCATTTTGAGGGTCATAGCTGACTACATAGCGCAGTTTAATTTCCGTATCCTTCGGCAGTTTGCCGTCTTTTTGCGCCTGAATAATCAGGTTTTCGGCCATAGCACCAAAAGGGCACTGGGACATCACAAACACTTCCAGCAGGCCCGGTTTGGCTTCTTTTTCACGGTATACACCGGTACGGGTCAGATGAGGGAATATCAGATAGTCGTCATTTTCCTGCACATAACCGGCATTAATCTGTTGTTCCAGTTTCGTGCGCAGCTCCGGCGTTTTCTTAACTAAATACAAAGGCAAAAAGCTGTAGTCCAAGTTGGCCAGTTTAGGATCCTGCTGGGCCTGTTCATACGTCATGGCTGTTACTTTAGCCTCTCCGCCCAGGAAATTGGCTAATCCGGGAGCCAACTGCGGATCCTGTTTGCCGGAAGCGTAGTCTTCCGATTCCACCACGATAAACTCAATGGTCGGTTTGGCCGCTTCTTTCTTGGCCGTTTTAGCCGTCGTTTTGGCTGCCGCAAAAGCGGAAGAAGCCACTAGACAGGCCGCCGCAAAAATAACCAGTTTTTTCATTTCCTCACATCTCCTATCGGTTGAATTTATTCTTTATCTTCCAGCTCCACGCATACTCCGCGGATGCCGATACCGCAGAGAATGTTGTAAGCCAGCAAAAAGAAAACGGTCAACACCAAAAACAGCAGGGTGTTAATAATGGCAGACATAATCATATTCATCAGAAAAGACAGATTAAAACTCGCATCAGGGCTGAACATATTGATGATGCCGCCTACCAGCATGACCACAAAAACGGCCACCGGGAATACGGAAAAAATTACATTTGTAATGCCGATTTTTTTGATTTCCACTTTCATGCACTCTCTCCCAGGGGGCAAACCCCTTCATTCATTATAAAGATTTTTCAGGCTCTAGCACAAGTATCATACGATTTTTACCGGCATCGTCGGGCAACTGAACGGCTTTTACCGTACATTTTACATTCCCGCTGAGTACGCTGCCGCGCAACACTTTCGTAGGATTTTCCAAAGCTTCACCTACCACCTGAATAATGCTTTGCTGACGGCCATCAAAAATATCCAGCAGGTGCACGGGCCCTTTTTTCTTCACGTTCATTTCAAAATTGGTATACAAAATATTGTTATTCTCATCTATAATCAACGCTCTGGCGCCGTGCGGCACTGTTACGGCCAAAATGGTTTTCCACCATTTTTGTTCTTTTTCCAAAGACATAATTTCCACATTTTCCAGGCCCTTAATATCTTCTTTAATACGGCCTAATAATGCGGCTACGGAAGCCGCCACATCCCCAATTTCATCCGGGCGCGGCGTATAGGGCAGCTCCAGACGGTTTAAAGACACCGCCTCCACACTGTCCTTTAAGCCTTCCAACGGGCGGATGATTTTAAGCAGCAGGAATAAATACAACACTCCGCCGATTAGCAAAATCATAATAAACGCCCCTACAGCATAACGGACCATGGACTGACGGATAAGCGTTTTGGCTTCTTTACGGGAAACGGTGATGTTGACTACTCCCGCCACCGTATCTTTAGCCAACACGGGGATAGCCATGTCATAGTAATTTCCGTCGTCAAACATAATGGCCTTGGGCACGCGGTCCTGAATGGCTAAAATGACTACCGGCGTATCAAAAACCACCTGGTTATTGTAATCAGCATAAGACATGCGCAAAAACTGAGTATCCTCATGCCAGCGGATGGAACCGTCGTCATTTAAGTACACAAGATTTTTAATGCGGTCGTCATTGCGTTTCCAGGCCTTCATCACTTCCGCTTCCGGGAATGTAGCATCACTGCGCGGACGGGCAGAAAGGCTGGAGACCAAAAGCGGGGCACGGAAACGGACCATTTCCACCATTTCGTTTTGCAATTTCTTGTCAAACACGAATTTAAACATGTTATAGTAAAACAATCCGCCTATGACAGCCGCATACAGCGACACCAGCACAAACCACAAAGTCCACTTATATGTCAGTTTCATAATTTTCTCCGCTTACCGGATGCCGGTCAGCTCCTCCACTTTGCGCAGGCCCATATCTGCATCGGTATTTCCCGGATCCAGCTGTTTGGCCACAATCCAAGCCTCTCTGGCTCGCTCATAATCATCCTGGTTGAAGGCATCCAAACCTTCAATATATTTCTGACGTGAAGCGGCGCTGGCCTCAGCCGATACGCGGGTAGCCGCTCCGCCGATACCCTGGGTAACGGTGTTGCCATCCGGCCCCAGCACAGCACCGGATGTGCCAGGTTGTAATTGTCCCGTAGCATCTCCTTCTATGGTAACCGTTTCCAACGGGTCTTCTATCGGCTCTTCTTCAGGTTGTTCAGCGCTTTCGGCGGCTTTACGCGCGGCTTCCTGTTTGCGGCGCAAGGCGGCCTCTTTGGCGTCACGTGCCTTTTTAATCAGACGATCCATATATGCGGCATCAGCCCCCCACTTTTTGGCATTGGTCCAATAACTGATGGCCGAGTCATATTTTTGAATATTAAAAGAATTGTTTCCCGCAGTAAAATAACTCTGGGCGATTTCATCTTTAAGCTGGCTCATGTATTTTTGTACACGCGTATCTCCCGGCTGGATTTTTGTAATACGCTCAAACACCGCATAAGATTCCGTAAAACGACCCTGGTTATAATAGTTCATGGCTTCTTCCATGGCATCTTTGACCTGCTGCTTGCGTAACAAATTTTCGGTTTGGGCTATTTTATTTACCAACGCCGGATCGTCTTTACGAATAAGCAGGGCATTATACCAGTTATCCAATGCACGCTGGTAGTCTTGCTCGTCATAAGCCACATTTCCGCGGCGGCTGTATTCCTGGGCGATATCCTGGTCAATGCGTTTTTTCCAAGACAAGGCTTTTGAGTTATACGGCTGTATGGTCAAAATTTCATCCAATTTCTCATTAGCTTCCACCAAGCGCCCTGAATCATACATACGGTTGGCTTCTTGGAATTTGGCTTCAATAACCTCCGCCTCCGATGTTGTACCGTAAGCGCCCATATGGCTGGCCTGTTTAGCCAGGGTGGAGGCCTGGGTAAAATTGGGGTCTATGCTCAAAATAGTCTGCGCCATTTCCTGCGCACGTTGGTAATCCCCGCGGCGGTAAAGGGTATAAGCATTTTCATACACCTGACGCAACAAATAATTTTGAATACGCTGTTTTTCCAGTTGTACAGTGGAGAGATACTGCTTTTTCTCTTCCACATCGTTTAACGTACCCAGCGTAATCTTATTTAAATCCAGCATCATGCCTTCCTCTTTACCGTGCTGGCGGATCGGATTGGGCTGGCGCAAAGGCGCGGCCGACACTGCTGCGGCGGCGAAAACGGCCAAGACAAGCAAAAGATGTTTTTTCATAAATTTTATCCTCTCAGAAACTCAACCCCTGCGACAGCAGGCCTTTGATCATAGGCGACAAAATCAAAATAAAAATTGTCGGAAATATAAAAATAAACAAGGGAAACAACATCTTCGTTGACGCCTGGGCTGCCAGCTTTTCGGCGCGGCTCATGCGGCGGCTGCGCAAATCAGATGAGAAGTTGCGAAGCAAATCCACCAAACTGGTACCCAGCTCATCAGACTGGATAATAAGCCCCACCAAAGAACGCACTTCTTGCACATCGGTGCGGTTGGCAAAACGTTCCAAAGCTTCACGACGAGAATAACCGAGTTTGATTTCATTAAGCGTTTTTTCCAGTTCTTCTTCTAAAACAGTTTTCTTTTTGGCGATATTAATAATTCTTTCAAAAGCAGTCAAATAATCCAAACCGGACTCAATAATCAAGGCCGCCAAATCTACCGTGGTGGAAAAATTCCCCAAAATTTCAGCCTGCCTCTGCTGAATACGGCTCTTAAGGATAATATCCGGCAAGTAAAATCCCAGCGGAACAAATAAAATGCCCCACACAGTTTTAAACATCAACATAATGGCCGCCGGCACTACCATCGCCAAAATAACTTTGTAATACAGGATATCTACAGGCTGCGGAATATCGGGACTGCCCAATTGCATATGCATTTGTTCCAGCGGGCGCTCCAGATGAAATGTGTGCAAACAAAATACTGCCAGCCGGTCCATCCATTTCGTTTCCGGCTGCAGACGCGCAAAACTGGACGAAGATTTAAAACGTTGGGCGGCTACGTCTACTATTTGCTCTTTCTCCTGTTTGGGTGCAAGCAAAGCAAACACCGCCGCAAATAAACAAAACGCGCCGATGGCCAAAATCAGGTTCAACATCAAAGAAAACACAATGTCATTCATAAGCTCACACCTTAACCTCGCCGAGTTTGTTAATCAGTTTCATACCAATCATAATCCAGATAAAACAGCCGAAAAGAACAATCATTCCCGCTGGCGTGGTATAAAAAGAAATCATTTCATCGGGGCGGAATATAAACATAACTACCAGCATAATAACCGGCATAATTCCCACCACCAGCGCCTGTATTTTTTGCTGGGCGGTCATGGCATCCAGTTTTTCTTCCAGTTTGCTTTCCTCGCGAATATTTTCCACCAAACGAGAGAAAATTACTGTTAAATTACCCCCCACCTGTCGCTGAATGATAATGGCCTTAATCGTATAAGAAAGCATACGGCTTTCCACACGGTCATCCAGTCCTTCCAATGCCTTTTCAAACGGCGTGCCCAGCTGATAGTTTTTGATGACCAGCCCAAACTCATCGGCAATAGGAGGCTGCATATCGTGCGATACCAATTCAAAACCTTGCACAATATCCATACCCGAACGCAATGAATTGGACAACAAAATTAAAGAATCCATAAGCTGGGCATTGATTTTACGTCCGCGGCTCTTTTTCAACCGGTCCAGCACAATCGGCGGGATGCGTACGGATATATAAACGCCAACCCCCGTTACCATCAGGAACAGAAATACCCCGCCAAAACCACCGGCGGACCACCCCATCATCAGCCCAAAAAGTGCAAACACGGCTACTGTGCCAAAGACAATATAACGCACATCAATAGTCAAAAACTGACGGTTAAAATCATCAGCCCAAGCTACACTTTTTTCCCGGTAGCGTTCCCACGCCAACTCCAATTCATCTCTTTTGTTTCTCAACAACAAATATACTGCATAGGCCGTCAATATGGAGCCCAAAACCAGCAGCAGTGCGCTAAACAAGCGCTCTCCGGGAGTTGTCTGATATATTTTCGGATCCGGTTTTTCCATCGGGATAGGATCGGAGAGGAACTCGCTCCACAGCTGATTAGCCAACTCCACCACCGCCATCACTGACTGGCGATATTTATCTTCTTTTTGGGCAGCAGGACTGGTAAAAGATTCTATCGTGCTGTAAAATTCTCTGTTCATCAATTCCAGCGTAGCCAGCATCGCGCGGGCGCGGCCGTCCATACTGTCCTTCATGTTGTACACATTTTGTCCGCGGACCAACTCTTTATTTAAGCGGTCCAAATTAGCCAACAAATTAATACGGTTGCCCACATAACCGCGCGAAAGCTGCTCCAATACTATAGGCTGGCTGGGATCTAAGGCATTATTGGCTCGGGTCAAAAAAGTATATATATTGGCAAAAGTTCGATACCACAGGGTAGCCTCGCTTAAAGTACCTTCTCCCTGAATATATACCACTTTAAAAGCTTCCATGCGCTGCAGTTCCTGCGGGAACCACTCCGGCATGGTTACCTTTCCTTTCAAAGAAGGACCACAAGAGGCAGGATAGCTATACTGTTTTTGATCGGCAGGTTTGCTGACATCAAAAAAATAACTCATCACCTTCATTTTAAATTGGGCGCACTCTATCTGTTGCTTATCTTTGGCACTTAAAGCACGCGCCTGGGCATCCCGGGCTAAAAACAGCAACGGGAGAATCAGCAACAAAGTCAGCAAAAATATTTTTTTCATATCTTTAAATATCATTGCGGTTTGGCCGGAGGCTGGGGAGCCTGCGGGGGTTGCGGCCGCTGCTGCAGGGAGGCCAGATCCGGTTCTCCGCTTTCATTAAGTTTTACCGCACCCTTGGTAAACACTTCTTCGGGCACGGGTACGCCTTTGGCCTGAAATTCATGGTAAAATGTGGGCAAATTGCCTGTTGGGGCAAAAATCCCCTGCACTTTTCCATTCTCATCTACGCCCGTCTGTACATAACGAAACAAATCGGTAGACTGAATTTCTCCGTCTTTTTGACCATGCATTTCGGTAATATAGGTTACCTTTCTGGAGCCATCGGAAAAACGCGACAGCTGCACAATCATATTCACAGCTGAAGAAATCATTTCACGTATGGCAAAAATGGGCAAATCGGCGCTGGCCTGCATACACATGGCTTCCAAACGGGACAGCCCGTCGCGCGGTGTATTGGCGTGAATGGTGGTCAATGAACCTTCGTGACCGGTGTTCATGGCCTGCAACATATCCAAGGCTTCTCCGCCACGGCACTCACCGACTACAATGCGGTCCGGGCGCATACGCAAGCAGTTTCTGACCAAATCCTGAATGGTAATCTGGCCTTTTCCTTCCACGTTGGGCGGGCGGCTTTCCAAAGACACCCAGTGCGGCTGCTGCAGGCGCAACTCGGCCGTATCTTCCACGGTAATAATACGTTCGTCATTGGCGATATAGCCCGACAAAGCGTTTAAGAAGGTGGTTTTACCGGTACCGGTACCGCCGCAAACAATGATATTTTTGCGGATACGCACACATTTTTCCAAAAATTCCATACATTCAGGACTGATGGTGCCAAAGCGGAAGTAATCTTCCGGACCGAAAGGTTTCTGTGAGAAACGACGGATGGTCAGCGTCGGGCCGGACACAGCCAGCGGCGCAATAATGGCGTTTACACGAGAGCCGTCTTTCAAACGCGCGTCCACCAGCGGAACAGACTCGTCAATACGGCGGCCCAGCGGGGACACGATACGCTTAATTACCTGTACCACCTGTTCGTTGTTTCTGAACTTATATTTGGTTAAGGTCAGTTTGCCTTTTTGCTCAATAAAGATTTTGTCAAAAGCGTTGACCATGATTTCGGTAACGCTTGGATCGCGCATCAAGGTTTCCAAAGGCCCCAAACCTAAAATTTCATCCAACAGCTCCGAGGCAAAACGTGTGCGCTGGTCACGGGAAAACTGCAGGTTTGGCTGTTTCTGCAAAATATCGTCCACAATAGCTGCCACCCGCTTGCGTGTTTGAGCGCTGGCGGAGCTTTCATCGCTAATGACAATACGTTCAATTTCCAGCGTACGGACGACTTCCTTATGTACCTTTTGTTTCAGGTCGTCCCAAAAAGAAAGCTTGGTCTTACCCGCTTCTTCTTCCAAAGCCACATGGCTTTCTGGTGCCGCACCGAATCCTGCACCACCGGAGAGAATAGGTTGCCAAATTTCTTTGGCTGCCTGTGTAAATTCCTCATCGCTAACGGAAGCGGCCCAGTCTTTCGGAGCCGGAGTCAAATCCCGTATACGGGCCAGTACCAAACGCAGGCCTTTAATCCATTCCGACTGGGGGTTGGTAATTATTTCCACTTCCCGGCGATTGGACGAAGCCATAATGCTTTCATCCCAAGGTAAAAACACATCTATATCCCGGCCCAAGGAATTATAAAATTTTTCCACTTCTTCATACGGGATAGATCCGGGCATATCATACTGATTGCAAATAACACTGACGCGCTCCATGGGGTAACGCTGTTCTTTGTAGTCATTAAACAAAAGTACGGTAGAATTCAAATGCGTACGGGTGGCATTGGATACCCAAAAAATCTTATCGGCAATATCAAAAGAGAATGCCTGCATGGGGAAAGAGGAATCCACATCCAAAAAGATATCAAACGTCTGGGAAAGACGGGACAAAATGGGTATTAACACTTTTGGGCTGATGGACGCCACCTGCGCCCGGGTATTCCCCAAGGGAAGCACCCCTACCCCCCACTGAGACATAGATACTTTCCCGCGCAGAAGCCCCCCCACCACCGCAATATTGGTGTTGCCCAGCGTGCGTAAAATATCCGCCACGCTGACGGGTTTTTTAATATCCAAGTAAAAACTGTGTTCCTGGCGCGCAAGCGGATCAAGCGGCACGATAAGCACCGGCCGTTTTTGTATACCCGCCCAGCCCAAAGCCAGGTTCAGCGTCAGGGTAGTTTTCCCCGCGCCTTCTTTAGGACTGTTCAAAGCTATAATTTTGGCTTCGCTTCTCTGCGTTTCAATTTCTGCCATAAAATGTTCACTATTCCACTACTTCCACTGTAATAAACAAGAAAAGCGAACGCTGTTCCTCTGTAACGTCTTTATATTTAAATAAAAGACCAATCAAAGGGATATGTCCTAAAATAGGCACACGCGTTTCGCTGACGTTACGGGAACTGCTCTTTAATCCCCCGATGACCAGAGTTTCCCCGCTGTTAAGCTCCACATGGGTTTCCACATCGCGGTTAGTAAAAGACGGCGCCGTGGAGGTACCGATAGATACCGTGCGGGAATAGTCCACTGACGATACGGAAAGCTGTACCTGCAAATCAATAATATTGCCTCTTTCGGGAATAATAGTAGGCAACACGTTCAGCAAAATACCGTATTCTTCCAGCTGCGAGCCAACCCCCTGGTTATTGATAACGGGTATAGGCACTTTACCACCTACGGTGATCTTGGCGGCGTTACCGGAACTGGTTACGATTTTCGGGTTGGACAGCACCTGAGCACGGCCTTCCGTTTCCGACAGACGCAAACGGGTAATTACCGCGGTCTGGCGCTCAAAGTCACCCAAAGACAATATACCCGGTATTTCCGCCTCCTGGAAGTCAAAAATCTGGTTCCATTCAAAGCCTTTGGCCGAGGTCAGCGTACCGCTGATTTCCACCACGTCTGCGCTGACAGCCACCAGCCTCGTTTTTTTGGCCAGCGCAGCCGGAGAAGCCAACGCCAACAATAAAACAAACAGTGTGATTTTTGAAGTAAATTTCATATGTTTTATTAGTCCTGTTTTATTGGAATAATCTATCAAAAGTGGCAACCTCCATTACATAGTTCGTCACGTCGCCGGGCGAACGCAGGATGACTTTTATCTCGCTGCCTTCCTGGTTTTGAGCCAAAGCCAAATACTGCGCATCACGCGGAGATAAAGCCAAGCTCAGCGCCCCCGTATCGGTATAAGCATTGGCATCTTCTTCGCTGTTTTGCATGGCCGCAGCCGTACGGGCATCCATTCCCTGCCCCAAATCAGACCCCACGCCAAGCACTTTGATGTTCTGCAGCAACGTCATGGTTACTTTTTGGCGGGCGCCGTTTTTCATAATGGCATCAAACGTGACCAAAACATCAATATTGTCATCGGGTTTAATCATCCCGGCCACATCAGTAGGGACGGTAATAATAAAGCCTCTCAGTTGTACAGGAATTTTACTAGAAAGGCCCGCTTCAGGAGAAAGCGAAGTAACCGCATATTTGGAAATTTGGTTTCCTTTAGGAATTTGAATGCGAGCAATAGAATTTTCAATACGGGCTAAATCTGCATCCGTCGTATATGTAAAAGCATCCTGCTGCACATAGGCCGAAGGCACCTGCACGCGTTTTAAATAATCGCGGCGAATCACTTCGCGCTCTTTAATATCGCGGATAGGAACCAGCACTGTTTTCATGCTTTTGGAAGCATTCAGTTTTTTGGACTGGCTGTTGACAATCATCGCGTATATGAGGGCGGCCAATACAGCAACCACCAACGGCAGCATCATTCCTTTTTTCATTGTTTCTCCTTAACTTTTATCCCGGCAAATTAAAAACAAAATCGTTTATTACGCTTCATCAGAACTGGCGTATGTTTTTTCCACGGGCATACGCGTCGTGGCTTTTATACGGCGTATTCCTAGACGTTTTGGCTCGTCGGCCAGCAACCAGCTGGTGCCCGGAAAGGCCAAACGGATGGGATAAGTTACCGTAACTATCACATCTTCATGTCGGTGGCGCTTGTACATAGGGTCCACCCCCGTCGTTTGTACTTTTACGCCCACATTAATAAATTGTGCATTGCTGCCAAATACTTTCTGCTTGGCAATATTTATTTTATTTCTCATCCGGCCCGCATTGGCCCGGCCGCTGGGCTTATCCGCCCCTACCAGAGCCCCTATGCGGGCAAATTCATAGGAAGCGTGGTTGGCGATAATTGTGTGATAGGCGATGTTGCCATATTCCAGAATAAAGAATATCATCAACATCAGCACCGGCAGAATAAGCATCAGTTCCACCGTTACCTGCCCCTCACGCCTCCTATGAAAGAACTTCATATCTTTAATTGCTGGAGTTGATGCCGCCCACGATCTTCTGTTTGATGTTCTCAAACAATTCCGGCATCATGTTTTTTACCAGGGTACCCACCAGCAGCGCGATACCCACCACCACGCCGAGCATGATGATGTATTCAATCGTATTCTGGCCTTCTTTCTTTTTTACGCAGTCAAACGCAGCCGCTTTCAACGCGCCCAACTTGTTTTGCATGGCAATAATAAACTTCATGGATTCCTCCTGATTTTTGTAAAATTAACTATTTACATCGTACGTCGTCAAAATCAATTTTGCTCCCTGGTCAAATTGCTGCGGCACCAGGTTGGAATACAAAGCGTAGAACGCCAGAAATGCGCCGAACAAAAAACCTGCCGTAAGCACATATTCTATGGCGGTCTGCCCCCTGTGGGAACGTATATTATTTGTCGCCGCTTTGTACGCCTTTTTCATAGAACCTCCCGAAACTTACGTGTTTCGGCACGCGTTAGAACTGAATGCCTACTGTAATCTGCTGTGAAGTGCCCAGCGCGCCAAACGGTGTAACGGCATAATCTATGCGCGCACCATAGCCGAAAAGTTCGGAACTGTAAATGCCGAAACCAAAAGACACTTTGGAGGTGCCGTCCAGCCCCAAGCTCTTAAGGGTTTCACTGTCACTGTAACCGATGCTTTCGCGGTTATAATATCCCACGCGCAAGTCAAAACGGGCCACCTGGAGCAAATCTTCGGGAATATGGATTTCCAGGCCAACGCCGTAGCGGCCCTCGTCGTCCACATATTTCATATATTCGCCGGATACCGTCCAGTATTTGGTATTAATGTCCGCGCCCAAACGCCAGCCGCGGGGCATTTCGTCCTTATCGCCAATGTTCACAATCGCACCGCCCAGGCCCAGCCATTTCCAGGGGCGGGCTTTGGCACCCACGTCAAAACCCACATTGGTATAGCGGTAAGAGTCCAGCTTTTCATTAATATACTTAGCCGTGGCACCGATTTGCAGCCCTTGATTAAAAAATCCGCGCGCCAAAGACAGGCTGCCCACAAAGTTCTGCACCGGCGTACCCACTTCCGGCAACAACTGTCCCCATTCGTCGCGGTAATCAAAGCCGTCCATATCCATGTAGTTAAGCGTTACGCCGATAACCGTCTTGCCCATAGGCTGCAAATACACCAACGTACGGGACTTATATCCCTGCAGGTAATCCTGGTAGCCAAGCTGAAGCTCTTTGGTCGTGGCCGAAGCCGCACCAGCCGGGTTCCAAAACAAAGCTTCCGGACCTTCGGCTATAGACACAAAAGCATTGCCCAAAGCCTGCGCCCGCGGGGAGCCGGCGTCAATCTTTAAGAAAGCGCTGGCGCTGGTACCGGCCTCGGAATAACTTTGGGCCACTGCGGCGGGAGCCGCCAAAGCCAGGGTTAAACAAGCAAACAGAACTGTGTTTTTCATCTTCATAAATTCCTAATTACCTGGGGATTAAGATTTTCACTACTTTTTGGCAGTGCTGTCTGCCATTGGAAGCCCGGAAATCCACCAGGCCGAAATATACACCGCGGGCCACTTTTTTGCCGTGGTCGTTGGTGCGGTCCCAGAAGCAGCGCAGGGCCGCATTACGCACGGTGGGCATTGTTCCTTCATAGGGCGTATTGCTGACGGTATTATCCGGCTGCAGCTCTATGGAAGAGCCCATAGTTACGGTCATATTATTGGCGTCCACGCAGGTATATCCTCTGTCGCGCACCAAATCACCGGCCAGGTTGTAAAACTTAAGCGACATCGTACCCGGCACAGGCAGTTTAGTAACTTCCAGAGTACCGGTGGGCGTTTTAAACGGATTGGGATAGAAGAATACCGTCTTTTCCCAGTCTTCACAGACAAACTCTCCGTCGCCAATAGCCACCGTACCATGGTGCAAATTGACATATTCATTGGTGTCTGCCACCTTTTGAATACTCCAGTCCTCATAATTGTCGCTGGCGTCATTACCGCCCAGGATTTCACCAGTTACGCTGTCAATGTCAGCCGACTGCAGGGCCGTAACGAAGCGGAACGGATAAGTACCGTCCGGCACATCCTGCTGGGCATAATCTGTGCCGTCCCACAATTCTTCAATTAATGTGGTGGCAGGACGTATACCCACTATGGCGCGCACCAACACGTCGCGAATATTGGTTACCTCTTTACCGGTGGCCGGGTCACGCAATGTACCTTTCTGATAATCATATATCGTGGTGCCCGGTTTAAAGATCTGTATGGCCACCTTCATCGGCACGGAAATCTGATATGAAATATTCATGTTGCTTCCGCGCGTATTAAGCGCATAAGCTTCCACTTCCGGCAAGTCATACACCTGCAGCAGATCCACACTTTGCGTAAGGGACTTGACGGTAGATTCATATAAGCCTTCATCTGGATAATTTTTGGCTGTCAGACGTATTTCATAGTTTCCATTGCGCACATAATAGCCGTTATTGTCCGTGCCGTCCCAGTAAATTTTGCGCACCACATTGGGGTCAAAGTTAGGCGTATTGACAATAGTCATCGTACTCAAATACTTACATACGTCTCCGGCGCGGGCATTATATTTTTCCGTATTGGGATCTCCGGCTACGGCAGGAGTATCGTTAACGGTACAAAGCCCGTCCTCCAAAGCCACGATGGCCACTTCCACTGTAGCAGCGCGGGAGATGGCAAAGTTGATTTCATACGGCGGCACGAACACCGGGCCGGACGAGGTATTAAACAACTGCGGCGAATTGGGATACACCGCTACGGAGCCGTCCAGGAAATACACCGGTCCGCGCGTAATATTGATGCGGTACGTCGGCTTATCCGTGGCATACAGACCGGTTTGGCGAACAATGTCTTCATCTTCCCGGTACGGCTGGGCCGTGCTGCTGTCATAGTACAGGCTGACGCCTTCTTCAGTCTGCGCCGATATATAGAACGGATAAGAACCGTCCGGTATCATTTCATAGGGGCAGGCCGTCAGACTGGTCTGATTGGCGCATTCCTGCACCGCCTCTACCGTGTTTTTGCCGCCGTCCAGCACAGATACGGGGGTGGGGTTGTAGAAATACTGCGCGTCCCATTCCTCAGTCTGCACCACGCCGTCTCCGGCTTTCAGCGAACTGTCGTTAAAGGTCTTTACCGGCTGCAGGCGCACGTCCAGCGTCTGGCTGGCTCCTTCGGTATAATTATACTCTGCGTCATTGGGGTTGGCCGGATAATTGGTAAACGTGGTATCGTTGACATAGATACACTTCGGATTTTTGTCCGGATCCACATACCCGGCGGTAAAGTAGTCTATATCGGTCTGACGGTCGCACACGCGTGGCGGCCAGGACGTAATAGGCACCGTATAAAGCAGGATTTCCTGCACGGTATACGTCTCCGTATTGGCCGCTTCGTCTACGGCGGTTATGTTTTTGAGTACGCGGTAGTAGGTATACGCCGTTCCCGTATTTACAGGCTCGGTATATAAGTACTCATACCCCACTTCATCGCCCTGTACATAATTGGTCGTAACAGTTGAGGGAACAGGCGCGCCGGAGGCCAAGTCGGGCAGTTCGCTTCTCAAATCATCCACAATTGCCTGTGGCACCGTACTTTGCTCTTCAGTCGTAGTTTCCCCGGTATCGGAATAGCTGGGAATGACTACGTCCTTATTATATATATTGATTTGGACGTTCATGGCCTTGGACAGCGTATAACTGATGGTGGCGCGGGCCTCACTGTCTCCGTACACATCGGTGGTGCTCACATCCACCACGCGGTACAGGTCCACAGGGAACAGGGCCGAAGCCTGCGTCTGCACGCTCTGCGGGAACATCGGGTCTTTGGTGGTGACCACAAACATATACGTACCGGGGCCCACCATACGGCCCTGGTCGTCGCGGCCGTCCCAGGTCAGCGTGTTCATCTGTTGGGCGACATTGGTGTTGCCGCCTTCGTCCGTCAGCGTTTTGACGGTCAGTCCGGCGGTATTCTTTACATAGGCTTCCACCACGGCTTCGCGCGCGATGGAATAGCGGAACACAAACGGATCCAGACCGTAAGCCGTCGGGCTGGAGCCGATGGTGGAGTAGCTGACGGGCTGAATGGTAATATCCACCACGCCGCGCTCCACGGGCAGCGTGCCCGTATAATAACGCTGCGTCTTTACGCCGGTGTAGGTACCGTTTTGTTTGGTTGCAGCCGTATTGGTACCCTGGCCCATTTCCGTTTCCGTACAACCGGCCGGACGGGGATAGCAGGCCGCGCCGTTATAATATGTACTGGTATACGGCACTTCCGCCCACAGCACATACACATAGTCCCCGTCCGGCAAAGGCGCGCCGTTGGCATAAGAAATCACACAGTTTCCGTTTGTTACTGTACCGCCGTCAGGCGTACAGGTTCCTGCCGTTCCGTCAAACACGGTGCCGGTAATAGGCAGCTTGGTGCCATTCGGATACGGAATGGCACAGCCGGCGGCATTATGGCACAGGCCGTCCCACTGGTCGGGATAGCTGGCGCCGCGGCCGCGCTGCTGATTATTGGAATAAACCACTACGCCGCTGTTATTGGCCACCGCCGGGCTGGTGCCCGTCGGCTGATGCCCCTGCGTGTATAAGCTGTCAAAAGTGGTGCCAGGAGAATACACTTCAAAGTATACATTGGAGGCTTCCGTAGGCACATAGCGCACCACGGCATACGCCGTGGACTGTTTGTTCAAGCCCTGCACCTGAATATCGGTCAGTTTCAGCGGGTCCAAAGACAGCTGACGCGTAACCGCGCGGGAAAAGTCCGTCCCCGGCCACTCGTCCTGGCTCTTGGCCTGTACGGACACCAAATAGTTGTTGGCGGGCAGCAGCCGGCCGGAATCGTCACGGCCGTCCCACGAATCAGATTCCACCACCGCGCTGTCTTCGTTGCTACCCTGCATTCCTTCGCCCAGGCGCGGCTGCCAGTCCACCAGCGTGCGCACGACAGCCGCCTGATTTAACACCAATTCGGCGGCAGAATTTGAGATAATGCCATTATTCTTATCAGTATCAGTCCCGCTGTCACCGTCATCACCGGTATAGGGCACTTGGGCAGAGGCGTCATAAATCTGAATTTTTACGTCGGCGTCTTTACTCAGGCGGTAGGCAATGGAATACGGCGTGGCCTGCACGCCCGTAATATCCCCCACCACCGTAGGCGTGGTGCGCACGGTATGCACATTGGTTACGTCCACCTGAATGGGAAACTGGTTATTGCCGGGATACGGATACGTCTGGTTAATGGAAATATTTTCTATGGCAATGCCATCGCCCGGGTATTCCGTATTAATGGTAGCGCGGAAACCAAACTGTCCGTTGGTTTTGCCGAACTCGCCCTGAATTTCATAGGAGCCGTCCCACGGCGTGCAAAAACGGATCGGGTCATTATACCCTTTACCTGTTCCCTCGGCACGAACAATACAGTTTGTTTCACCGGCAAATTCTGTACTGCCACCTCTTCCACAGCTCAAAGCCGTCCCATTTAACCCCGAACAAACAGTGTCAGCGCTCGCACTAAAACTTCCTCCGACAGTGTTTAAAGAGCGACACTTAAAATCTTTTGCATCATAATCCTCATCGCCATTGTCCTGATATATACATTCATAAGTCGGATTAGGACAGGTGCAGGATGTTTCAAAGCTGCTGGTAGCTCCTAAACAACTGTACGAGGCGCACATATAGTCGGATAAATCTTGACTTCCAGTAGATCCGCCTATATTATTATCCAAAATACTTTGGTAAATGGTGCGTACGGCAGGGTTGGTTTCCGGATTGGAAATATCCGCCCCGTTGCGGTACTTCACAATTTCAAACATAATGTTCTGAATTGGAAAAGAAATGGAGTATGTCGTCGCACCGTTGGGTTTATTGGTGCAGTATACGTCCATGCACAAGGCCAGGCAGTGATTGGGATATTTGTTCGCCTTCGTCGGTGACGGATACGGCTGGTCATACTCAATCAGTGCGGAGGTGTCCCACGGGTCATTGGTCTGATGATCCCCTACCTTGACAATGCCGCTCTTATAAGAAGCCTCAACAAAATCATTAGGATCCCAGTTGCAATATACATCATTGATTAGTGGGTTATCAGTAGTCCCGTCAATATAATACACGCCCGTGGAGCGGATTTCCGCCGTCTGGGCAAACGCGGGCGCGGCGAAGGCTAAACACAACAACGGCAAAACGGCCGCCAGGACCGCCCTGCCGGAGAAAACTTTCCAAAAATTTTTACGTGTCATATATGTTATGTGGTATCCCATGTATAAAATAAAATCTTTCCACGGCTAAAAGCCGCCGGCACGTCTGTTTTTACGCGCGACGGAAAACTTACTCTTAAATTTTTGCAACTTTTGGCCTGATTGTCAACTGTTTTATTATGTTTTTTTTCGTCTGTAGAGGAAAAAGCCTTTTTCCCTCTACAAAAGTTACTGCGGCAAGTCGTCAGCTATGTCGCGGTACACGGCAAAGGTGCCGCGGCGGCCGTTTTTGACCCAGTACAATGCTTTATCGGCTTTTTCAAATAGTTCCGCCGCCGTAGCTCCGTCCTGCGGGAAAACGGATATCCCCTGACTGATGCTCAGAGTTACTCGTTCGCCGTTTGTATAGCGGTCCGGCACGGCTATAGCGTTGATGCGGTCTTTGAGGCGCTTGGCAATAATTTTAGCTTCTTCGCCGTTGGTACGGGGCAGCATGATAATCATTTCGTCCCCGCCGTAACGGCATGGGAAATCCGTCTGACGCAGGCTGGTGCGCAGCACACGGCTGACTTCTTTCAGTGCCCAGTCACCTATTTGATGACCGTAAGTGTCATTGATTTGTTTAAACAGATCAATATCCAGTAAAATTACCGACATGACCAAATCAAAACGTTTGGATCGGTAAATTTCTTCGGCAAATTTTTCATTGAAGAAACGGCGAACGGGCAGTTTGGTCAGCTCGTCATAGTTGGACAGTTCCTGCACGCGCTCAAACAGGGCGGCATTATCTATGGCCAGGGCAATTTGGGAAGAAAACTGCTTCAAAGAAATGAAATCTAAATAGTCAATACGACGGCGGGAAAGCAAATTGTCAAAAGTTAGGAAACCTACTTTATTACGCTGCACTTTCAGCGGAATATACACCACATTGTGAATAGTACGGAAAGCGGCGCCTTTGTCAAACACATCGCGCAGCAGAGTGCGTTCATCCTCCGGCAAGTCATCACCGCTCTGACGGGTAACCTCACCGGAGATATCCACCCCCAGAATGCTTTTGATTTTGGTGCCGTCATAATTGGTCTGGTACAGACGCACACGGTCAAAGCGAAAGTATTTTTGCACGCCCTGCAAAATCAATTCCAGCCCGTCGGACAAACGCAGAGAAGTGGCAAAAATGGTGGCTAAATCATTAAGTGCGGTGGCGGTGTTTAAACGCTGGTTTTTAGCTTGGTCAATTTCCGTATTGGTCAAATTATGGGATATTTCCGCCGCAACGGCCTTGATCATTTTCTTTTCTGCTTCACGGAATACGCGGTTTTTGCGGAAACGTTCCAGACGCAGTACGCCTACGCTGTCTTTAATAACGGTACGCACATCGTCGCCTTCCAATGTCAGGGCCGGGCGCTGCCATTTCAGCAGGACATATACGGCAGGATAATTTAAATCAGTCGTATCGGCAATGCCGTCCTGCAGGAGTTTTTTCAGAAATTCAGGTTCATTTAAAACGGATATATCCTCCTGCATATCCATGCAGTATTCTTTTTTGCACATCATGTTTAAGGATAAAAGAGCGCGTTCCTGCTGCCAGTTAAAAAAATACACGCGGTCCAGTTTAAACAAATCCCGCAGTGCCGGCAACGCACATTCCAGCAGCTGGCGTTTGTTTTGAAAAGACTGGTTCAGCATTTTACTGAATTTAAACAGCGTGTACGCTTCTCTGTCAAACATGATTACCCCTCATAAAGCGACAGCAAATATTCCACTTCTTTGGCCGCTTTGTCCAACTCCACATCTAAGCTGGCCTGCGTGAAACGTCCCTCCACAATCTGCGTTGCGCAGACGGCCAGGATTTTGTTTAAAATTTCCACCACCGTGCCGGTAATGGTAATGTTGGGCAGTGTGCGCGCGCTGGCTAAAATACCCGAATACGTACGCAAACGCTGAGAAGAAGAAAAAATCAACTGTTCAAAGCTTTCTTCAAACGCGGGGAACACTTCCATCATGGCGGCATAGCGCATTTGATTGTCCGTGCGGGCGCACCATTTAATAAATTTCAAAGCAGTTTCTTTATCAGTACCGGCGGTGTTGATCATCAGGTTCATGCCCGACAGATACGCCTGGGGCGCTTCCCCCGTACGGGGCACGGGCAGAGTTTTGACGCGCACTCCCATTTTACCCTCGAAACTAGCTACCCCCTGCTTGCGAGAAATAAGCATACTGGCCTTGCCGGAAAGCATGGTGCCTAAACTGCCGCGTTCGCGCAAAATGGGCATATAGTTTTTTAGGGCCAGCGTAATATAATCTTTGACGCCTTCTTTAAACTGGGGCGTGCCAATCAGCGTGCCGCGCAAATCCCCCGTGAACAAAGCCGCGCCGCGGCCCCAGATTTCCATAAAAGCGCTGCGCGTGGAAAGCGAACCGCGCCAATCGCTGTTCTGCATGGGGTAATATCCTTCCACATCTTTAAACTGCTCCCGCAGACGCGCACACACATCCAACAAGCCGTCCCACTGCGCCAAATCTTTTTCAGGATTGGAAGAAACCAGTTTCAAATGGTCGGCGCGGAAATGCAATGCGCTCATGTCAAACCACCACGGATAGGAATATAAATCTTTGGTGCCCGGCTTATAACAATGCGGCCGAAGCGGGAACAGACAAGAGGACAAAGAGAGACCCGGATCCATTTTAGACAAATTTTCCGCCACGCCGGCGCGTGTTAAAAGCGCCGTCCAGTAATGCGGAATCTGCAGCAAATCCGGCACGACTTCCCCTTCAGCCGGGTTTCTTAGGGTAAAAATCTTCTTCCACAAAATATTGCGCGTAAACACCTGCACGGTAATATCCGTTCCGGGATGTTCCTGTTTGAAGCGATGCACCAACAAGTTATAATCGGATTTGGTCCGCGCGCCGGAATCCGGCATGGCCCATAAAATCATCTATTTCCCCCAATTTTTTACCTTCAGGTTCGGGTTAATGTTAATATTCCACTTCTTTTGCAGGGCTTCTTCGCCCGCATATTGCAGCCGTTTATAAGCCGCCAGCGCAATCATTGCTGCATTGTCAGAGGACATTTTGCGCGGCACAAAACGCACAGTGATGCCCAGCTTGGAGCCTTCAGAGGTCATCATATCACGCAGCAGGCTGTTGGCTGCCACACCGCCGCCTACGGCTACCTGTTTTACCTTATATTTCTGGGCGGCCAGCAGGGTCTTTTTGACCAACGTTTCGCAGACTGCTTGTTCAAAGCTGGCGCACACATCGGGAACATTGACGTCTTTATGGTCCCGCAAATAATAGCTCACGGCTGTTTTAATACCGCTGAACGAAAAATCCCAGGTGCCCGGCAAAAGCGGACGGGGAAAATCCACCGCGTCGCGCCGGCCTTTCAATGCTTGCGCCGACACCTGCGGACCGCCCGGATATGCCAAGCCAAGCAGTTTGGCCACTTTATCAAACGCTTCTCCAGCTGCGTCATCGCGTGTACGGCCCAGCACCTTATACTGCCCATAATTTTTTACGTACCACAATTCCGTATGTCCGCCGGAAACGACAAGTGCCACCAACGGGAAAGACAAAGGATTCTTCGCTTCCCCGTCCTCAAATTCACACGCGAACAGGTGCCCCTCCAGGTGGTTAATACCTAGTATAGGGACTTTTTTAAAATTTGCAAGGGTCTGCGCCGCCACCCGGCCTACCATCAGCCCTCCAGGCAAGCCGGGGCCGTGGGCAAAAGCCACGCAATCTATATCATGGCCGTTTAAAGCCTCGGTAATCACCGTGGCGATTTTGGCCGCATGCGCGCGGCTGGCCAGCTCCGGCACAACACCGTGGTATTTCTTATGCTCTTCTATCTGGGAATAAATCACATTGCTGAACAGCTTTTTCCCGCCTACCAGCAAAGCGGCCGATGTTTCGTCGCAAGTACTTTCTATGCCCAGTATGGCAAAATCTTTTTTCATATGATTTTCGTTTATTTTTCTTGGGCCGAAACGGATTTTTGCTGGGCATCAGCACCGGCTTTCTGCTCGGCCTGTTCTTGCTGCGCTTTGGCCATTTCCGCCTTTTGGGCAATAATTTTTTCGGGACCTTCTTTTAAAATTTCTACTGCTTTGTCCAAGACAGGGTCCTTTTCCGTGAATTTTGCTTCCGGTTCAGACTTTCCCGGTGTATATACAATATTATTGTACTGCATGAAAATTTTCACTTCGTCTTCCGGCTTCATTTTCACTTCCACATCGGGGAAAATGCCGCCTTCGTTTTCTTTGCTTTTATCGCGGTAATTGCGCTGAATCAACCGGCCTTTGGGCGTATAATATTTGGCAATCGTCAAACGGAGCCCTGCGCCGTCGTCCAGAGGGATCACCTGCTGCACACTGGCCTTGCCGAAACTGCGCTGCCCCACCACCACAGCCCGGTCATTGTCCTGCAGGGCGCCGGACACTATTTCACTAGCGCTGGCGGAAGCTTGGTTAATCAATACCACCAAAGGGATGTCCGGATATGGGGCGGACTTACCGGTTTTGAATTCCTGATAAAACTCCGGCTTTCTTCCTTGGGTATATACAATCATCTGGTTGTTCCCCATAAACAGCTTGGCTACATCCACGGCGCCGGTCAACAGGCCGCCGGGATTAAAACGCAAATCCAGCACCAGGCCTTTCATTCCCTTGTTTGTCAATTCTTCCAACGCTTTTTGCATTTCTTCAGTGCTATGGCCGGAAAAGTCCACCAGATAAATATAGCCGATATTATCTTCCAGCATGCGGTAGTATACCACTTCAGGTACAATTTTTTCGCGTTTAAACGTATATTCGGGCAGTTCTTCGTACTCGCCGGTCTTTTCATTTTTGCGGGTCATAGTGATTTTAACCTTGCTACCGGCAGGACCCCGCATAAGCTCCACGGCGGCATCCAAATCCATATCCGTCACATCCGTCTCATCTACGCGGATAATGCGGTCTCCAGGCATAACTCCGGCTTTAAAAGCAGGCGTACCCGGCATAGGACTCATCACGGTAATAAAACCATCCACTTCAGACAAACGGATACCCAATCCGCCGAAATCCCCGCGCGTATCATTTTTGAGCGTATCATAATCTTTAGGTTCCAAATATTGTGAAAAATCGTCTAATTCTCCCACCATACCGCGTATGGCGCCGGTTACCAATGTGTCCGTATCCGTCGGTTCTACATAATTTTCCTTAATATATTCCAACACGTTAACAAACGTGCGCAACTGCTTTAATCCGCCGTCCACGGCAGCGTAAGCATACGGGAATAAGGTCCCCACAAAAAAAACAGCAGCCGCCCACGCGGCAAATTTGGTTGATTTTTTTCCTTTCATTTCATCCTCCGCGCCCCAACCGGGCGCGCCAAAAAGTTAAAGCGGTTTAAGCCACTGCGCCGGATCCACAGCTGTGGCGCCCTGGCGCGTTTCAAAATAGACGGCGTAACGACCGGTGCCGGAACTTTGCTGCGTGTCCCGCCCCGCCGTGCCGATAATACCTCCCTGGGGCAATTTCTCGCCCACCACGGCTTCAATTGTACTTAGAAAACCGTAAATGCTGAAGAAACCTTTGCCATGGTCCACAATCACCACATTTCCGTAAGAACGGAAAGGACCAGCATAAATTACTTCCCCGGCAGCTACGCTGCGCACCGGTTCTCCAGATTTGGCGGCAATTTTAATGCCATCTCGGAAAATCCAGGTGTTCAAATCCCGGCGGTATTCTTTACCAAAAGCACTGATAATTTGGCCTTTTACCGGCCAGGGCAGGGAGTGACGCGGCACGTCTATCGTAGCGATGGAAGACTGCTTTTTAGCCTTCGTTCCGGCTTTTCTGGCCGCAGCGTCATCTTTAGCCTGTTGTTTGGCCGCAGCTTCCTTACGCTGACGTTCAAACTTGGCCAACAAATCATCCAGAGCGCGGGCCGATTTATTAAGTTCGTTAAGCTCCTCGCGGATTTGGGCAGTTTTTTTCTTGGTTAAATTCAAATCTTGCTGTTTCTTTAAAAAATTGGTGGTAATAACCTGCTGGCGTTTTTCAATCTGCGAACTCTGTGCCAATAATTTTTTATTGCGCTCTTCAAAATCATAAATTTTTTGCTGGGCGGCTTTATTTTCTTTCTGCAGAGCAACAGAAAACTCCGCCTTATGCGTCAGTACGCGGTCTATAAACAAGGCTTCCTCTGGGCTGAAATCCCCGGGGCACCAGGCACAATGCGGCGTCAAATAATAATTATTGATTTCCTCTTCCACCACCCCGCGCCACATGGGCATACTACGCTCCAGCGCGGCACGTTTGTCCTCGGTAGACAGCAGGGTTTGTTCTACATAATTAATATCCGATTCAAGCTTATTTTTTTCACGCTGGGCCGCGGCCTTGCGGCTTTCTAAAGCGGAAATTTCTTTGGAAATGGCCGCTTCCCGTTCGCGGTATTTTTTTAATTCTTCCTGCTTTTGGGCAGCTTGTTTTTTAAGCTGCGCCAATTTCTGTTTTTGCGCGGCTTCCTGCGCCCCGGCTGCATATAGTCCCGGGAGCAAAAAAAGACACGCCGAAAACAAAACTAAAATTTTTGCCATTTACTCAGCGTCCATCCCAAAAGCCCGCAAAAAACCAAAATACCCAGTTGACGTTCAACGGACGTAAAATGTTGCAGGGCCGGCATCAGCAATCCTGTCGGATATACAAGCAGCATAAAAAGCACTAAGGACAACACTCCGGCCAGCAGCGCCGACAATACACCGCCACCCACATGCGCCTTGCCGCGCACGGGATAGGCCTCCACCATAAACATAAACGCAAAAAACAGCACCAGTGCAAACACAGAGGCTAAATTCAATGTACGCAGACACAAACCGCTGTAAAAAGCCAACTCTGCCTGCTGCGGTGAATATTTCAGCGAAAGCTGAGGATATTCCGACTGAAGGTTTTGCGCAAACGGCCGGATATTATTTATGGCCCTGTCGGAAAGCTTCAACTCAAAATACGCCGGCATTTGTTCATATCCCAAAGCCACTACAGCTTGCGTCAGGCGTTCGTTTTTAGCTTTTAGCGCGGCCAACGCGTCCTGCGGGGAAAAGAGCTTGACCGACAGCACGTCTTCTTTATTGCTTAAACTGTCTCCCAACTCCGTTAAAGCGGAATTATTGATATCTTGCGTAACAGCCAACACCAACTTGAAGTCATCCGTCAAGGCATGGTGATATTTGGACAGCTGCATTTGCAAAAAACTTATGCACTGCCACAACACCGCTACGGCAAATACCAGCGCAAACAAACGCCTGTACCCACGAAACACCACTGTGGAAGTTTTATTCTTTTTAGGTTTTTCCTGCAGAAAATCATCCATACGGCTCTCCTTTTCGGCTTAAAACCCAAGAACGCGTTCAAATTTACCTTTTAAATCCGTATTGTGATACACCCCGGAAAATTCCTGCGCGCCAGGACCGTAGGCCACCCCAAGCAACATGCCGGAAGAATGATTTCCCGTAGCCCATACCAGGCCCAACGCTTCATTAAGGTGTTCAATCAAATCATCGTAATCGGGCACTTCCCCGTCCAAATGCAAATCCACATGCCCTCCCATAGCTCCATCCGCCATAGACTGCAGCTTTTCGGCGGTTTGCTGTTCTTGAGGCAATTTCTTAAATTCAGGGTACACATAATATAACAGATGTTTATGAGCAAAGATTTTCTGGTAGTACGGATAATTGACATAATCCGTGTTCCCGCCGTACAACATTTCCCCCTGGCCTGATTTGTGTTTAAAAGTTTCTTCGTCCAAATGGCGGTAATGAAACACGGGCACTCCGGTCTCATGGTCAGCGTTTACATAGACCAGCGTATCGCCGCTTTGGCGGGCAAAAGTCCACAGATAACCCAATGTTTCATCCAGGTTAATCATTTCCCACATGGAAGGGCCGGCTTCATTATCATGTAAAGCCCAATCTATCTTTCCGGCTTCCACCACCAGCACAAAGCCGTTTTTATTCTGGCTTAAAAGTTCCACGGCTTTCTGCGTCATTTCTTTAAGCGTAGGCACCTGAGGATAGCGTTCCATATCACCGTAAAACGGCATGCCTTCTTCAGCAAACAAACCCAACACGCGGCCTTCTTTCACTTTGGCCAATTCTTTGGCGTTTTGCACCACGGTCCAGCCCTGTTTTTTAGCTTCTTTTAAAAGTTTTTTATTTTCTTTCTGGGTAAAATATTTCAGCCCGCCGCCTAAAATAACCTGTGCGCCGCTGTTAACCAACTGGCGGGCAATATCGTATTTTTCGCTGCGGCTTTGGGTATGTGCCAAAAATCCCGAAGGGGTCGCATCAGCCACATACACATCCGTAACCACGCCGACGGACTTACCCTGTTTAATAGCCTCTTCTAGCAGGGTTTGCACCGGTTTTCCCTCATGATCCACGCCGATATAGTCCGGACGAGACAAAACTCCCGTAGCCATCTGTGTGGCGGCGCCAGCGGAATCTGTAACGATGGTATCATAAGTATTACTGAAGTACATGCCTGGCACGGAAGTTTGGATAAATTTTTCCAATACAGATTGTTTATCCGGATACTGGGGTAAAGTCGTCAGGCGTACTCCCTGCATAAACATACCCATGGTTCCCGGCCCCATACCGTCGCCAATGAGCCACACGGCATTTTTGGCTTTAGTCTGCGGTGTCTGCACTTCCTGTGCAAAAGAAGATACCGTTACCAACACGAACATCACAGCAATAAAACCTATTTTTTTTAACATATCATCACCCTTTTTATGAAACCGTTTTTTGATACAAAGCCATATAATCCCGGGCGGATTTATCCCAGGAATTGTCTTTCAGCATGGCGTTTTTGACCAGCTTATTCCACATCTTTTTATCTTCAAATACGTTTAACGCTTTGTCTAAAGCATTGTAAATACCGTTTTCGCTAAATGTATTTATAAAAAAGCCGGTGGCGGCGTCATTTGCCGCCCCTTCTTTATACCCCGTAACGGTGTCCAGCAGGCCGCCCACTTTGCTGACCACGGGCAGCGTACCGTATTTCATGGAAATCATCTGCGAAAGGCCGCACGGCTCAAAACGCGAAGGCATAAGGAACATATCCGCACCGGCATAAATCTGGTGCGCCAGTTCCTCGTCTAGTTTGCCTTCATAGGCAATATCGGACGGATATTTTTTTGCCAAATCGCGGTATTGTTTTTCCAGCATAGGATCTCCGCAGCCCAGCACCACAAACTGCGCGCGCCCATGCAAACGTTCCATGACTGAAGCGGCAATGTCCAGCCCTTTTTGATAATCCAGGCGCGACACCACGCCCACCAGTGGTTTTTGGGGGTTTTCTTCCAAATCCAGCTGTTGTTGCAAATACTGTTTGGAAACAGGCTTGTTTTTGGAAAAAGAAGACACGTCATAACCGATGGGCAGCAGCGTGTCTATTTCCGGGTCCCAGATTTCCGTGTCAATGCCGTTGACAATGCCGTAAAAATTCTTGCTGCGGAACTTCAGCAGCCCTTCCAGGCCAAAACCCATAGAAGGATCCGTCTGCACTTCCTTGGCATAATTGGGGCTGACGGTGCTGATATTGTCGGCAAACACAATGCCGCTTTTTAAGAAGCTGATTCCGCCGTAATATTCAAATTTGTCCGGCGTAAAATCGGCCGGGTGGAATCCCGCCTTTTCATAAGTGGAATACGGAAAATGCCCCTGATAGGCAATATTATGGATGGTCAGCAAACTGCGGGTGCGGGTAAAAAAGGCATCCAGCTTGTAAACGGTTTTTAAATAAGCCGGCAGCAGCGCGGTCTGCCAGTCGTGGCAGTGGATAATATCGGGGCGGAAACCCACAAACTTGCACCCTTCCAGCACGGCGCGGCAGAACAGGATAAAACGTTCGTCATTGTCCAGGTAATCGCCCAGTTTGGTGCGGTATAAATCGGGACGGTCAAAATATTTGCGGTTACCCACAAAAAATACCAGTACATTGCCCCAGTTGATATACGACAAAGACACCTGCTCAATTTTATCCCCCACGGGGATTAAATATACGCCCGGGACCACCTTTAAAGAGGATACACGCCGTATATTGCGGTAATGCGGCAGGAACAACAGCACTTTGTTGCTTTTGCTGCCGGCCAGCTGTTGGCTCAGCGCACCGACCACATCGGCCAGCCCTCCCGTTTTGCAAAACGGAAATGCCTCACTGGCGGCTAAAACGATATTCATGCGTTCTCCTCCTGTTTTTCAGTTTCCTCAATTACAGCTTCTTTAGACTGCAGCGTCTGTTCCGCAGGCTCTGCATCGGCGGGCTGCGCGTCCTCCTCCGGCTCAAACATATTTTTGGGCCGCTTAAAGAACGCGTCCGCCGCGTCGCCGGTTTCTTCTTCCAGGGCCAAAAT
>CALUVA010000002.1 GCA_944324105.1 uncultured Elusimicrobiales bacterium
TCATTAAACGCTTTTTGCAATTTTTCGCTAAACATATTTTCTCCTTAAATAAGAATTTTTCTTAATTTATTATAACTCTTTTACCACAAATCCGTAAATGAAACGGACGGATTGTTCCTTCTATACTCCGCCGGAAAAAGCTATAATAAAAGATATTTACTTGGATATGAATTATGTTTCAGATACGAAAAGCGGAACAAAAAGACTTGGAAACCCTGGTGGATTTTAACAACCGCCTGGCTTTGGAAACCGAAAACCGCCCGCTGGACCTGCAGCGCCTGCGCGCGAGCATGCAGGCCATTTTGGACGACGAACGCAAAGGCGTTTATCTGCTGGCCTGCGACGGAGAAGAGGTACTGGGGCAGATTATGTACGTCTTTGAATGGAGCACCTGGCGCAACGCCAATTTTATGTGGCTGACGGATTTGTATGTGCCGCCGCAGCATCGTAAATGCGGTGTATTTAAATCCTTGTTCCGCGCAGTAATGGATTTTTATCACAGCCGCACAGACATCATCGGCCTGCGTTTTTATGTGGACAAAACGAATACCGCCGTCGTGCCGCTGTATAAAAAAGTAGGCTGGAAAGAGTCCAACTATAATTTGTGGGAAATTAAAAAGCATGACTGAACGCCCCCAAAATATTTTAATCGTGGACGGCTACGCCACCGGCACCCAGTATGCCGCGCGTATCCGCGCGCGGGGGATGAAGCCGTATCACATCACGTCCGGCTGGGAAAAACTTTCTTCCTTTTCGCCGGATTTTATGAACAAATACATCAAATCCCAGGTAGGCGGACTGTATGAAGCCTGCTGGCGTATGCCAGACGATTTGGAACAGGCCGTACAAAAGCTCAAACCCTATCGTTTTGCCGCCGTTATCCCGGGTACGGAAACAGGCGTCATCGCGGCCGAAACGCTGGCGCTGCGTCTGGGCCTGCCCGTTAATAAACCGGAACTGTTATGGGCGAGGCGGGATAAATTTCTCATGCAAAAAGCCCTGGCTGCGGCGGGACTGAACCACATTGATTCCTTTTTGACTGGCTCTTTGGACCAGGCCCTGGCCTGGTTTAAACAAAAAAATTACCCGCGTATTATCATTAAACCCACACGCAGTGCGGGAACGGACGGCGTGGCTTCCTGCCAAAATGAAGACGAAATCGCCCGTTATTTTCACAAGTACCTGCACCAAACCGACGCCGCTGGCAACCTCAACGACCAACTGCTTTTGCAGGAATATGTGGAAGGGGACGAAATGGTGGTCAACTGCGTTTCCTGCCAGGGCCGCCACATTCTGACCGATGTCCTGCTGTATAACAAAGTGCTGACCCGTTCCGGCGTGCCCGTTTATGAAGCCAGCAAACTAGTGCACGACATTTCCGGCCGCTATAAACAGGCCGCAGAATACACTTTTAAAGTGCTGGACGCGCTGGGCATTACGCGCAGTTCCTCACACAGCGAAATCAAACTGACGGACCGCGGCCCCGTGCTGGTGGAGACCGGCGCGCGCATTATGGGCAGCACGCCGCCGCAGTATTACGACGCACTGGGATACAACCTTATTGACTGGTCTTTAGACGCATACCTGGACCCTTCGGCCCACCAAAAAAACGCCCGCAAGCCCTACGCGCCCAAAAAGCACTTCATGGCTAAATTTTTCATTTCCGAAAAAGACGCCCCCATAGATGAAGTAACGGCGGAAAAAACCCTGCCGCTCCTGGACTCTTTTGTTACCTCCAATTTCAACACATTAAAAATCACCAAGCGCCTGCATAAAACGGTGGATATGCCCTCCAAGCCTGGGGACTGTCTGCTCATGGCCGACTCCGAGCTGCAGCTGCTGCGCGATTACAACCTGTGCCGTTTTATGGAAAAATGCCGCAGCGGCCTTCTGTGGAGGGAAGCGGGACAGACGCTTACGGACGGTGAAAAATTACTGCTGGCCCAGCTGAAAGCCAAAGAATACCCGCAGGCAGATATAGACCGCGCGTTAAACGGCTACCGCATGGGATACATGAATTACAAAAATACCCAGCTGTATGTATTAAACGGGGACTTGCTGCCCTGTCAGGCGGGTGAAAAAGGCGAGATATATGTAACGGGCGCCTATCTGGCCAAACGGCCCTACGATTTGCCCTGCGTGAAAAAGGAAAATTTTCTGCCCAATCCGTTTTACAGCGCTGTTACACGCCAGTATACGCCCATGTATCCGTTTTTGTATAAAACCGGCGATTATGCACTGGTCAATGCGGATGGATCTTTGTGGTTTATTGATAAAAAAACAAACAAACTGACCCATTCTTTCGGCAAGCATGAGCCGCGGCCTTTCTGGCCGCTGACCTACACCGAAAGGCAAATGGCCGCCGAGCAGCGCTTGTCGCCTTCGTCCAACGCATACAACGCCAAATTTGCTTTTAAAATCACGGGACAGCTGGATTTGCGCCGCTTTAAAGAAGCATTAAAAATCTGGGTCGGGCGTTACCGTATTTTATCTTCATACTATCCGACGGAAAACGGACAAATCGTGCATAAACTGGCCAAAGACCTGCCCCTTGCAATGACGGTATTTTCCTGCCCGTTTGGGCAGGCCATGAAAAAAATAGAAGAGCTCAACGCCCCGTATGATATTTCCGTGCCTCCGCTGTACCGCTTTTACCTGTTTAAGACCGGCGCAAAAGAATATGTGTTCCACATGAACGCGCACCACATTATAGCCGACGGAGTCAGCGTAATCAGCATTATTGAAGAACTGTGGAAACTCTACAAAAACCGCCGCGCCAAAAAATTCCGCCTGGAAGAAGAAGACTTTTTGGATTATGCCCTGTGGCAGGAGCAAAACCCCGATTATAAAGACAAGGCACAGTTTTTCCTGGATATGTTTAAAGACGGCGTGCCGGAAAACGAAATGCCGCTGCGCGGCCTGCGCCCCGAGATATTGCCGCATGCGGCACAGGTCAGCGCGGAATATTTATTTCCGACCGCACGCGTGGACGCGGCGGCCAAAACGCTGGGCGTTTCCCCTTCTTTGCTGCTGACGGCACTGTCCGCCGCCGCCCTGGCCAAATACACCGCCAGCGAAGATTTTGTGCTGGGCGTAATTATGAACGGGCGCAGCCATCCGCAAAGCAAAAATATTTTCGGTATGTTCGTCAACGCCGTGCCCGTACGCTTTAAACCGCAGGGTGCGCTGACACTACAGGAATATTTGCAGCGTTCCAATGAAGTTTTCCGCGGGGTAATCGCCAACCAGACCTGCCCGTTGGAATACCTGGTGCCCGTGCTGGCGCCGCGGCGGGACCTTTCGCGCAAACCGCTGTTTGACGTTATTGTTAACTACCGGCCGGAAATACGTCCTTTTTCCACGCCGGAAATAAACGTAACTTTTCTGCAAATGCGCCAAGCCACGCAAACGGATATGCAATTGGAAATTCTGCGTGGCACAAAAGACATAAATGTATCCGTTTCTTATTCCCGGCAGCTGTATCAGGACGAAGTGATTACAGGCATACTGGATTTATTTAAAAATATGCTGGACCAAATTCTGCGAGACCCCTGCGCCAGAATAAAGCTCTCCGATCTGACAGCTCTGACGGCATCGCAGCGTAAACAGGTTTTATCGGATTTTGCCGGAAAACGAACTACTCCGCCGCAGGAAACCATCGTGGACACCTTCCGCCGTACGGCGCATACCTATGCTGCACGCCCCGCCGTAGTCTGTGAAGGGCGTGTTTTGACCTATAAACAGCTGGACGAAGCCTCTGACCGCCTGGCCCTCCTGCTGGCACAAAAAGGCCTTAAACGCGGCGACAAAGCCGGCATTTTGGTCGGCCGCAGCGAAAATCTGCTGGTATATGCGCTGGGTATCTTAAAAACCGGCGCGGCATATGTGCCGCTGGACAGTTCCCACCCGCGGGAACGCATTCAGTTTATGCTCAAAGACGCAGCGGTAAAGCTGGTTATTGCCGATGAAGAATTTTTGCCTTTGGCCCAAGGAACCGCTGCTCTTACACCAAAACAGTTGGCCAAATTCGCTACCCCCGCCAAAGCCGCCGTTCCGCCCGCACCGGGTATGCCCGATGATTTCGTCATTTTATATACTTCCGGCACGACGGGCCAGCCTAAAGGGGTGGTGCTGACCCACCAAAATTTGGCCGTATTCTGCCAGGGGCACCGCAAACGCTTCCGCCTCGGCCCGCAGGATCGCGTGGCCACCTCGGCGGGGTTGGGTTTTGACGCATGTATGATGGACTTTTACCCTACGCTGACCTGCGGCGGATGCGTGCATGTCATTGCGCAGGACATCCGATTTGACATAGAGGCTTTAAACGAATACTATCTCAAAAACCAAATTACCGCCACACTGCTCACAACTCAGCTTGGGTATCAATTTGTCAAAAACATTCAAAAGACCTCCCTGCGCTACCTCATTGTGGGCGGGGAAACCTTAACGCCCGTACAGCCGCCGAAAACATATAAACTTGTCAACGCCTACGGGCCGACGGAATGCACGGTATACGCTTCCTGTTTTACGGTGGACAAATTTTATGACCGCGTGCCTATCGGGCACCCGGCCGACAACTGCTCCGTCTATATTGTGGACAAAGCCGGCCGTCTGGCCCCTGTGGGCACGTTCGGGGAGCTCTGCATAGCGGGGCCCAATGTGGCGCGGGGATATCTCAATCACCCCAAACTGACGGCGGAAAAATTTGTGCCCAATCCTTTCAGTACCGAAAAAGGGTTTGAACGTATGTACCGTACCGGCGATTTTGCACGCTTTAATCCGCAGGGGATACTGGAATTTTTAGGCCGCAAAGACGGCCAGGTGAAAATACGCGGCTTTCGCATAGAGTTAAACGAAATAGAACTGCAGTTGCGCAAATTTAAAACTGTCCAAGACGCCACCGTCATCGCCCGTGAAGACAAAAGCGGGAATAAATATGTGGTAGCCTATTTTGTTTCAAAAGAAAAGACCGATGCAGCCGCCTTAAAACGCTTTTTGGAAGACAGCCTGCCGCCTTATATGATACCCGCCTTTTTCGTGCAGGTGGACCATATTCCTTTAAATCCCAACGGCAAAGTGGACCGCCGCGCCCTGCCGGAGCCGGACCTGTCCGCCCGCAGTACGGCCAAATACGCTGCGCCGCAGGGACGCATTGAAAAAGAACTGATGTATATTTGGGCCCAGCTGCTGAATATGGACCCCGCACACATCGGCCGCGACGACAATTTCTTTGATTTGGGCGGCACATCTTTGCGTTCTACGGAGCTTTCCCTGCGCATACGCGACGTATTCAGGGAACATATTTCCCCCGCCCTGATTTTTAAATACCCCACCCTGCGCGAACAGGCAGAGTATCTGGACAGCCACAACAGTTTTCCCATGGTACACGCGTTCAATACGCAGGGCAACAAAACACCGCTGATTTTTATACACACGGCCAATGCCGGCTCGGAAGCCTATGTGCCGCTGGCGGCCAAACTGCCGCCGGACCAGCCCTTTTACGCCGTGGAACCCCATAATATTTTCAGCGGGGAAGACGTTATCCGCGGCATACCGCAGCTGGCCAAACGCTACATCAAATACATCCGCCGCGTACAGCCCAAAGGGCCGTACAGTCTGGGCGGCTGGTCCTTCGGGGCGGCGGTGGCGTATGAAATTGCCGTTCAGCTGGAAAAGGCCGGAGAACGGGTGGAATGGCTGTTTTTGCTGGACCCGCTGATAGAACACAGCCAAGAGGAGCAGGAGCTGACCAAAAAACTGATCGGCACTTCTTTTTTCCACGGTTATTTAAACAACGATCCGCTGTTTGCGCGTTTTAAAAAGCTGGGGCTGGTGGACAAGCTGCTTTCCAACAGCAAAGCCGTGTTTGAAGACATGTTTGCCTTCAAACCGCGTCCGTACGGCGGCAACGTGATTTTGTTTAAGGCCACGCGGCCCGACCCTCCTGCCAAAGACATAGACCCCGCCATGGCCCGCGCCCTGCTCTCTTTCCAGCGCGCGCATATTGCGCAAAAGGACAACGGGTTTAAAAAATATGTGCGCCGTTTGCAGGTAATTCCCATTTTTTCGCGGCATGATTTCCTGATGCGCGGCAATGCGCTGGAAATAATTGCCCGCGTCATCGCCCAAAAAGGAAAACGCCGTGTCCGTTAATAGATTGCGCAGCAAACTGGGTCTGTTTTTTACGGCCAATGCCTTGGCCTGCGTCGGCATGAACGTAGGCGTGGTGGGCGTGGCCTGGTTTGTCATTCATTCCACGGGGCAAAACCGGATACTGGGCCTGTACAGCGCGCTGTCCTTGCTCACGGCGTTTTTGGCGCTGGCCGCCTGCGGCACCCTGATAGACCACCGCGGCAAAACCGCCGCCATGAAATACTGCTGTCTGGGGCAGGGCGTTTTGTTTGCGCTGACGGCCCTGTTGCACGCTTGCGGCGCGCCGGCATTGCTGATTATTTATCTGCTGGCATTTTTGAATATGCCCTGCATGGTGATTTTTACCACCGCCTCACGCGGGGCCGTGCCGGCGGTGCTACCGCCGCAGCGGCTGGCGCAGGGCAATTCCGTTATAGAGATTACCATGCAGCTGGGAGCCATGGCCGCGGCGCTGCTGACGGCTTTTTCGTACCAGGCCTTCGGGTTTCATCTGCTGATGTGCGCCGGAGCCGCTTTTACCTGGGCGGGGGCCTGGCTGTTTGCCCGCGCCGGAAAAGATTTTGACTGTCCCAGCCCCGCCTCCGAAGGATTATGGAAAAACCTGACGGAAGGCGTGGCGTATTTGTGGCGGGACAAAAAACGCCTGCTGTTTGGGCTGGCGGTCTTTTTGCCCACGGTGGTGATATCGGTTTCCAATGTGATTATCCCGGGATATGTGCAGTTTACGCTGAAACAGGGACCGCTGGTATACGGTACGGCGGATATGTTTTTTGCGCTGGGGGCTTTGCTGGCGGGACTGTATGCGGCCAGACTTATTTCCCCCGCCGGAATAAAGGCCTGGCAGTATGCGCTGTTTGCCGCGGCGGCGGCCGGCATGGGGCTGTTTTATGTCAACACCGCCACGGCGGGATTTTTCGCCTGCGTGTTTCTGACGGGGCTGGCCATGGCGGCCCTGCGCGTGTTGCTCAACACCTCTTTTATGCAGTGCGTACCGCCGCAATATCTGGGCCGCGCGCTGGCTTTTCTGATGGCTCTGTCCGTCGTCATTCAGGCCCTTCTTTCCTATGCCGTGGGACGCATGATGGACCGGTTCGGCGCGCCGAGCGGTTTTTTGGCCGCCGGGGCCCTGCTCCTCTGCGGCCTGCCGCTTTTATTTTGGGCCCGCCCGGACAGACACCGAAGGAATGCTAAATTTTGACGGCGTAAAACTTTTCGTTTTTAACTGATTTCTTTAACCACTTTGGCCGGCACCCCCGCCACGACGGTGCGGGCGGGCACGTCTTTAGTCACCACCGCGCCGGTGGCCATCTGTCACAATAACTACACCACTAACAAAAAGAATATCATTTCCACTTGATATTTGATACACTTGAAATGAAGAAATACTACTTAATTAAAGGGGCAAAAGACGATGAAACGAAATGTTTTGACAATACTATTATTCTTCTGTACGTTAGGAATATCTGCCCAAACATTTGTGGCAGACACCAGTTTGCTTGACCCCACTGAGAGCTACGTTTTCTACTCCTACAATAAAACGCGACCGCCTTTTTTAGCTGTTTATCAGAAGAACGGACGAACCCTTGTCGTATTGGGAGCCTCACACGGTCCTCAATCTTTACCTGCCGTACAATATACTTTCGATACCTACCATCCGCAAGTTGCACTTATTGAAAGAGAGCCGGGTTCCCCTTTGAGTGGCCGTAATTGTAGAGAAATGGAAGACGTATATACAGCTGCTTTAAGTGCCAAAAACAATATCCCACTGGTACGAGCGGACGCCGATTTGGAAAAACAATGGAAGTATGCTGAGCAGCATGGTTTTTCGTATGAGGATTTCCAAATGTTGTGGATAATTCGCAGTGCATACTCTTTTGTTGCTAAATATGAGGGAAAACAAACGAGTGCTACCCAAGAAATTAGAGATTACAAGCGTACAGTACACAATCCCGCATGGGGAGAATTGTTTACTGAAGACCGTTTGCTTGCTTATTTCCAAGAGCACTATAATAGAGATTTTAACACGACCGATTTTATATCGTTCTACTTAGATTTAATGGAATTAACTCCCAAGAAATGGGTAAAGAAAACTCCTTTTTACAAAATTACAAAAGGACTAGACAATGCGCGAGGTGTATTTATGTTGCAGAATATAGCCGCAGCCCTGAATGAATACGAAGTCGTATTTAGTGAAATGGGAGCCGCACATTTTGTTGACATCCACAAAGCACTCAAAAAAATGTTAGGTAAACCGCGCTATATTACAGCAGACCAAATCCCTTCGCAAGAACTATGGCAAGATTGCACGTTAAATGGCTTAAAGGAAATTGTGCTGGTGCCATAATGACATAGTTATAAATCTTGTGCTACGCTCCTTGCTTAACCGCAAGGGGCGTTATCATGTCGAGCTGGGGCCCTGTTGCTCTGCGGCCTGCCGCTTTTGTTTTGGGCCCGTTCTTCTAAATCATGAGCAGGGAGCGGCAGAATTAATACCATTCATGTTTTTCATGCCTGTCCAAAGCGGCCATTTGTTTCATTTCTTCTTCGGTCAGTTCAAAATCAAAAATTTGCAGATTTTCCCGTATATGCGCGGGATTGGACGAGCCCGGAATAACGGATATCCCCCGCTGTAAATTCCACCGCAGAATTACCTGCGCCGGAGTTTTGCCGTGAGCACGAGCAATGGAAGCCACCGTGCCGTCGGAAAACATGCGCCCCGTATGACCGCGGCCGCCAAAAGGAAACCAGCCCTGCACGGTAATCCCCAAACTTTGTATATATTTCACTACTTCGGTATCCTGGTAATACGGATGTATTTCATTTTGCACCAAAGCGGGCTTGACGCTGACCTGAGGCAAAAATTCCCGAAGTTCTTTAATGTACCAGTTGGACAAACCGATGGAACGCACTTTTCCCTGCGCCACGGCTTTTTCCAACGCTTTATAGGCTTTTACGTCCCCGCGGCCGGGATGATGCAACAGGAGCAAATCTATATACCCGATGTCCAGTTTTTGCAAGGCCTGTTCTATGGCTTCCTCCGCCCGGGCAAACTGGGTGGGATAAAGTTTGGTGATAACAAAGATTTCCTCCCTCGGCACGCCGCTTTTGCGCACGGCGCGGCCGACGCTTTCCTCATTTCCGTAAAAAGAAGCCGTATCAATCAGCCTTCCGCCGGCAGCCAGCAGGGCCAGCACGGAGCTTTCACACGTCTTATCCGCCAACGCATAGGTGCCCAGGCCCGCCAGCGGCATTTCATATCCGCTGTTTAAACGCACGGTTCTTCTTTTTAAATCAAAATTTCCCGCCATGGGATTGGACGACAAATTTGCCAAAATATTCATATTTTTTTCTCCTTCCTGAGCACTGTCCGCCGCCCCGCCGCAGGCGCAAGCCCCCAACAAACACACCGAAAATAAAGCAAACAGTTTTTGTTTATACATATTTTCCCCTTATGATCCGATACGTTTACTGCGGCAAAGCACACCGCAGACATTTATATTTCCGCCGGTATAACCTTCACGGCTTTGGCTGGCACCCCCGCCACAACGGTGCGGGCGGGCACGTCTTTAGTCACCACCGCTCCGGCGGCAATGACGGCGCCGTCGCCTATGCTTACCCCGGGCACTACGGTGGCGTTGGCCCCTATCCATACTTTTTTGCCGATGCGTATGGGCGCGGGCAGGGTGGTGGAACGGCGGTGCGGCTCCAGCGCGTGGTTTAATGTAGCCAGCACAACATTGTGGCCGATTAAACTGCCGTCGCCTATGCTGATGCCGCCCTGGTCCTGAAAGCGGCAGCCGGAATTGATAAACACGTCTTTTCCGACGGTAATATTTTTGCCGCAATCTGTATAAAAAGGAGGGAACATACGGAAAGACGCATCCACCTTTTTTCCCGTCAGCTCCGAAAACAAAGCGCGGATTTCCTCCGGTTCATGGTAGCCGGCGTTCAGACGCGCCGTAATGCGCATGGCCTCATGCGCCAGGCGGGTCATATACCGTTGCATCTCCGAGGAGCCGTCCACGGGCAGGCCCCGGTTGACATGGTCCAAAAACTCTTTTAACTCCATTTTCCCCCCTTTATGCCGCCACGGGGCACAACTGCGTAATCTCGCAGTTGCTGCCGCGCAGGCGGTGTTCGTCCAAAATAATTTCCCCGATATGCTTGGCACGGATAAAGCCGCTTTTGGGATTTTTGACACTGACAATGTCCGTCGTTACGTCGGCCTGCACGTCGGTGTATTCAAAGGCCAGGTCCGCCCCTTCCATTTCGCAGTTTTTCAGCGTCAGGTTTTGCGCGTAACACAAAGGCTGGGTGCCGATAATTTTGCAGTTAATAAACGTCAGGTTTTTGCTGTACCAGCCCAGATATTCGCCTTTGACCACGCTGTCCTCCACCGTAACGTTTTCGCTGTGCCAAAAAGCGTCTTTGGTATCCAGCACGCTGTGGCGGATATGCAGGTCCTTTACATATTGGAAAGAATATTTGGCCTTCATGTCCAGGCGGTTGATTTCTACGTCGCGGCTGTCCAAAAACGGATATTCCGAAACCAAACTGCAGCGGTTTAGGGTCAACCCCCGGCATTTCCAGCCAAACTCGTCCGAATTGATTTGGCAGTCCTCCAGCGTAATGCCGCGGCCTTCGCGCACGGCTTTTATTCCGCCTAAACTGCAGCGGGCCAATGTCAGGTCTTTGTTATACCACAGCGCGGCGCGGCAGGTATTCGTTAAGCGGCAGTCCGTGACGGTGCTGTCCTGCACGTGCCACAGGGGATAACGCAGGCGGAAATCGCAATCTTCCACCCGCAGGGAGCGCGCCTCTTTCAGGGCCGATTCCCCGTCCGCCGGCCCGTCAAAGGTGCAGCGGCGCACTTCGGCGTTTTTCAGGCCGTACAAGGCCCGTTCTTCATCCAATACCAAATTGACATATTGTTTCATAGTTTTCGTCTCCTTTATGCCAATAGTATAAGAAAAGTAAAATTACATAGCAAATACTTATTTTTTATGCTATTATATGCTTTTAAAGTATATAATTTTGGAGGAAATATGGATTTACGCGTCTTGCGGTATTTTTTGGCGGTGGCACGGGAAGAAAGCATTTCCCGTGCGGCCCAGGCCGTACATATTACACAGCCCAGCCTGTCGCGGCAAATTATGGACTTGGAGCGGGAACTGAAAACCAAACTTTTTGAGCGCGGGCGCAAAAAACGCCGCCTGATGCTCACGCCGGCGGGCGCACTGTTGCGCAAGCGCGCCGAAGAGCTGGTGCTGCTGGCCGACAAGACCAAAACGGAATTTCTCTCCCAAGACAATCAAATCAGCGGCGATGTCTACCTGGGCGGCGGGGAAACCGACGGTATGCGCCTGGCGGCGCGCGCCGTGCGCCAAATGCAACGGGAGCACCCGCTGGTGCGCTATCATCTTTTCAGCGGAAACGCCGAGGATGTGACAGAACGTCTGGATAAAGGGCTGTTGGATTTTGCCGTACTCATCGGGGCGGCCAAACTGGAAAGATACGATTATATCACGCTGCCCGTACAAGACCGCTGGGGGCTGCTGCTGCCCAAAAGCCACCCGCTGGCCGCGCAAAAAAACATACGCGCAAAAGATCTGGCCGGCGTGCCGCTGCTGGTGTCGCGCCAGGCCGCGCGGTATAATGAACTGTCCGGCTGGTTCGGCTCCATGCGCGGAAAACTGGACAGCGTGGCCAGCTATAACCTGATTTACAATGCCGCTCTGATGGTGGAAGAAGGCGTAGGCTGTGCGCTGACGCTGGAAAAACTGATCAATACCTCCGGCTCCTCCCCGCTTTGTTTCCGCCCTTTGCAGCCCGCGGTTTATTCCCCGTTATATCTGGTATGGAAAAAAGAACAGGTCTTCTCCAAAGCGGCGGAAACATTTCTGCAGCATATGCGCCGGATTTGCGGGGTATAACATTTAGACGGAACAGGTAAAAGGTATAATAAATATATGCAACACAAAAAAGCCGTATTATTCGCCGTTTTGGCGGCGGTATGTTACGGGTTGAGCGCGCCCTTTTCCAAATTGTTTTTAGACAAATTAAGCCCGACGTTTCTGGCAGGGCTGCTATATCTGGGAGCGGGGCTGGGGATGCTGTTGCTATATATACCGTCGCTCCGCCGGTCCGGGTGCGAAGCGCATGTAACGCGCAAAGACCTGCCGTACTTAACCGCGATGGTACTTCTGGATATTGCCGCGCCCATACTGCTCTTATGGGGTTTATCCTTATCCACGCCTGCCACGGTATCTTTGTTAAATAATTTTGAAATAGCCGCCACGGCGGTTATTGCGCTGGTTATATTCAAAGAGGTGGTCGGCAAGCGCCTCTGGGCAGCTATCGGGCTCATCACGCTGTCCTGCATCGTATTGTCCGTGGACGATTTTGCTTCTTTGTCTTTTTCTAAAGGGGCGATGCTGGCCCTGCTGGCGTGCCTGTGCTGGGGAGCGGAAAACAACTGCACCCGGCAAATGTCGCTGAAAAATCCGATGGAAATCGTATTGATTAAGGGCTTTGGCTCCGGCCTGGGGGCCCTGCTTATCGCATTTGTACTGGGAGAAGCCGCATGGGCTCCCGCTGCCGTATTGCTGGCCCTGCCGCTCGGAGCGGTGGCTTATGGGGGAAGCGTATACTTGTACATTTTGGCACAGCGTGATTTGGGAGCGGCGCGTACCGGCGCCTATTATGCATTTGCGCCTTTTATCGGCGTTTTCCTGTCTTTTATAGTGGTGGGACAGCCCCTAAAGACAAACTTTGTCGCGGCATTTGTTTTGATGGCCGCCGGAGCGTATTTGGCCGCCACGGAAACCCATATACATAAACACCGACACGAAACCTTGGCGCATGAACACCGCCACCGCCATGACGACGGGCACCACACCCACAGCCACCCCTGTCCCGTTACAGGTTCACACAGCCATTTCCATACGCATGAACCCATAGAACATACCCACGCCCATTTGCCGGATCTGCACCACACACATATGCATTAATCTCCTTCTGCGCTTACAGCCTTCTGCCATACCGCCGGGCCACCACATCATATGGCAGGACAAATATTTAATTTGCGTACCGTCACAATAGCCCTCTCCGGATATTCTTGTTATATCAATATAATATGCTATAATGAAAATATCTTATTTAAGGAGCAAACGGCGTACTGCATAAGCCCTGGGAAAAGGGACTTATTACAAATTTGTCTGTTTTGGGAATCCTGTCTAAAGAACAGGAAGTCGTTGTAAAACGTGCTAATCCCGTCCCAAAACAGCTGGTTTAGGCAGGAGGTGAAGGGAAGTCATGAGCCCTTTACCTTCTGCCGAATGTTTCGCATAGACTTTTCTATGCGAAACTACAGCTGTTTAATGACTGGGACTGGGATTAGCCTCGGGATTATCCAGCCGTTTTTGTTGGCTTCCTTTTTATTTTTTTCTTTAAAGGCGGAATCCCATTTTGGGGGTCCCGCCTTTTTCTGTGCGGGACACCTGGCCGCAAATATATAATTATGCCGGAAAAATATCCGTTAATCAGCGTCTTGGTACCCGTATACAATGTCCAGCACTTTTTGCCGCAGTGCCTGGACAGTATCCTGGGGCAAACCTATAAAAACCTGGAAATCATCTGCACCGATGACGCTTCCACCGACGGCAGCGCCGAAATCCTGCACGCCTACGCCCAAAAAGATGCGCGCCTGCGCGTAATCTCCCTGCCGGAAAACCTGGGAGTGGCCCACGCACGCAATATACTGCTGCAGCACGCCAAAGGCGAATACATTTGCTTTATAGACAGCGACGATTGGGTAAAACCCGAATATCTGGAACATTTATACAACTTGGCCCGGCAACACCAAGCCGATATTGTGCGCTGCCGCTATATGTTCCTGGATATGCACACGGGAGCTTTCATTCCTTGCGACCATAAACACAAAGAATTTTTAAAGCCTGCCCCGCCTGCTGCCAGCGCGCAGCGCTTCCAGGCGGCCCTGGATGACAGCCAGGTATGGCTTAAACTCATACGGACGGCTTTGGTGCGGGAGCATGATTTATCCTTTTTGCCGGGAACCATCGCGGAGGATTTCCCGTTTGAAGTACTGTTGTACCAATATGCGGGAAAAATCATATTCAGCAACGAATACCTGTACATTTACCGCGTGGGGCTGGCCGGTTCCGTTTCGGCCCGGAAAAGCGCTTTGGACAAAGGCACGCTGGAAAATATGCTGGCCCTGTGCCAAACCCTCAAAGACAGGGGCTTTACCCAAAAGGCCGTTTTCCCGCTGGCGCTGTCTTATACGGCACGGGCCGTACGCCGCCTGCGCAAATCCCCCAAAGAAGTCCGGCAACAGACCGACGCTTTGTGCCGGAAAGCCGTTTTGTTTTTGTATGAAAACCGCGCGGAAACAAGCCGGATACAACGCGCTAAATTTACGCTGCTGAAATGGCTCACGCCTTACGCCGGGACGGGCAGTGTCCCGCACCTGGCCTGGTGGGTGCATTAGGAGGCATGATATGAAAGGAATTGTGTTGGCCGGAGGAACGGGGAGCCGTCTTTATCCCGCCACCCTGGGAATATCCAAACAGCTCATCCCGGTTTATGACAAACCGATGGTGTTTTACCCCCTGTCCGTACTCATGCTGGCAGGCATACGGGATATTTTGCTCATTTCCACCCCGGCAGACCTGCCCCTGTACAAAAAACTGTTCGGAGACGGCAGCGCCTATGGGCTGCATATGTCATACATGGAGCAGCCTAAGCCCGAAGGCCTGGCCCAGGCATTTATTTTGGGGGCGGATTTTATAGGCCAAGACAGTGTGTGCCTGATTTTAGGCGATAATATTTTCTACGGACGCGACCTGAAAAACCTGGTACAGCAGGCGGCGGCCCAAAAAACGGGCGCCACGGTGTTTGGCTATCACGTCAAAAACCCCAAAGCCTACGGCGTGGTGGAAATAGACGAAAACAAAAAAGCCATATCCATTGAAGAAAAGCCCCAAAACCCCAAGTCCAACTGGGCCGTAACGGGGCTGTATTTTTACGACAACCGGGTGGTGGACGTGGCCAAAAACATCAAGCCTTCCGCACGCGGCGAACTGGAAATTACCGCCGTCAACGACTGGTACCTGCAAAAAGGCGAGCTTTCCGTACAGCTGATGGGCCGCGGCATGGCCTGGCTGGATACGGGCACCCACTCGGACTTAATCAAGGCGTCCATGTTCATTGAAGCGCTGGAAAGCCGGCAGGGGCTGAAAATCGCCTGCCTGGAAGCAATCGCTTTTAAAAACGGCTGGCTGACGCTGGACGACCTGGCCCGCCGCGCACAGCAGATGAAGAATACGGAGTATGGCGCCTATCTGGCGGCCATTCCGGAGGATATAAAAAATGGATTTTTTTAAAACCCCGATAGACGGGCTTGTCGTGCTGACGCCCAAGGTCTTCAACGACAACCGCGGATATTTTTACGAATCTTACAATAAACAGGTATGGGAACAGGCCGGCATAAAGGCTGACTTTGTGCAGGACAATGAAAGCTTTTCCCGCCAAAATACCCTGCGCGGGCTGCACTTCCAAAAGCCCCCCTTCGCCCAGGCCAAACTGGTGCGCGTGCTGGAAGGGGCCGTATGGGATGTGGCCGTGGATTTGCGCCGCGGCAGCCCGACTTTCGGCCAATGGTACGGCGTGGAACTGACGGAAGAAAACAAAAAGCAATTTTTTATCCCGCGCGGTTTTGCACACGGATTTGCGGTGCTGAGCGACACGGCGCGTTTTGCTTATAAATGCGATAACTTTTACAACAAGGCTTCCGAAGGGGCCGTACGTTTTGACGACCCGGAACTGAAAATAGACTGGAAGATAGACTTAAGCAAAGCCGTCCTGTCTGAAAAAGATTTGCAAAACCCGCTGTTTGCGGCTTACAAGGAGAACCCATGTTTTTAATCACCGGCGCCAACGGCCAGCTGGGCCGCTGCCTGCGCGATATGTTGGGCGAAAACGGCGCGCTATATACGGACGCGGCCGAACTGGACATTACCGATTTACAGGCCGTGCAGGCTTTCGGAGCGGAACACCATTTTAGCGCCATTATCAACTGCGCCGCTTATACCAATGTAGACAAAGCCGAAGAAGAACCCGCTTTGGCGCGGCGCATAAACGTAACGGGAACGGAAAACCTGGCTAAACTGGCCGCGGCCAGGCATGTGCCGCTGGTGCATATCTCCACGGATTACGTTTTTGACGGCACGGCCCACACCCCGATACCGGAAGATGCCCCCGCCCGCCCCACCGGCGTGTACGGACAGACAAAAAAAGAAGCGGAAGAGGCCGTCTTTAAATATGCAGAAACGGCCTGCATTATCCGCACGGCGTGGCTGTACAGCCCGTACGGGAAGAACTTTGTCAAAACCATGTTGGAGCTGGGCCGCACGAAAGAGGAAATACGCGTGGTGGCCGACCAAATCGGCACGCCAACTTATGCACCGCATTTAGCCGAAGTTATTCTAAACATCCTGCCCCGCATGGCCACCGGCAAAAAAGAAATATACCATTTTACGGATTCTGGGGTATGCTCCTGGTATGATTTGGCCTATTATACAGTCAAACAAGCCGGATGCAGGGCCCGTGTACTACCCATTACAACCGGTGAATATCCCGCACGGGCACAACGGCCGGCTTATTCCGTATTAAGCAAAGAAAAAATCAAAAAAGCGTTCGGGATCGTTCCCCCCCACTGGACGCAAGGAGTGGAAGAATGTCTGAAGAAACTTTATTAGTGACGGGCGGAGCCGGGTTTATCGGTTCCAATTTCATCCCGTATTTTTTGGAAGCGTTCCCGCAATACCGCATTTTAAACCTGGACAAATTAACTTATGCGGGCAACCTAAGCAATGTGTCCGAATGTGCGGGCAATCCCCGTTACAGCTTCGTCCAAGGCGATATTTGCGACGCAGAGCTGGTCAACGACCTGTTTTCCCGGCACGATATCCGCGGCGTTTTCCACTTTGCAGCCGAATCACATGTAGACAATTCCATTTCCGGCCCGCTGCCTTTTATCAAAACCAATATTGAGGGCACTTTTACTCTGCTGGAAGCAGCGCGCAAACACTGGATGGATGCGCCGGGCCGGGTAAAAGCCGGCTATGAAAACTGCCGCTTCCACCACATTTCCACCGATGAAGTATACGGTTCCCTGGGGGAAACGGGACTGTTTAAAGAAACCACTCCTTATGCCCCCAATTCCCCGTACTCGGCCAGCAAGGCCTCCAGCGACATGCTGGTACGCGCCTATCACCATACCTATGGCCTTAACGTAACCACCAGCAACTGCTCCAACAATTACGGCCCGAAGCAGCATCAGGAAAAGCTTATCCCCACCATCATCCGCAAGGCCCTGGCGGGGCAGCCCATCCCCATTTACGGAGACGGCAAAAACGTGCGGGACTGGCTGTATGTGCTGGACCATTGCAAAGGCATAGCCCTGGTATGGCAAAAAGGCCGCGCGGGCGAAACATACAATATCGGCGGGCGCAATGAGCGGAACAATTTGCAAATCGTGGACGTTATCTGCGGGCTCTTGGACGAACTCAAGCCCGCCGCGGACGGGCAGCCCTATAAGCACCTGGTTACGTTTGTCAAAGACCGTGCCGGCCATGACCGCCGCTACGCCATAGACGCCTCCAAACTGGAAACGGAACTGGGTTGGAAAGCGCAGGAAACCTTTGAAACGGGCATGCGCAAAACGGTGCAGTGGTATCTGCAAAAAGGCGGATTATGCAAGGAATAAAACTGCTGTCTTTTAGTACGTTCGGCGATGAGAACGGCCTGCTGTCCGTGATAGAAGGGGCGGAAAAACTCCCGTTTGAAATCAAACGTGTTTATTATATCTATAACACCAAAAAAGATTTCATCCGCGGGAAACATGCCCACCGGAAACTGCAGCAAATCCTTTTTTGTCCCAAAGGTTCCTGCGATTTTATCCTGGACGACGGCCGTGAACGCCAAACCGTCCGCCTGGACAGGCCGGACAAAGGGCTGTATATTTGCGGCCCCGTATGGAGGGAGTTTACCAACTTCAGCCCGGACTGCGTCGTTATGGTGCTAGCTTCGGAAAAATACGACGAAACAGACTATATACGGGATTATGAAGATTTTTTAAAGGAAAAGCGATAATGGCGAAACATCACTGGAATGTCCTTGTTTTTCCAGGCGGAATGGAAAACGGAATAGAGATATACAACAGCCTTAAACACTGTAAAGAGGTATCCTTGTTTTCTGCGTCCAGTGCCGTACCAAATCAGGCTTTTTTTCTGTACCAGGATAATCATATCGTCCGAGATGTACGAGAAAAAGGCTGGGTGGAAGACTTAAACCGGGTAGTAGACATCTGTCAGATAGATGTAATTTATCCGGCAAATTCCTTTGTTATAGACGCCCTGTTTGAAAAAAGACATGAAATCCATACGTCCATTTTATTACCTGATGAGCAGGTCTTGCGTATTACCCGCTCTAAAAAATTAACTCTTCAAACTTTGCGTGACACATTGCCTGTTCCTCGGGTATATGCTTCAGCAACCGAACCCGACAAATTCCCCCTCTTTGCAAAATTAGACAAAGGTTACGGTGCACAGGGTGCACGTATTCTGCAAAACAAGCAGGAAGCCGATGCCATTGATTTCTCAAAATTCGTCGTACAGGAATTCCTCCCTGGGAAAGAATACACTGTAGACTGCCTTTCTGATAACGATGGCAATCTGTTGTTTGCCGCAGGCAGAGAACGTTCGCGCATTCGTATGGCCACCTCCATGCATGCAGAACCGCTGCTGCCCCAGACAGATGAATATTTCCGTCTATGCGCCCGTAAAATTTTAAAGAAAATAAAAATTTCCGGGGCTTGGTTTTTCCAAATGAAAGCAGATGCTGAAGGCAACCTGAAACTGCTGGAAATTGACGTGCGAATTGCCGGCACTATGTGCTACCACCGTTGTTACGGGGTAAACTTCGCTTTATTGGGGCTGTATCTTTTCTTCGGCCTGCCCGTATCTGTCTGCCCCAACAAACCCAAGCTGGTTTTAGACAGAGCTCTTTGCAACCGTTATTTGTTGGATTATGAATATGAAAATGTTTATATTGACCTGGATGACACAATCATCAGCAAGGGGCACATCAATACGGACATTATTAAATTTCTCTACCAGTGCGTAAATAAAAAGAAAAAAATTATTCTGCTTTCTAAACATTTAGGAGAAAACAAAACCGCCTATTTGAAAAAGTGGCGCATAGAATCCCTTTTTGACCAAGTTATCTGGTTAAAAGAAAAAGATAAAAAATACAAATATATCACAAAGAGCAAATCTATTTATATTGACGACAGCTTTTCACAAAGGCAGGAAGTGGCCGCACAACTAAATATTCCGACATTTGACGCCTCTATGACGGAATGTTTGTTTGACGAGAGGATTGTATGTTAAAAAATTATATATGGCATAAAAAAGGGCTAATTTACAAACCATATCATGAATATCAAGGTTGGACCGACCATGCCATGGCGCCGGCTCCCATTATGTATGACGCCGATACTATCCGGGTATATGTGGGAGCCTGGGATGAAAATAAAATTTCCCGTATTGCTTACATAGATGTAGACAGCAATAACCCAGCTCATGTCAAACAAATATCTCCGGGATTTGTATTGGACATTGGTCAGGATGGATGTTTTGACGACAACGGTGTGTTCCCCGCGCATGTTTACAGGCATCCGGACGGACGTATTTTTTTATATTACACCGGCTTTCAAAAACTAGATAAAATTGCTTTTTCCAATTTTTCTGGTTTGGCCATCAGCCAGGATAACGGAAACTCTTTTCAACGTGTCAGCCAGGCCCCCGTTATGGACAGGCAGGATGAGGGACTGTATACGCGGGCCGGTACATCTGTCATTTACGAAGATCGTATTTTTAAATGCTGTTATTCCGTCGGTTCTGGTTGGTATCGTATCGCGGGCAAAGACCGTCCCGTCTACGAAGTAAACTATATTGAATCTGTTAACGGTATAGACTTCCCCAAGCGGGGAATTTCTGCCGTAAAAGCAGATTTATCCAAAGAACATGGACTCGGCCGCCCCCAAATTGTTAAGTTGTTGGGAAAAACCATGGTATTTTACACACGCCGGACACTGGATTTTAAATATTTTATGGGCTGCGCCGTACAAAACGGTACAAACTGGCAACGCCATGACGAATGGTTGGAAACCATTCCCCACGGACACCCCGGAGAATTTGACGAACAAATGGTATACTTTCCTGCAGTTATTGATACCGGTAAAAAAATATTTCTTTTTTATGTAGGAAATGGATACGGAAGGGATGGATTCGGCTATGCGGAGCTGATATATGCCGCCGGTTAAAAACATTATTTTTCTGTTGCACAGTTACGGGATAGGCGGAGAAGTGCTTACTTGCCTGCGGATGGCCTGCTGGCTGATGAACGACGGCCGGTACAAAGTATATATAGCAGACAGACAAGAAAGTCCCTTGTGGTATTATCTGGACAAACACTTTGCTGATCCGCAAAAAAGATCTATTTGTCAGCTTGCATATAACACACAAAAACTAATCCAAGGGAGAGAAAAGTTTCCGACAGACGCCGTCATTGTAACAAACGGAACGTTTTTATTGTTGAATTCATTGCTGGCTTCATTAAAAACACAAAAATTTGTGTTTTATTTCATGGAGCCTCACACTTATGACGATATATTGGAAAAACTTTCCTTTTGGCAAAAATTAAAGTACCGCTGGATAATATACCAAAGGTTGTATAAAGCAGACGTTGCAGACGCCCTGCTGTTTCAAGACTGGCCAAACTACGTTAATTTAAGAAAATATTATCCATTTTTGAAAAAGAATTATCTGCCAATTGCCATTGAAACTCCTGTACCACATAAAGAAAAAACCTTTCATCCTGAGTATTTGCATATATGTTACATAGGTAGAAATGTTTCCAGTAAAAACAATGCTTTGCTGTTTATTTCTTCAGCTCTCAGTGATTATGCCCGTAGCCGAAAAATCAATATTACTCTGTCGGTTATATCCGATATCGGTGCTCACGACGAACTGCATCAACAACTATACAAAAATTACCCTTTTATTGATATCCGTTTTCCAGGCACTTTATATGGCACCCGGCTTAATCGATTTTTGGCAGAACAGGCCGACGTCGTTATCTCAATGGGAGTATCTTGTCTGGAAGGGGCGAAACTGGGTATTCCAGCCTTATCTGTACCAGCATCATCACAAGCGTTGCCACCAGATACAAAAGTGGGCTTCCTGCCGGATTTTAAGGACTTTTCTCTGGGAGGATTCTTTGGGGAAAACAACGGTTTGACCATCTCTTATTCCCTGGCCGAAGCTCTAGACCGTATTAGAATAGACTATGATAGACTTACCGATAAACAAAACCGCTATATTGTACAGAATTTTAACATAAACAATACGATGGCTCGATTTCTACAAACTGTAAAACAAACTTCTTTCCGCTTTTCGGATATTGGATAACGATTTATGAAAATCACACAAATTTCTGCCCACGAATACGATGTAATACAAAAAAACCTTTGCTCGGTATTTGATAGCAGTCCATTTTGCGAGCTGAACAAACACAAAGCCGATGAAGTGGCCTATTTGCTGTTTAATGACGGGAAAAACCGTTTTGTTGCTGTAGTAGGTATTCGGGAAAGAGTGCTGAAAATTCCTTTTTCTGCCTCATTTTCCATGTTAAACGAAGCCTCTAAACACAATAAAATCATTTGTTATCATGAGGCCGTAAAAGAATTAGATCAGTGGGCAACGGAAAAAGGCTGTGACAAAATTGTTTTTTCCCTTCCCCCTCACTTTTATAATCCCTCCGCCCTGTCTATGTTTTATAATGCTCTGTTCGTTAACGGATACAAGACGGAAGATATTGAAGTAAATTTTGAATATTATCTAAAAGACTTTTCGGGCTCTTACGAAATGAGTATAGATCCGAAAGCCCGCCAGAAACTACGTGCAGCCATTAAAAATGGCCTGTCCTTTGAAAAAACCGATGATTTGCATACCGTTTATGAAATCATCCGTAAAAACAGGCAGTACCGTGGGTTCCCTCTTTGGATGAGCCAGAAAGAAATAGAAAATACCCATTCTGTAGTGAATATGGACTTTTTTTTGGTGCGGAATTTCCATCAAACCCCTGTTGCTTCGGCTCTGGTATACCATATCAATGACACGGTTCTGCGCGTAATTTACTGGGGCAATACTCCCGAAAGTGAAAATCTGCGCCCCATGAATTTTTTGGCTTACCATGTATTTAAATTTTACAGCGACAGCCAATTTCAAGTCATTGATATTGGCCATTCTACAGACAAAAGTATACCCAACTTTGGCCTGTGTGACTTTAAACAGGCCATAGGCTGTGCCTGTTCTCCAAAATTTATTATGGTTAAAGATCTGCTTTCAGCAAAATCGAGGACGGACGTATGAATTTAAAAATACAAACTTTCAAAACGATCTTTTATGCCGTTCCTCTATCTATCTGCCACCGGGAGACAGACTGTTGATTCACGGGGAAACACCCTGGAGTTTTTATTTACCCTGCTCTGACTTAGAATGGACAAGGCGCCTAAATCAGGTAAATTACTAAATAAAATAACGGAGTCATGCATGATTAAATTTTTGGATTTGCATAAAATAAACGAACGCTTCCGCACGCAACTGGATGCGAGGTTTAAAGAAGTGCTGGACAGCGGGTGGTATATTCGCGGTAGGCAGGACGAGCTGTTTGAAAAGCATTTTGCCACTTACACAGGGGCCCAACATTGCATAGGAGTAGCCAATGGTCTGGATGCACTGAATATAATCATCAAAGCTTACGGCTTTGGACCGGGTGATGAAATTATTGTGCCGGCCAATACCTATATTGCCACCATTTTGGCCGTCAGTGCCAACGGCTGTACACCCGTGCTGGTGGAGCCGGATATACGCACGTACAACATCCATCCGGATCTAATAGAGGCCAAAATTACCCCCCGCACCAAAGCCATTATGGTAGTGCATTTATACGGCCAGGCAGTACAAATGCAAAAAATCTGGGAGTTAGCCCAAAAATATCATTTGAAAATCATTGAAGATGCAGCGCAGGCCCACGGGGCGGAGTATCAGGGCCGCAAAACCGGCAACCTGGGTGATGCGGCGGGATTTAGTTTTTATCCCGGCAAAAATTTGGGCTGCCTGGGCGACGGCGGCTGCGTAACCACCAACGACGCGGCGCTGGCCGCCAAAGTGCGCGCGCTGGCCAATTACGGCAGCGACCGCAAATACCACCATATTTACAAAGGCATCAACTCCCGCCTGGATGAATTACAGGCCGCCTTTTTGGACGTTAAACTGCCGTATTTGGATGCAGACAATGCCCGCCGGCGCGAAATAGCCGCTTTTTACCGCAGCCACATCTGCAATCCGCGCATTACCCTGCCGCAAACCTATGATGAAAAGTCCCATGTATGGCATGTGTTTGCCGTGCGCGTGCAGAACAGGGCCGCTTTTCAAAAATACCTGGAGGACAACGGCATCCAAACCGTCATCCATTACCCCACCCCTCCTCACAAACAGGAAGCTTACCGGGAATGGGCCGCGCACTCATTTCCCGTGTCGGAAACCATACACCGGGAAATCATTTCCATTCCTATTTCTCCCGTCCTGACCGATGAAGAAGTTCGGGAAACAGTGCACCTGCTGAATGCATGGAAATAAACAAAACGCTAAATAACAAGGAGTCGAATCCATGTCTAAAAAATTATATACGGGTCTTAAATTTAAAAAGAAAAAACGCTATGATCTGATTTTCAGCATTGGAGAAGCTTGTTCCTGTTCCCAATCGCTACGCAAGGCAAAAATGCAACGCGCCAGTTATCCGCTGGATTGGGTATTTGGATCTGATTTTCTGGGAAGAATACATCTTCTGGTATCCGGTTTTGACCGTTACATTGAAAAAGCCGACCTGGAAGATACCCACAGCAACAACGGGGACCAGGCCAATCTGTGCCATGTATACCACAACGCCCACAATGACATGGGCTTTAACCATGATTTTTTAGAAGGGGTTCCTTTTGATGAAGCATACTCGGCTGTACGTCAGAAATATGACCGCAGAATTGCACGGTTGTATGCTAACATAGACGCAGCGCCGCGTGTATTGGTTGTTTTTATTGAAAAACCTGATACTCTGTCCAATGCCTCCAATGAAGACATATTGAACGGCTTTAAACAACTCAAAGAAAAATATCCGGTTAAGACAATTGACTTGCTGTATTTTTCGCTGGACCAAAATATGGTTCCGGGTTGCTTCTCTCAAAAACAACTAAGTGAAAACGTATTGAAAATTACAGGCAATTACAAACATCAGGATCCCAAAGCTCTTCCGCACGCCATAGAAATTAATACACTGGCCCAAATTCTAAAGGCCTATTGTGTCTTTCACAGGCCTTTCCCTGTTTTTCTAAAAGAACAAAGCCGTAACATAGCTATACGTCTGATTCCTTTCAAAAAATTACGCGACAGAATGAGAGATAAATACCATGTTTAGGCACTGGTCAGCTTTCTTTAGAAAGGATATAAAATATTACGGGCATGTTATATCGCTTGGATATAACTGCGAGGTTTCGTTTCAGTTTTTTCTTAAGTACCATTTTGTAGAAAGCAGTCTGTTTGCCTGGGCTAATGTAGGTTCAGCTGAGAATCTGGTACGAACGCTGGAACATTTGCAATCCATCGGCACAGGCCGTCTGGAAAACGAAATGAGCCTTTGGAAAGACTTCAATACGGGTATTTATTTCCATGGCAAAGCCCCTATGGACTGGTGGAAAAACCATACCATCACGCCGCAGCAGGAGGAAGAGGACAAACAGGAGCTTCTGGATAGGCTCTCCTACCTAAAAGAAAAATTTATCCGCACCGCCACGGATGGAAAACGGAACCTGTATATTTTTCAATATCCGCCTGATGAAACGAATGCCCAAATTGCAGCGTCAATGATACTTCGCTTAAATGACACCCTCGGCCGGCTGGTTACTAATAGGTTTGATTTGCTTATTATCACACAGGAGAGTTTTTGTCCCGGCTTGGAAAATCTTTTGTCCAATGAGAATATTTTTATTCGCCGCGTGCGGTTTTTTGCTCCCCCTTCCGATGTAACAGGCAAACATAATGACCATAAACACTATAGGCGGATTTTTAGCGAGTTCCGTCCAGACTTTAAGCTGAAAAAATCAAAAAAATTTAAATTTGAGGTCCGCTAATATGGAAAGTACAGCTCCCTTGGTATCCGTCATAATGCCAGCCTACAATCACGCCCGCTATATACGTCAGACTGTGGCATCTATTATGGCACAGACATATCCGCATATAGAGTTTTTAGTTATAGATGATGGATCTTCCGATAATACCCTGGAAGAATTAAAACGTTTAAAATCCTCATGTGAAAAACGCTTTGTTCGCAGCATCATACAAACCCAGCCCAACAGCGGAACCTGTTTGACCCTGAACAAGTTGCTTGACATGGCACGCGGAGAATATATCTATTCCTTAGCTTCTGACGATCTGCTTAAACCCCAGGCTATTGCGGTACTGCTGGATTTTTTACATACCCACAGAGAATATGTAATGGCCGTCGGAGACAATGAGATTATTGACTCCGATTCCCGCCGTATTGGCTGGGACGCACAGCGCCGCGGCGTTCCACTGGAACAGGCCACATATAAGACATTAGCCGCCTTTACCATGTACAAAGACAAAGACTTTCTGACGAGCCATTTTGGCACATACGCTTCTTTAGTGCCGGGTAACTACATACCTAATGGATATTTAGTCAGGACCGCAGCACTGAGAGATACGGGCGGATATGTAAAAGAAGCTCCGCTGGAAGATTGGTATATGATGTTGCAGTTGGCCAAACGCGGAAAATTCAAATTAATAAACGAAGTATTATATTCATACCGCTGGCATGAAAAAAACACCTCCCAGGATATTGCCCATATGCAAAAAATGACATGGAAAACGTTGGCCTATGAACAAAAACTGCTCCAGCAGCCGGAATACATACAGTATCGGGTTTTTTGGGAGGAAATCTGGTATCGGCATAAAATGAAAATAAATCTGGGGAAATTTTTAAAGTTTTATAACCGCCAATCTAACTGTAAAAAACAGTATATCCTGGAAATTTTCGGCAAGCCCTTTATCCTGCTGGAACACAAACTTTAAATATATATAATGGTGAAATCCTACATGCCCAGACGAATTGCTTTTTATACTTTTTATGATCCAAACGGACAAGTAAAAGACTATGTTTTGTACTATCTCTCCGCGCTGAAAACAATTGCCCAAAAAGTTATAGTCATCGTCAATGGAAGCCTATCGGATAGCGGACGGGACAAGCTGCAAAATCTGGGAGCAGAACTGCTCATACGGGAAAACAGAGGATTAGATTTTGGAGCCTGGAAAGCCGCCGTCAAACACATTGGTTTTGAAAATCTTGCCGCTTTTAGCGAATTAATCCTGACCAACTGCTCTTGTTATGGGCCCCTTTATCATTTCAATACCCTTTTTCAGAAAATGGACAAAAAGACAAATATTGATTTTTGGGGTATTACGTTATTTCCCACGACAAAGAATGCTCTCCCTCCCTGGCCTGCCCCCATATTACAAAAGCATGTCCAGTCTTATTTTTTAGTATTACGAAGCCCCATCCTGGAATCAAACGCCTTTCAACAATGGTGGGAAAATCTAACAGAATATGATACTTACTACGAAGAAGTTTTTTACCACGAAATAGCATTTACACAATATCTAGCTCTCCAGGGATATCAGTATGACGTGGTTATTTCTGTCCCTACCGACAAAATTATGACCTTTGAGGGAATGCTTCAAAGTCTGCAACAGAAAAGCCCGTTTATTAAAAGAAAAGCTTTGACGGAAACAAACTGTTGGTTGCGTGCCTTGTTATACAGATATTTGCGCTGCCATACGAATTATGACCTAAAACTAATTGAAGAAGAAGTATCTGTGATTTCTCCCATAAAACAAAGCAAATGCTACGAGCTATTAGCAATTCTGCGGCTGCATTTCGTGTATATCCGCTATTTTCTTCTTTTCCGCATTTTTCGCTCTGAACATTACCGCCAAAAATACAACAGAATAAAAACCATTAAAGATATTTTATTATCAGTTAAAAAACGGACATAATTTATGTACACACCCCAAGACATACAGGTATTTTTCTTTGCACACAACCGCGCGGAATTTCTGCGCCAGGCGGTGGAATGCTATTTACACCAGACCGCCCGGGGGGCGGAGCTGGTCATCCTGGCCAATGCCCCTACTGACGACGTGGTACAGGTAGGCCGGGAGTACGAAAAAAAGGGCGTCAAACTCATGTTAGAGCCCAAACCGCTAAATGTATACGGCTGTGCGCAGCGCTGCCAGGAAACAGCCAGCCGCGCCATTACAGTCATGGCACATGACGACGACTTGGTTCACCCCGCTTATTTGGAAACCCTGCTGAAGGCTTATAACCAAATCCCGGATTTAAACGTCGCCATATCCTCCATGCAGGATTGGGACAACGCGCCCTTTTCCCCGGATTATCACACGCGCTGCGCCCTGCTGGATGAATGCGAATTTTCCGCTTATATCTTTTTGGGAGGCTCATTCACATATAGCTCGGCCAGTTATAAAACGCAAGCCCTCCGCCAAGCGCCGCGGCCCGATTTTGCCCGGTACGGCAAAGTGCAGGACGTACCTTTCATGCTGGGCGTATGCGGCGTTGACAACGGCAAAGCCGCCGTACTGCAATATCCGTTTGTCAAATACCGCCTGCACGAAGGGCAGGACTGCCAGACTTTTTCCACCGGCCCGACGGCCGCCCAATGGCTGGAGCTGGATAATCTACACCGGGAGCTGATGTGCCGCGGCAGTAGGCTGCGACGCGCGTGGAAGCTAAACACCTACCACCGCCTGCGCATCGGCTGGCGGGACTGGTGTTTGTGCGAACACGGGAAAATGACTTTCTCTTCGTATTTGGCCGCAGCGCGCCAAAAAGGCCTTCTGCCGCCCTTAAGCCGCGCAGCCGGCCTGCTGTTGCGCGGCGGCCTGCGCAAGCAAATCCTGCGCCGGCTGTTTACGCCGCAAATTATTTCCTTATGAGAGGTTATGCCATGACTGCATCCAAACCGCTGGCCGTCCACCTGCATATTTATTATGCATCCATGTGGCCCCTAATGCAACAATATTTATCCAATATAGGGGACTGCCCGCACCGCCTTTTCGTAACCATGCCGAAAGAAAACGCCGGCCTGGCCGGTGAAATACAGCGCTTCTGCCCGGAAAGCAAAATTTACATAACGGAAAACCGCGGCTATGACGTGGGCCCGTTCATCCACTTTTTGCACCAAATTAATTTGGAAGACTATGACTATATTTTAAAAATTCATACCAAAAGCCTCTCTGCGCCGTATACCACCGCTACGCTAAACGGGTACCGCTTTACACAAAAGGCCTGGACGCTGGCCCTTTTGGACGGGCTGCTGGGTACGCCGCAGATTTTTAAAGACAATATCCGCCGCCTGCAGACGCAGCCCGGCACGGGGATGATTGCATCGCCTTATTTTATCATCCGTCAGCCTCTCTGTTCCGCAAGTATGGTGCCTGCCATAGAAAATGTGATGGGTAAACTGGGCTATATCTGTCCGCCAGACATTCCATTTGTGGCCGGCACTATGTTTTTGGTGCGCAGCCGGCTGATGCAGAAAATTAAAGAAAATTTTTCTTTGACCGATTTTCCTCTTACCGTACGCGGCGTAAAAGATGAAACTCCGGCCCATGTGTTTGAACGCGTATTCGGCTGCGTCACGGAAGCCGCCGGATACAAAATAGAAGGCTCCGCCCGGAATAAAAAGTTTGAACGCCACTCCCGCTGGCGGCGCATTTTGCGCTTTTTCTACAGTTCGGACATTACCAGCCACCAGTATTTATTGGTCAAAGTCTGCAAAATCCCGGTATATCGCAAAAAAGTGCCGCCCATAATCAAAGGCAGCTAATCGCTTTTATGGTATACTTTGATCTACTGTTAAGCCTCCTTCTTCTAAAATACGGCCGGAGCTTTCGGAAACCGATTGAAATTTGGTATTTCTGATTATTTTATGCTAAAATAAACTTATTCATTCCCAGTTTTTGTAGGAAAACTGGCGGCCAAATAACGTTTTACCGCTTTGGGAATCCTGCCAAAGGGCAGGAAGTCGTTGAAAAACGCGCTAATCCCGTCCCAAAGCGATGGTTTTGGATGAAACAAAGGAAGTCATGATTCCTTTGTCCGTTTTTGTATACGGACGAGGAAAAATGGCGTTAATCGGGATTAGCCGCGTACTCTTAATTATCCGAATTATTTCCTCTTTTTCTTCCCAAATCATCGTTTGGCCCTATCCCTAAGGAACCAAAGATGAAAGTTCTTATTTTGGCAGGCGGACTGGGCTCGCGCCTAAGCGAAGAAACCGTCCTCAAACCCAAGCCCATGGTGGAAATAGGCGGTTACCCCATTTTATGGCACATCATGAAAATCTATTCCCATTACGGGTTTAACGATTTTATTGTACTGACAGGTTACAAATCCCACGTCATTAAAGATTATTTCGTCAATTACTACCAACGTTATTCAGACATTACAGTAGATATGGTTAAAAACAGCGTTACCGTCCATAAAACGCGCCAGGAGCCTTGGCGGGTAACCATGCTTTATACCGGACAAAACGCTATGACCGGAGCGCGCATAAAAAAAGCCTCGGATTATATTGAAAACCAGCCCTTCCTGCTGACATACGGCGACGGACTGAGTGATATAGATATCAGCCGTTTAATCGCCGACCATAAAAAATCCGGGAAACTTATTACCATGACCGCCGTTAAGCCTTCCGGCCGTTTCGGAGCGCTGTCCATAGACCAAAGCAACACCATTACATCCTTTGTAGAAAAACCCAAAGGGGACGGCTCGTGGATTAATGGTGGTTTTTTTGTCTGCCAGCCGGAAGTCATGAATTACATTTCCGAAGGGGATGATGTCATTTTTGAACGGACCCCGCTGGAAAAATTGGCCAAGGACGGACAGTTACACGCCTACAAGTATGACGGCTTTTGGCGTCCCATGGACACCTTAAAAGACAAAACCGAACTGACCGCCATGTGGGAAAGCGGACAAGCCCCGTGGAAAAAATGGGAGGACTGATCATGTGGCAAGACACTTACCGGGGCAAAAAAGTTCTGCTGACGGGGCACACGGGCTTTAAAGGTTCCTGGTTGGCTCTGTGGCTCACAGAGCTGGGCGCGCAGGTAACCGGATATGCTTTGCCCCCCAATACCCGCCCTTCTCTTTTTGACGCAGCGGAAGTATCCCGGGACATCCACAGCGTCTTGGGCGATATTTTAGACAGCAAAAAACTGGAAGAAACATTCCGTGCGTTTCAGCCGGATATTGTCTTTCATCTGGCGGCACAGCCGCTGGTGCGCCTGTCTTATGCAGAGCCCGTGCTGACCTATCAAACCAATGTTATAGGTACGCTGAACGTATTGGAAGCGGCACGCAAAACCTCGTCCGTTAAAGCTTTTGTCAATGTAACAACAGACAAATGCTATGAAAACAAAGAAATCGCCCGGGGTTACCGCGAAGACGAACCCATGGGCGGGTACGACATGTACTCCTCATCCAAAGGGTGTGTGGAAATTATGTCTTCATCCTACCGCCGTTCTTTTTTGCAAAACAGCGGTTACGCCATGGCTACTGCCAGGGCGGGAAATGTCATCGGCGGCGGGGACTGGGCGGCTGACCGATTAATCCCGGACTGTGTGCGCAGTATAGAAGCAGGCAAAGAAATAGAAATACGCAATCCGCAAGCCACCCGCCCGTGGCAACATGTATTGGAGCCGCTGTCCGGTTATTTGCTGTTGGGCCATCTGCTTTACACCTGCGGCAAGACATATGCCGAAGGCTTTAACTTTGGCCCAAATCCCGACAGCGTACTGACCGTGGCCGAAGTGGCCCGGCAAGTGGTAGAGGAATACGGCCGGGGCAGTGTCAAAGTACACAAAAAAGATGATTTGCATGAAGCCAATTTGCTCATGCTGGATATCAGTAAAGCCCAAACCGTACTGGGCTGGCAGCCCGCGTATACCGCCCGTCAGGCCGTGGAAAAAACGGTGCAATGGTATAAACGCTTTTACCAGGGGGAACCTATACGGACTTTTACCCTGCAGCAAATTAAAGAATATCAAGAGAGTATTGTATGGAAAAAGAATTAAGAGAGCAGGTCAAAGAAGCCGCACGCAAATATTACCGGGAAGTATACGGAAAGAAAAAAGAATTTGCTTACATTCCCCCTTCCGGCAAATTGCTGGACGAGCAGGATTTAATCAATATGATAGACGCCAGTCTGGATATGTGGCTGACCGCCGGCCATTTTAATGACCGCTTTGAAAAGGATTTCGCAACATTTTTGGGCGTTAAATTTGCCCTGTCTACCAATTCCGGCTCTTCGGCCAATTTACTGGCCCTGTCCGCATTGACCTCCTATAAGCTGGGAGATAAACGCCTCAAAAGAGGAGATGAAGTCATTACCGTGGCGGCGGGATTCCCCACCACGGTAAACCCAATCATCCAGCAGGGGTTGGTGCCTGTATTTGTGGACTGTGAGGTAGGCACCTACAATATTGACGCTTCACAAATTGAAGCCGCCCTCTCTCCCAAAACCAAAGCCATATTTGTGGCCCATACACTGGGAAATATGTTTGATATGGACACGATTCTGGATATTTGCCAAAAGCACGGCCTGTGGCTGATTGAAGATTCCTGCGATGCGTTGGGCGCAGAATGGAACGGCAAAAAGGCCGGCACCATTGGGCATATCGGCACCTTTAGTTTTTATCCCGCCCACCATTTAACTATGGGCGAAGGCGGAGCGGTAGTAACCAATGATCCGCTGCTTTACCGTATTATCCTGTCTTTTCGCGACTGGGGTCGCGATTGCTGGTGCAAACCGGGCGTTGACAACACCTGCAAAAACCGCTTTAACATGAAGCTGGGGCATTTACCCTTTGGCTATGACCACAAATATACCTACTCACATGTGGGATTTAATTTAAAGATTACGGACTGGCAAGCAGCTATTGGTACCAGCCAAATCCAAAAACTGCCCGCTTATATTCAAAAACGTACCGAAAACGCCACCTACCTGACACACGCACTGGCAGACCTGACGGACTGGCTGATTCTGCCCGTTATTGCAGCTAAGGTCCGGCCCTCTTGGTTTGGCTTTTTGATTTCCGTTAAGTCTGATGCCCCTTTTACCAAACAGCAACTGGTGGAATACCTGGAACAAAACGGCGTGGGCACCCGCCAGCTTTTTGCGGGCAACCTGTTGCGACAGCCCATGATGGTAGAAAACGATATTGCACTGCGCATTAAAAATTCGCCGCCGCTTAACTCACGCAATCTGACGGAAAAGGAATATGCCATGCTGCCCAATACGGACTTTATTATGAACCATACGTTTTGGGTCGGAACATTCCCTGCATTGGGAGAAAAAGAACTGGCCAAGACTTCAGCGGTTATACATACATTTATAAGAGAAAAATTAAAAAAATGAAATTTATCCCCACGGCCCTGGAGGGCGTATTTTTAATACAGACCGAACCTTTTAAAGATCCGAGGGGCTCTTTTGCCCGACAGTTTTGCCAAAAAGAACTGGCACAACACGGTCTGTCCTTTGAGATTCGTCAATGCAATCTTTCCGGCAATACGCACCGCGGCACCCTGCGCGGCCTGCATTACCAGAAAAATCCCTGGCCGGAAATTAAAATTGTTTCCTGTTTCAAAGGGGAAATTTTTGACGTAGTCGTGGATCTGCGGCCCGGTTCCCCCACTTATTTAAAACATATCTCCGCCATCCTGTCCGAGGAAAACGGGTATATGCTCTATATTCCACCCTTGATGGCGCACGGCTTTCAAACCCTGCGGGACGACACAACGGTCTATTACCAACTGGGTGAATTTTTCCACCCGGAAGCCTATGACGGTCTGCGTTACAACGACCCGAAGTTGTGCATAGAATGGCCGTTGCCAAATCCCATTATGAATGAGAGGGACAAAAACTATGCCTTGCTCTAGACGCGTTTTTGTTACGGGAGCCACGGGACTTATCGGCAAAGAATTGATTTCGCCGCTTAAACAGGCCGGATTTGACATCTTCGCCCTGGATTTTGACGGACGCCACCCCATCTCTGCGGATGTAACCTGGCTGCGGGGAAATTTATTTGATGAAAATTCCGTGGCCCGGGCGCTGGAAGCGGCGCAGGCGCAATATTTGCTGAACATGGCCTGGTGCACAACGGGAGATTACCAAAGCTCCAACTTAAATTTTGATTTTGTACGCGCCGGACTGGCATTGCTCAAATATTTTGCCCAATACGGGGGCAAGCGGGCCGTTTTTGCGGGTACCTGCCTGGAATACGCGCCCAAAGAAACACCGCTGAAGGAAACGGATCCTCTGTTGCCGGTCAGTAATTACGCCCAATGTAAAAATGCTTTGCACGGCTTGGCAGAGGCTTTTTGCGCCTCCAATGACATTAGTTTTGGCTACGGACGTATTTTTTATGTATACGGCAAGGGAGAAGCCCCCGGTCGCTTGACCGTCTCTTTAATTTCACAGCTGAAAGCAGGGCAACGGGCAAGCATAAGCCATGCCCAACTAACCAAAGATTATATGTACACCAAAGATATCGCCGCCGCATTTGCGGCGCTGCTGGATTCGGATGTGCAGGGAGCTGTCAATATTTGTACCGGGGTACCCATATCTCTGGCCCACTACGCCCGAACATTAGCCCAGGAACTGGGCCGGGCGAATTTGCTGGATTTGCAGCAGCTGCCTACGGAACAGCCTTTGTATATCGTCGGGGATAATACGCGTTTGGTGCAGGAGGTGGGCTTTGCCCCCGCTTATACGCTGCAAACGGCCCTGACAGAAATCTTACAGGAGAAAAAATGAAGAAAAAAACGGCTGTTTTATTCTCTTCCAGTCCTGCCTATGCTTTTGCTCTGTTTGTCAGCGTGAGTACATTTTTTAAAAACTCACCGCGTCTGGCCGCACAGGCAGACGTTTATATTTTTCATTATCACTGGGACGAAAAAACAAAAAACATATTTAGCCGTTCTTTTCCCGTACGATTGGTAGCCTATGATTTACCGGCTTTTATCCCGCGCACGGAATTTGTCAATAAATTCACCCCGGCTCTTTTTGCCCGTTTCGAGATATTTAAACTATTACAAGAATATGAAAAGGTCTTATGCCTGGACGCGGATATCTTAGTACAAAAAGAACTGGAACAGGTTTTTGACTTTTCCCATGACCTGGCCATGACGATGGACGACTGTCCTACAGTCGGGCACAATTTCACGGCACTCGTCCCTGGCTATGATCTGTCCCTGCCCTGCTTTAACGGTGGATTTATTGCACTGAAACGCGCACAATTTCCAGCTAATCCCAGCCAGGTATATGAATGGCTCTATCAAATGCTGGCCCAACACGCAGACATTATTTATTTGGGAGACCAGGGCATTACCAATTTAATGTTACAGCACTTCCGTCTCACTCCGGATACCCTGCCGTCGTTGTATAATCTGCCGGCTTCCGCTCCCTGTAAACAGCTGAAAAAGGCGTATATTGTCCATTCCACGGGACACCGCAAGTTTTGGTGTTATTATTATTTTCCACAATGGTACCGGCAATACGAATGCTGGATTGCCGCGGGCGGCGCGCCCGTTTCCGTACGCAAGGATACGGTCGCTTGGAAAAAACTGATTCGGAAGTTTCATCTGGACGAGAAAATATTTTTCCAGCTGGCGCCAGATGGATTTAAATATCCCGTAAAATTCCTTACTTTTGTGTTGTGTTATTCTCTGACATGTCTAAAAACTTAAGTCTCTATATTGTACATGCCAGACAAAGTAGGCTAATAGACAGCATATACACCTTCCAGGCCATTTAAGAAGCTTTTAATAAAAGCCTTGCCGGGCACAAACAAAATATACGCCCACTTAATCCCAGATACCCTGCAAGAAGCGGTAAACCGACTGCCCGAAATGATATAAAAAATTCCCAGCTTAAAAGCTGGGGATTTTTAAATCAACAACACTTTCAACAACACTAGCGTCGGTAAATGGTGTGCCCAACAGGAATCGAACTTGTATCTTCAGCTCCGCAAGCTGACAAGAATGTTTTACTAAGACAGACTTTTTTACTGGAGAAAGCTTCTTGAAACAAACTTGTTTGATTAAAAACGACATTTAAATGACAAATTGCTATAATCTTATTATGTCCAAAGAAATTACCGGTAAAACTAAACGTATAGCAGATATTTTGTCTTTATTGGAACATGCGCCTGTAAAACTGCCTGAATTAGCGGCCCAATTTGGGGTTTCTAAACGCACTATTCAGCGCGATATGGAATTAATAGCACAGGCACAATTTCCGGTTATTTCCCCTAAACAAAGCATATACATGTTAGCACCGGGGTTCTCTTTAACCGCGGCTAACCTATCTGCCGAGCAGGCCAGTTTGCTCATTATGGCAGCGGATATTTCCCATCAACTAGGGGGCCGTTTTTCCCAAATACTGGAAGAAATTGCTCAACGTTTTATACCCTCATCCTTTGAACACTGCGTATTTGGTGCCACTAAATACGATTTTGCCGAAACGGCCGAACCTGCTATTACCTTTTTAAAATGTATTAAATACCATTGTTTAGTGCGGGTATATTTAAAGAACTTCAAAAAAAACCGCACCTTATATCCCTATCGTCTCCTTCGTCTCTACGATAAATGGCATGTGGTTAGTGTAAATTCCAAGGGAGAAATTTCTTGCTATGCTTTGGAAAATATAGGCAACTTCTCTTTGCGGGAAGATAGAGATACCTCCACCGGATATGCCCAATTCCAGCCGATTCCCTTTATCGACTGGGCCATTTGGCAGCATGCTCATCAGTGGGTAAAGGATCAAGCGCCTCAACCTGTACAAAACGCTGCTCCCTTAGCATCCGAACCGCAGGCCACAGTTGCCATAGAGGCTATCCCCGAAAAGCCCTCCCAAACACTACCATCTTAATGCTAGAGTAGTGTTTTACATCGCAATATACAAAAAACGACGTTTAAATGCCGCAAAACATCTTGGGTGGACAAAAAGCCCTTTTTATGCTATAATTTTATTATAGAAAGAACAAAAAAGACATTTAATTGTCGTTTTTATTATTATTTTATAAATAACGTTATTTGAAGGAAGAGAGATAGTTTTACTATCAATCTACCAATTCCTAGGAAAAAGAATAGCTTTAATAGCTCTAAGCTTGTCAGACAAGCAGGGATTGGGTCTTCCGGAAAATACCGTATAGATCCATATAGAGTGTACGAGGGACAAGCCCGATGACTACACAGCAACCTGCCTAAGGGTAAGGTGCTAAAGCTTGAACGATGGGAACTACAACCGTTTTATTGTGAGTAGAACCCATTGGAGACGATGGGTTCTTTTTTACCACCTCTCTGATGGGACATTCCCAAAGAGGGGTTTTTTTATGGCTAAAAGAAATTTTGCCTACAAGTAAGAAAAATTAATTTTTCAGCCGTGTGTGAATACTGATGGGCAATTATCTTGAAGTGCAAAAGCTGTGTAGTAAGAATTTGACTATAGAAATTGGAATATTTATCGCTATATACAAAGGAAATGAATATGAAAACAACGAAGAAGGCTACAACTATTAAAAAATATACTTCACGTGCGGAATTGATTGGGCAGTTAACCCGGTGGCATGCCAAATGCGGTGTAGCTATACGCCAAGCCGAGTGTGTAGAGCTGTTCAAGGAAATCTGCGCACGCTTAAAAAAGACCAATGGCAAAAAAGTGCCTATGGCTGCTCTCGTGCAAGAATATAAGTTAAACGATACAGAACTGTTTTTATTGTTATTTTTGGCCACATCCCAGGTCTTGCGGGTCATCACACCGTCTACTTGCAAGGTCACAGCACTGTTGGAAAGCGCCCAAACCTTTGCCTCTTCCAAAGAAGTATTGGAAACTCTTTTTGACGGAAAAAGCGTGCTTTTTAGCAAAAAGATTTTAGTTTTATCCGGGGGAATATTAGACATAAAGAAAAACCCCCTCTTGACTCCGCCGCCGAGCAAACCTCGTCCTGCGATTCGCCGCACGTTCAGTGCTCAACGGGTTTTGGCGGAGCTGAATAAATATGTTATCGGGCAAGAAAATGCAAAAAAACAATTGGTAGCCGGAGTATTTGAACATTTAACAAAATGTGCCATAAAACCTGATATGACGTTTACAAAAAACAACATTTTTATCAGCGGGCCAACAGGCTGCGGCAAAACCTATTTATGCCAGTCTTTAGCACGTATTTTGAAACTTCCATTTGTTCATGCAGACGCTTCCCAATACACCCAAACCGGCTATGTCGGTATGAGCGTGGGCAATATTCTGCAACCGCTACATTCGCTGGCAAATGACAAGAAGTTGCCGCTTTCTATCGTGTTTATAGATGAAATTGACAAATTACATGAAGGGGGCGAACGCTGGGGCGTTGCTTCCAGCAATGTGCAGGCGGAGCTTTTGCGTATGATAGAAGGCCAATATTTCACCACCGAAGATCCTATTACTCATAAAAACATAGACTTGGATGTTTCCCGTGTAATTTTTGTAGTAGGTGGTGCTTTTGAAAACTTACAGGTAAAACACGCTGATAAGTCCGTCGGTTTTACACAAGGCAACGGCGTGCGCAAAGAGGCGCTGTCGGCAGATGATTATATTGGTTATGGGATGTTACCGGAATTTATTGGGAGATTTTCATACTTTGTGCAGTTAAACCCGCTAGAAAAAGAAGATTTACGCCGTATTTTACTTAACCCCTACAACGGCCCGATCAGCCAATACGAAAAGCTATTGCATAGATCCACGTCCCTGCGGCCGGAACAAGTAGAAGAAATGGTCAATCAAGCTTATGAGCGGCGTTTGGGAGCGCGAGGCTTACAACAGCAAGTAGGGCAGTTATTTCAAGAGCAATTTTTACACCAAACAGTAAAGGTCTAACAAGAATCCCAAATTTTATCTATCTTGCAGACTTAGACAATATGTTGTCGAGGATGAGAGATAGAATAAAAAGTCGTAAAAATTAAACTTATAGGAGAAATTCTATGGCAGAACAAAAATATGAATGCAGTCGTTGTCGGCAAGTTTTTGTCTTTACGTTTCCCCCTTCTGGGATGAAATGTCCCTCTTGCGGCGGGCCTTTGTTTAGGAAGTAAGGACATCCCTGGACTAGGAAATATCCTAGTCCGGGGATAGACTAGAACTTTTCGTATACAATCTTATCAATCTTTAAAGAAAAGTGCATGTGTTTGGGAACAGTAAATACAGCTTGGAAAGTATTGAATTTAAATAAGTTTATTTGAGGTATAGAATACCATGGCTTCAACTCAACAGGAAACAGAATTAACAAAAATTTTGGAAATATTTGAAGGGAGGGTTGTGTCCCCTACGGAAAAAGAAGCCCCCCAAGAAGAGGATGACATTTTTGCCCGCCATCTAACCCCCGCGGAACGCAAATTGTTACAACAGTTTACCTGTTTGCGCTTTTTTAGCCAAATAGACACACTGGTCTGTGAGTTGGGGCTTACGGCGGAGTTTTTCCGGCGGGCTCAGGGGGCCTTGCGGGAACTGGCTACTTTTTTACCGTTAAACGATTTGCAAATAGTTCTATTTGTGGTACTTTATATGAACTCCGAAGATACAGGCTCTGATATTGATATAAACACGATTTGTGAGGCTTTACACCTACCCAGCCAGCGTTTACTTAGTTTAATAGATTGGCGAGAAATGGAAGATATGGGTTTGTTAAAGACAAATTTTCAGTGCTCTCCGGCTGTTTTGCGCTTGCCGGAACAGGTAATAGACGCCGTGGCAATGGTAGATATGGCCTTTTATTTAAAACTTTTTAAAAACAGAGGCGCCGAAGGGACAGTAGAGGACAAAACTGATTTATTTATGCTTATCTCTTTAGGAAGGATAAAGAAAAAATGAGCGTTCAAACTATTTATATTGCAAAACCTACACCGGAAGTGTTAAAAATTTATCCGGCTTATCGGGGCTTTTTTCCGGGTTTTTATGAGGCTTTGATAGAGTTTCACCCGGTCAAAATGCTGGAATTGCCCGACATTTGGGTGCGGGACTTTCTACCCGTTCAAAACAGCAAAACAGGAGAACTTTTTCAGCTTGGTTTTAACCCTCGTTATGCCAACTACACCCCCAAGTTTACGATTGAAATAAACACCGCAGTACGGCGTTTATTCCCCGTGAGGGAATGCGTGCTGCCTTTAGACGGGGGCAACATTGTACGCGGGCCGGACGGAATGGTGTTTTGTTTAGAGAGCAGACGTCTTTTCAGAAAGTCTGTTCCTGAAGAGCAAGGCTTGGCTGAAGATGCGCTCTGCCCTGCGCTAGGTACAGAACACATTGTCTGGCTGCCCAGGGAAATAGGCGATAAGGTTGGACATATAGATGGATTTATGCAATTTATCGGTGATACGCTTTTTGTCAGCGATGAACGCTTTGACCCTTATTTGGAACAGCTTTTGTATCGCCGACTGGAAAAAGTACGTCAGGTATATTGGAACTTGAAAGCACGCTTCTTGCCCTGTGTGCAGGACGCAGCAGACCCAAGCGGATTAAGCGCGCGGGGCGTATACGTCAATTTCTTAGAAACAGCCTGTGCAGTTTTTGTACCGAAATACAATTTGCCGCAGGACGAAGAAGTACTTGCTATAATAAAAACAGCCACTGACAAACCGGTAGTCGGGATAGACTGTACTGAAATAGCACGCTATGGCGGGGCGCTGCATTGTTTAACCAGAGAGTATGAGGGAGAACTATGACTTTAAATCAACACTTTAATGTCTTCTTAAAAAATAATAAAAATAATGAGCATGCGGCAATGATAGAGATGGCCGACTACATATTTAAAAACTGTTGCCTGCAGGCGGGAGATACGCCTTATTGGTTTACGGAAATAGAGTTTTATTATTATACGCCGAACCACAGAGACCCTTTTTGCAAACGGAATCCCATAAAGCCGCAAGATACTAAATTCCCGGAAGTAGCCAGCGATAAACTGTTTTTCCATTATTCCGGGGTAGATATCAGTTTTGATAGTCCTGAGCCCGATAAAATGAAGCGCCAATATGGCGGAATCTTAATCCGCGGGATAAAAAATCCGGATGAGAAATGTGCGGTCAGCGGACCCTTAAAAGTGCTGTGCCACTTGCTTAACAAAACGCAACAAACAAAAGATGGACGATTAACACTTCAATTGGCGCCTTCTCCTTTTTCGGATACGTATAAGTTCATTCCTCGCTATGGTTTGTCCGCACCCACAGGGGATGACCTCAAACAGGACTTTGTTGCCAAACTCTATCGCTTTCACTTAAGCCAGGCAACAGGCGTAAAGCAAGCCAAAACAGGTAAAAAATAAATATATGTTATCCAAATCCCAATACACCAAATACAAAGGTTGCCCCAAACACTTGTGGCTGTACCGAAACAAAAAAGAGGTTTTAACCCCGCCAGATGAGGCCACCCAAAAGAAACTCGCCCGCGGGCAGGATATTGGTCTTTTAGCACAAAAGCAGTTCCCAGGCGGAGTGGCGGTGCAGGACGGGTGGAAAAATCCTTCCGCAGCTGTTGCCCAAACGCGGGGATTAATGGCCCGCGGCGTGCCCGCCATTTACGAAGCGACTTTTTTATACAACGGCATTTGTGTACTGGTGGATATTTTGGAAAAAACACCCACAGGCTGGAACATTGTGGAAGTAAAAAGCAGCGGAAAGAACCTAAAAGCCATTTATGTGGACGATGTTTCTATACAAAACTATGTGGTGTCTAACTGCGGGGTAGCGGTGGAGCATTGTTATTTAATGCACATCAATACGGATTATTTCCAAACCACGCAAGAACCCGATTGGAAACAGTTTTTCCTCTTAACGCTTTTAGACCCGGAACTTACGCCTATCAAAGAGATTGAACAGGATATTCAGGACATTAAAGCTTTACTGGCCGCGCCAGAGCCACAAGCCCTGTTGGACAAAAGCGGCTGCGCGGGTTGTGAAGCCTATGCTTATTGCTGGCGGGATGTTCCGAAAGACTCTGTGTTTGAAGTGTTCCGCAGTAATGCCGCGCGGGAATATATGGCCTTGGGCATTTTGCGCGTGCAAGACGTGCCGCCTGACAGTTGCAATACGGATAAACTAAACCATTGGGTAGAAGTGTACCGCACCCAGCGGCCCTATATAGACCGTACGGCGGTGGCCCAATGGTTAAACAAGCTGGAATATCCGCTGTATTATTTTGATTTTGAAACGACTCAACCCGTCGTTCCGCTGTGGCCGTACAGCCGGCCCTATCAGCAGATACCGTTCCAGTTTTCGCTGCATATCCAACACAAGCCCAACGGGCCTTATGAACATAAGGAATACTTGTTTGAGGGGAAACAAGACCCGCGCTACGGCTGTGTGGACGCGATGCTTAAATATATTGGTGAAAAAGGAACGTTAATTGCTCACCACGCCACGTTTGAAAAAACACGCATACGGGAAATGGCTAACGACTTGCCTATCCCGCAGGAGCAAAAAGACGCGCTTTTGCGTATGAGCGAGCGGTTTATGGACACGGAAACTCCGTTTAAGCAGGATTATTTGCACCCCAATATGCACGGCAGTTCATCTATTAAAAAGGTTTTGCCGTCCCTGGTGCCGGAAATGACGTATGAAGGTATGCCCGTGGCCAATGGTGGGGACGCGATGAACGCGTTTGACGAGTTGTATTTCGGCAATTTATCCGAAGAGGCCGCTCGGCAACTACGCCAGGATTTACTGGCCTATTGCAAGCAAGACACCTGGGCAATGGTAAAACTAGTGGACGCCTTGCGGGATAGTGTGTAAAACCGCTGTTTATACTAAATTCCATCTTTTCCCGTTCTTTATTCAAGGCTCAATTGTCCACAATTTGGCAGTTTATAGAGGGAAAAGAGGTGTCCAAAAAGTGTCCATTTTTGGTCAAAATGCGTTAAAATCTGTTAAACTACATTAAAAAAAGACCTCCTAGTTTTAGGAGGTCTTTTTATATTTTTTTGGCTCTTTTATCGTCGGAAGATTAAACTTTGTTAAACTCCGTTTAGAACCATTTTAAATGGTGCGCCCAACAGGAATCGAACTTGTATCTTCAGCTCCGCAGGCTGACACTCTATCCATTGAGCTATGGGCGCAAAAAATTCAGTCTGCTTTTTTACTACAGTAATATTTTAACATTTTTAAAAAATATTTACAAAAACTTTCATTTTTACGACGGGAAAATTCATTTCCCGCACAATTTTTTCCGCTACAAATACAGAATTTTAAAGCCCATATTCAGAGTCCAGTCCCGTGTTTTCCAGTTGCCGCCCAGATGTGCGCCCGGCTTAATGTAAAGCGCCGTTCCGGCATTGACCATTACGCCGATTTCGCTTTCCCACACTAGCTCTGCCTGACCGGAATTTTTATAATCTACATAATACTGCGGGTCAAAGGTAATCCACCACTGGTCATCATCCATATAAGAGAACAACAAACGAATGCGACCATAATTTAAATCCTGCCGGCCACCGTCCCCCGCTACGGAAACATATTGCTTATACCCCGCCGCCACAAAGAAATTTTCATTAACAGGCAACACTGCAAACACGGCAGGGGAAATGACCCACTTGCCCGTCCCCAGCGTATCATCGGTGGCCGTGGGCAGAAAAGTTTCCAGTTTTACCCCCCAGTCTATGTAGTGCACGGAATGAACGGCCTGGGCGGACAAAAGTACGTCTCCCAGCCCGTTGGCGGACTTGTCCGGTGATTCAAACCTGGCTAAAGGGACTTCTATACCGATGTTATAATCAGAGGTAAAAGCATAATAAAGTTTACTCGTCAAGGAATTAACGGACACGCTGCCGTTATTGTCTGCCACAGTCATCCCCGGAGCGAATTCCAAAGATGTAACACGGCGGGAAGGCGCCACCCCCGGGATGCAAAATTTCTGGATTTGTGCCCAAGCCGGTAGCACTGCGCATATCAAAAACCACGCCAAAAGGAAAATTTTTCTGCCCATATATTTTCCCCTCCTCACGCTTTTGCTTTTAGTATAACAGGTATTCAAATTTTTTACCAGCCCCATTTTAATTTAGTAGGAACAGGTATTTACCCCGTTAAAAAGAAAGCTGATATAAAGCGCAACAGCCCCCTTTGGTTTTACTTTATTTACAAAAACGCTATTCGTAAAGTTATAAAAAACAAACCAAAGCCCAAGTTATGATAAAATATATATAATCAAGCGATGAGTATCGCTTATTATTGCGCCCGTAGTTCAATGGATAGAGCGTCAGCCTCCGAAGCTGGAAATGTGGGTTCGACTCCCGCCGGGCGCATGGATTTTTTGTGCCCGGAGCGGGCAAACTGCTTTGCCCGCGTCGGGAGGCGAAGGCCGGAGCGATGTTTTTGTTTGAGCGGCATCTGTGCCGCGAAAGGCAAAAACCGCGAGGCCCGGCCCGAAGGAAAATCCCGTCAGGGATTTTACCGCAGGGGACTCCCGCCGGGCGCATGG
>CALUVA010000003.1 GCA_944324105.1 uncultured Elusimicrobiales bacterium
GGCGGATTTACCGTTTATCGGACGTTTTGGTTTTCGTACGGGACGGAATTTTGACAAATTTGCCGGGCTGGAGGTTACCCGCGGCCGGCTGGGCTGCCCGCTGATTAAACAGCATACGCTCAGCAGCCTGGAAGTGAAAGTGGAGCAAACCGTGGATGTGGGCACCCATACGCTGTTTATCGGTCCCGTGCAGGATGCGGTATGTTTTCACCTGGAGCCGGCCGTACCTATGACGTATGAATATTATCATACGGTCATTAAAGGGAAGGCTCCCAAAGGGGCGACGCACTCATAAAAAGGGGTGCCCCCTTACGGCCCTACTTTTTCTCTTGGCAGAAAAAGTAGGCAAAAAGGCCAGGCAACGGGAAAGCAAAAATTTTTGGAAAAAAGTATTTTTTAAACTCGGCCTTCGGCCTCAAACATAAAAAATATTTTTTCTTTTTTCCAAAAATTTTAAAACGCTTTCCATGTTGCCGCTAATAAGCAGAATTTACAAATCAATAGGGAGGTAGTTTTATGAAATATGTGTGCGAAGTGTGCGGTTATGTGTATGATCCCGCCGTCGGAGATCCGGAACACGGTATCGCCGCCGGTACGAAATTTGAAGATTTGCCGGCCGACTGGACCTGCCCCGTCTGCGGTGTGGGCAAGGACCAGTTTAAACCCGCCGAATAAAAGTTAAAACGATATCTTTCAGGCGGAGCGGATACCGTTCCGCCTGATTTTTTGCATAAAAATAATTATTTTATGGTAAATACAAATATCGGAGCTTTGCTTGTTCCGCTAACAGAACTTGCTATAATAAACATATGAAGATTTTATATGTCTGCACGTCTACGGAAACGGGCGGGGCCGAAACGGCTTTGCGCGCCCAGGCATTGGCCGCGCGCGAAGCGGGACACGGCGTAAAAATTATCTCTTTAAAACCCCTGGGCTCCGTCGGGCGGGACCTTCAAAGCAAGGGGCTTGAAATAATCAGTTTTCAAATGAAAGGCAGGCTGCGCCCGCTGGAAACGGCCGGTGTATTGGCGCGGCTGGTGCAGGAAATACAAGATTTTAAGCCTGACATCGTACACGCCTGTTTATACCGTGCCATACAGTTGTGCCGCCTGGCCAAAAGGCGTGCGGAGTTTACGCTCATTACCACCCCGCATTATGATTTATCCCGTAAAAATTATTTTTTGCGCTTGCTGGACCGCGCTTTAAAAGACGCCGATTCCGTCAGCTGTGCCGAATCATATGCCACGGCGGAATTTTTAAAGAAAAAGCAAAAATATGCGGAAGAAAAAATCCGTTTGGTTACCAACGGCGTCCGCGCGGAAGTTTTTCATCCAAACGAACAGCGGGCCGTACAGGAGCGGGAAAAATGGGGTTTTGCTCCGCAGGACGTGGTATTTTTGTGCGGGGCGCGGCTGTCTGCGGAAAAAAACCATATGCTTTTATTAAAAAGTTTTGCCTCCGTATCTGCCAAAAACCCGCATGTAAAGCTCATGTTGGCCGGAGACGGACCGGAAAAAGAAAAACTAGAGGCTTTTGTCTGTGAAAAGAAAATGGAAAAGGCCGTCTTTTTTATGGGAGAAGTAAGTAATATTTATCCTCTTTTGTTAGCGTCTGACGCGGCAATTTTGGTTTCTTCTATAGAGAGTATGCCCATGTTTTTATTGGAGGCTTGTTCATGCGGACTTCCGGCTATTGTTAGTAAAGCAGGCGATATGCCCCGTCTGGTTCACCACGGGGAAAACGGCTTTGTGTGCAACGGACAGGATCCGGTGCTTTTAAGCGCTTTAATAGCGGAAATGGCGGAAAATAAAACACTTCGCAAACGGATGGGACAAAAATCGTTAGAAAGAATACATAAATATTATCCTGCTCCGGAGCAGATTTATTTGCAGATTTATCAGGAATTTCAGTAGTTTTCACGTGAAAACAGGGAGAATATATGGAACAAAGGCTTTTTATTGCGGCATGTATTATGTATTTGTTTGCCTGGGTCAGCAGAAGATTATTCCGTAAAAATAAACTGGATAAGCCTTCAGCTTTTGGCATGTGGCATGCGGGCTTTTTACTGTTGATTTTGGGCTGTGCTTATTATATTTTTAGTTTCATTATGAATAGTTCTGCCTCTATCCCCCAAGAAGGAGTGTCCGCTAAAACGGTTATCATATGCCTGCTGATACTGGCTGTATCAGTGTATGGCTTTTTCTCTGCCCGGAAAAAGAATGCCGAACAGCGCCAGCCTCTGATTAAAACAGATTTAGATTGGGCAAATACAGTGTATTTTGCCGGTTTTGTGGCGGCTTTTGTGATGTTCTTTTTTGTGCAAGCCTTTAAAATTCCCTCCGCTTCTATGGAGAATACTTTGTTAATAGGGGACCATTTGTTTGTGAATAAAGCCGCCTATGGCTTCCGTATTCCGCTGACGCAAATACGTTTTGGTGAATTTAAACATATACAGCCAGGGGATATTATTGTCTTTACGTTTCCGGCGGATACTCCTCAGCAGGTAAACTGCGGCGGTTATCAGTATGGGCGGGATTATGTAAAACGTGTTGTGGCCATGCCCGGGGACAAAGTGGAAGTAAGAGAAGGGAATTTATATGTAAATGATGAAAAAGTGCCTTTGCACGGTTATGAAAGATTTGAAGATGTGCAGCGCTTTGAAGTAGGAGAAACGCTTCCGCAGGATTTGTATCAGTCTCTTTGGGAGGAACATAAGTTAGAAGATATTTTTGGTATTACCCTGCGGGATGATTTCGGACCGGTGGTGGTGCCGGAGGGAACTTATTTTGCGATGGGAGATAACCGAGATAATTCCTGCGATTCCCGTTTTTGGGGTCCTGTCCCTCGCGAGAACATTAAAGGAACCGCCTGGTTTATCCACTGGCCAATAAAGCGGATAGGACTTATTAAATAGCCTTTTGTATAGGGAAATACAGAAGCACACCGAAAAATTATCCACACTATAAACAGGCTTTATTTTAATAAAGCCTGTTTTGTTTCCACGTGAAAACATAAAATAAGCAGGGGAGCAGTTTCCACGTGGAAACTTTTATACAGAAGGCATCTGATAAACGGATAAGAGAAACATATATGAATATAGTGGTGGTTCGGCGGATATTCTTACTTTCCTTATAAAAATCTTGTTTAAATTGTTTCCACGTGGAAACAAAACAGTTGCTTTTATAACTTATTTTATGTTTTAATATCTTAACGGAGGATATATGGGTGAAATAGTAGCCATTGCCAACCAAAAGGGCGGAGTGGGTAAAACCACGACGGCCATCAATTTATCTTATGCCCTGGCCTATTTGGACCAGGAAGTGCTGCTGGTAGACTTTGATCCGCAGGGGAATGCCGGTTCCGGTTTGGGCATTACCTTAAATGACGGGGAAAAATCCGTCTATCATCTTATTACTAAAAATGCTTCTTTTGAGGAAGTGGTGAAACAGACTTCTAATGAAATGTTAGATGTTTTGCCCACCTGCAAAAATCTGGCCGGAGCGGAAGTGGAGCTGGTCAATGTGCGCGGGCGAGAAAATATGCTGCGCGAAGTCCTTGCCCCGCTGCGCAAAATGTACCGCTACATTATTATAGACTGCCCTCCTTCTTTGGGGCTTTTAACCTTAAATGCATTGATGGCAGCAGACAGCGTTATCACTCCTGTACAATGCGAATATTACGCCATGGAAGGGTTGGCCCACTTTATGACGACTATTTCCAAAATTAAACAGTTTTTAAATACCAATTTAAAGCTGGACGGCGGTGTATTGACCATGTATGATGCGCGCATGAATCTGTCCAAACAGGTCTTTGAAGAAGTCAGCCGTTTCTTTGGGGAGCAGGTATATAAAACCCCCATTCCGCGCAATATCCGCCTGGCGGAAGCCCCCAGCTTTGGGCAGTCCATTTTTGATTACGATCCGGCCTGCCGCGGGGCCAATGCATATGTGGACCTGGCTGTGGAATTTTTAGCCCGCCGCGGCGCCAATGTGGCGGATTTTGTAAAACCGGAAATGGCAATTTCCGGGAATTACAGTTATGATTTCGGAGGATAAATATGGCCAGACAGGCATTAGGCAAAGGGCTGGACGCCTTGCTCAAACAAACCCAGGAAGTATTAAATAATCCGGCTGCGGCCCAGAACAGCCAAAACAGCGGCGGAGCGTCCGTACATAAAATCGCTTTAAATAAAATTATTCCCAACCGTTTCCAGCCGCGCCGCGTATTTGACGAGGCGAAACTGCAGGAGCTGGCCCAGTCTATTCAGGAGCATGGCCTGACCCAGCCGATAGTGGTGGTTTACGACGCGGGAATGGATAAATATGAAATTGTCGTCGGGGAGCGGCGTTTCCGCGCCAGCCAGCTGGCGGGCCTGACGGAGATTGATGCTTTGGTGCATAAAGCGTTGTCCGACCAGCAAATGTGCGCCCTGGCCCTGATTGAAAATATTCAGCGCGAGGATTTAAACCCCATAGAAACCGCGCTGGGCTACCGTAATTTAATGAATAAGTTTGGCATTTCCCAAACCGATTTGGCGCAATATTGCGGCAAATCCAAAGGGGCGGTGTCCAATTCCCTGCGCCTGCTGGAGCTGCCGCAGCATATGCAGGACGCTTTGCAAGACGGTACGATTACGGAAGGACACGGCAAAGCCTTGTTAATGCTTTCCGACCCCGCCAAAAAAGAAACACTGTTTCAGCGCATGAAAAAAACCAAGATGTCTGTGCGCCAGGCCGAAGACGCGGCGCGGGCGTTGCTGCAGCCTGCCGGAGCCAAAAAAGGGCCCAAACCGCCGGAGGTGGCCTCTTTTGAAAACGAATTGCAGGCCGCTTTGGGTACCAAAGTGGAAGTGCGCTACGGCAAAAAAATGTCCAAAGGGGTATTGATGATTCAATACAACTCTTTGGAAGAACTGGATAATTTGGCCAGCCGCTTAAAAACCAAGTTATTATAAAAGAAACAAATTAAAAAAAGTCCGGTTTCGTGCCGGACCTTTTTTGTGTGTTGGGAAAAAATGCGGACTGTTCTGAAAAATGTTGATGGCACCTTTTTACGGATGTGTCGCTTTGCTTAAACAAAAAGAAATAGTTTTCATGTGAAAACAGCTTTATTTATTTGATTTGGGCTGTTAAATGCCTTAAAAAGTGCGATTTTGCGCAAAAAGGCCATTTTTAGCGGCTTTATTGAATTTTTTATCCGTTTGCTTGGCCATTTTATAAAAAATTAAATAAAGGCCTATTTTGCGCAAAAATAATTTTCTCCGTCGGAGAAAACACACATTTTTAGTTTAAAAAACCTTTTTTATCTGACTTTTTGCCTTTCAGCCCGTTTACTACTGACCTTTTGGGGAAGGCAACATCTCTTATTTTTTTTGGGGACCTTCATTTTCTTAAAGTTAGTTAAACTAACTTGGTACGGTCGCGGCGGTGTTTTTAATAGGTTCAAAAGCTGCGTAAAAAACCCTCGCACACGAAGCGGGGGTTTTTAACTACGGCTCACAAATAAACCCCGGGCTTAAGCCCGGGGTATTTCGTTTTGGATTTTTTCAAAAACAAATCAGTGGTTTTCGTAAAAATCGCGTATCGTGTCGCAGACCCGGGTTACCTGTTCCTGGGTCAGTTCCGGAAACATCGGAATAGACAAAACTTCCTGCGCCGCTTTTTCGGCGTTGGGATAGTCCTGCGGGTTTAAGTTCAGGTGTTTGTAGGCCGGCTGTTTATACAGAGGCACAGGATAGTACACCGCCGATCCGATGCCGTGCTCTTTTAAATACTGCTGCAGCTCGTCGCGGCGTTCGGCGCGGATCGTATACACATAATAAGACTGGGAATAGCCGGCAGGCGGCAAGGGCGGCGTGACCACCGGCAGGCCCTGCAGGCCTTCTTCGTACAAGGCGGCCACTTTCTGACGCGCGTCGGTCCAGTCGGCCAGGTGGCGCAATTTTACGCGCAGAATGGCGGCCTGGATTTCGTCCATGCGCAGGGTGGAGCCTTCCAAATCATATTCATATGCCTTGTCTTTAGCGCGGCCGCTGTGGCGCAGGCTGCGGCAGCGGTCGGCGATGTCGTCGTCATTGGTGGTTATGGCGCCGGCGTCCCCGCATGCGCCGAGGTTTTTGCTGGGATAAAAACTAAACGCGCCCGCATCGCCGATACCGCCCACTTTCACGCCGTCGGCGGTGGCCAAATGTGCCTGGGCACAGTCTTCTATGACGCGCAGGTCATGTTCCCGCGCCAAATTCATAATCGCGTCCATATCCGCCGGAAAACCGTACAAATGCACGGGCAGAATGGCTTTTGTTTTTTTGGTGATTTTGCGTTCAATATCTTTCGGGTCAATGTTATAGGTGCGCGGGTCAATGTCGGCAAAAACAAATTTTGCGCCGGTCAGGGAAACAGAGGACGTTGTAGCGATAAACGTAAACGGGGTGGTAATTACTTCGTCCCCTTCGCCGATGCCGGCCGCGCCCAGCGCAATTTGAATGGCGCTGGCGCCCGACGAGCAGGTAATGCAGTGTTTCACGCCGATGGCTTCGGCAAATTCTTTTTCAAAGGCTTCCGTTTGCGGGCCGAGCAGCCAGCGCATGGAGTTCAGCGCGTCCAGCGCGGCGGCGTTAATTTCATTTTTTAAAGAATCGTGTTGTTTTTGCAGATTAAACAGCGGTATGGGGGTTTGAGACATAACTATTTTACAGACTCCTTTTATTTGTACAGGCTGTATACGTCGGGCATTTCCAGCACGTCTTTGGTAATGTTTTGGAATTCCCGTCCGGTAAACGTGGCCACCAGTGCAACGACGAAACGGTTATCGTGCTTGGTGACTTCTTTTTTGAGAATTTGCACGTTTCTCTTTTCTATTTCTGCACAAATCTGATCCACTACGCTCCATTTCGGCGCGCAGGTTAAATAAATGGTATCGTAACGGCGCAGGCGTTCCAGCAGGCCCAGCGTGCGCCGCACGCCCAGCTGCATGAGTATGGCCGCCGCACAGGCGGAGGAAGCCAAAATATACTGGCCAAAACCAACCGCCATGCCGATGGCCGCCACCAGCCACACGGCCGCGGCGGTGGTCAGGCCGGAAATTTTATTTCCTTCGCGCAAAATCGCGCCCGCGCCCAAAAAACCTACGCCGGATACGATTTGCGCCGCAATGCGCCCCGGGTCGCCGCCCATTTCCGCCATGTATAAAGACAACATGGTAAACAGGGCCGCGCCCAAACAAATAATGGAATTGGTGGCGTAGCCGGCGGGCTTGTCGTTATATTCGCGTTCCAGGCCCATAATGCCGCCTAACACCAACGCTAAAACCACTTTAACGATAAAATCTTCCATGTTTGTATTATAGCAAAACGGGGCCTGGCCCGCCCCGTGCGTTTAAAGCATCCACATCAAAACGGCAAAATATACCGCCATGCAGATAATCCCTACAGGCAGGGCCGCGCGCGCCCAGTCGCGGCTTTTGATGGCCAGCTTGGAGGCGCAAATAATGTTGGGAATGTTGCCCGGGATTAACAAGCCGCCCGCCAGCACCAAAGACACCAGTAAAAATACCAGCGTGTCCGGCGGCAGGGAAGGCTGTATTTCAATGCTGGCCAGCGTGGCATTGTCCAACACGGCAGAGAGGGTGTTTATCCAGTACAGCACCGCGCGAGACAGATGACCGATGGTGCGCTCCGCCAGCGGTTTAAGACCTTCTCCCAGCAGAATAAGAGCTGCTACAAACAAATATACTTTTCCCGCGCGGGAAAGCACCGCGGCATTGGTTTCCGGCGAAACGGAACGCTGTCCGTCCGTCAGCGCACAGGCGCCCAGCCGCGCGGCCAGGGCGGCAAACAGAATAACGCCCGGAATAATCCACCAACCCAGCAACTGCAACAAAAAGAAAAATCCCGCATGATACGGTTCCTCGCGCAGGCGCGCCACCACGATGGTGGACAGCGGCTCCCCCACCGGCGTCAGCACCGCGCCCAGCCCGACGGCAAAACAGACGTAAACGGTCAGGCGTACTTTTTGCCGTTCGTCCAAACGCAGGCCTTTAATGACTTCCGCCGCCAGCAACGCGGCGATAATGGCCGTAATCAGGCTGGAGCACAGCCCCAGAGCCAGCACGAAAAAAAACAAAAACCAGCGCGGCCCCACGCTTTTTTCGGCGCGGTGAACAAAAGCATTTAACCCGCCGCCGAAACGCTTAAATAAAAATCCCAGCACCAGCACCGCGGCGGAAATTAGGATGGGTTCTTTGACCGCTTCCAGCAGCAAATGTCCGCTCCACAGCCCCGATATGCTCACCGCGGCGATGCCGCAGACAAAGAGGAAAATTTCCAGTTCCTCTTCGGCCTTTTTAAACAAAAAAGGAACGAACAGCGCCGCCAGCACGACGCCGGAAAGACAGGCGGTTTGCCATAAAGAAAGTGCGGTATTCATATTTGTTATTGTACCCGAAAAAAGATTTTTACGCCACCGGAAATAAGATTAAAAAACCCGCCGCTTGTTTCCAGGCGGCGGGCGGTAAAACGGAAGTCGCTTAAAACTTCACGCCCAGTTTTAACATCATCGTCCAGTAACCGAAGTTATCGTGGCCAACGCGGTCTTTCAAGTCGCTGCGCAGACCAACCCAGTTGTAGCGGCCTTCGGCGCCGAACACGACGGTTTCGTCAATGTCAAATTCCAAGCCAGCGCCCAGCATCCAGGCAATGTCGGTGCTGTCGTAGGTTTCGGATGAATCGGCTGTGTCGTTTTTCTCTTTGGCGTACATATAACCGCCGCCGATGCCGGCCGTGCCGTAAATGCGGGTCATGGATTTGGGGAACAGGTATACGCGTCCCGCCACCATGGCCGTGGCCACGCCGGAGCGGAAATTGGCGGTGTCGCCCGTGGCGGACAGGAAATCATCCCCTTTGGAAAAACCGGCGTAGTTGCCGTCCAGGCCCAGCGTCAGCCAGGGCAGAATATTGCGCACAAACGCGAGGCCGGCGGAAAAGCCCGTATCGCCGATCTGCTGTGCCCAATCTTCTTCCGGCAGGGAAACGCCGCCGTAAAATTCCACGCGGGACAAATTGGTATACAGCCCGTATTTCGGGGTTTCTTCATACGAGCAGCAGGTATATTGTTGTGCCGCTATCAGTGCCGGAGTGCAGAGCAAAGCGGCCAAAATAAACAGTTTTTTCATAAGACTCCTTCTTTGTTTTAAGGTAAACGGCTTCTTTTATATTTTATTTTTTCAAAGCGGTTTTGACAACGGTTAACGGAGGCCGCATATCCGCAAAGGTTCCCTCTTCCACGGCTTTTACAATGCGGTCCCACTGGCCGCGGGCCTTTAAAATCTGCTCGCAGATATCGCGCACCGCACCGCAGCCGCCGTGTTTGGGGGAAACGTACAAAGCGATTTTTTTCACTTCTGCCACAGCGTTGTCCACCGCCAGCGGCAGACCGGCGGCTTTTAAAATTCCCAGGTCTATAATGTCGTCTCCGATAAAGGCGGCTTCCTGCGGCGTGCAGCCAAACCGGGCGCAGGCGTCGTGCAGAGCGGCGGCTTTGTTCAGGCAGCCGAAGTAAAGGATATCCATACCCAACAGCCGCGCCCAGTTTTGCAGAACGGGTGCGGACCCGCGCGACACGATGCCCGTATGTACTCCGCACGCGCGCAGGAAAATCATACCCATCCCGTCCAGGGATTCAAAATGTTTCACTTCTATATGGCGGCCTTCCCCGTCGGTGTACCAAGCAAGCTTGCTGTCGGTCATTACCCCGTCAATATCGGTCAGCAGAAGTTTGAGATTTTTGGCTTTTTCAATAAAATCCGGATTCATGAAATAATTATACCATTTCACCGTGTTTGATAAGGGGGCAGGCATTATGGAAAAATTATATAATGATACTATGAAAAAAGTTTTGCTTTTTTTGCTGTGTCTGGTTTTTTGGGGAGCGGGCTGTACGCCCAAAACCGTCATCAGCCAAAGTTATGATTTCAACCAAATGGACCGCATCGGCATTATGGGCTTTACCAGTGCGTACAGCGATTTAAACGGCGTGGAAAATTTGTTTGCCAAATATTTAATAGAATCCGGGTTTAAAGTGGTGGAACGCGCCCAGCTGGACCAGGTGTTAAAGGAACACAATATTTCGGTGTCGGGGTATTTGTCTCCGGAGACGACACGCAAAATAGGCGAAATTTTAGGCGTGGATGTGCTGTTAATCGGGGAAGTAACTTCTTATACTCCCACCCGTACCGGCGTGGCTATGGTAACCACCCGCCGCACCGAATCCCGCCCTGTCTATGCCCAAAACGTGATGCAGCTGCCGGACGGTTCTTATGCTGCTTATACGCAAAACGTGGGCACACGCTACAGCCACAGCACCGACGTTTCCCCGCAGCAGTATACGATTAATGCCCAAGTAGGCATTATTGCCAAGCTGGTGGATGTGGAAACGGCTGAAATTGTGTGGATAGGCTCTTTGTCCGAAGACAGTTCCAGCGCGCTGGACGCGGCGGACTATATTGCACGCAGCCTGGTGAAAAGTTTTACCAAAGAGCTGGCCAAACTGCAGGAAAAATAATATGCGTCCCGTCACTGAGCAGCAAAAAACTCTTTCTTCCCTGGCGCTGGGCGGATTCTTTTTTATTGTAAAAACATTAACGGCCGCTCTGCTGGTGCTTTTGGCCGTGCTGGTGCTTAGTCAAAGTGCGGTGGCGCCGGTCAGTACGCGGCTGCTGGGTATGTACGCCGTACAATATACTGTGCAAACCATTAAGCCTTACCGTCATTTATTCCCGCGTCCATATATGGTGCCCGAAGAAGACGAAACGCAAAATTTACAAGAACAAACGAGGTAACCCCCATGCTGGACATAAAATTGATTATTGCTAATCCCGACGAGGTCAAACGCCGCCTGTCTTTGCGCAAGCCGGAGCTGGCCGCGCAAATAGACGAAGTGCTTTCACTTTACGAAAATTACAAAAAAGTGTTGGCCGCCGTGGAAGAGCTGCGCGCCAAACGTAACAGCCTTTCCAAACAAATCGGGCAGATTAAAAAAGAAAAAGGCGACGAGGCCGCCAAAGAAACCATGGCGGAAGTTTCCCGCCTCAAAGAAGACATGGCGCAAAAAGAAGCCGAACTGGACCCGATGAAAAAGCAGATAGACGATTTGCTGTTAAGCATTCCCAATCTGCCCAACGAACATATCCCCGTGGGAACTTCGGACGCGGACAATCCGGAATATCTGCCCTGCACCATTCCCCTGCCCAAATTTGATTTTAAACCGCTGGACCACCAGGCGGTAGGCGAAAAGCTGGGCATTTTGGATTTCGCCGCCGCGGCCACGCTGTCCGGCAGCCGTTTTGCTTTGTATAAAGGCGACGGCGCACGGCTGGAACGCGCCATTATCGCGTTTATGCTGGACATGCACGCGCGCAAAGGCTACACCGAAATTTTGCCGCCCGTTATCGTCAATGAAGAAATTTTATACGGCACCGGCCAGCTGCCCAAATTCCGCGAGGATATGTATGAGTTGGCGGGCGAACCGAAACAGTTTTTGATTTCCACGGCGGAAATCCCGCTGACCAACTTAAACCGCGGCCGCATCATTGCCGAAGCCGAACTGCCTATTAAACTAACCGCTTATACGCCGTGCTTCCGCAAAGAGTCCGGCACGTATGGCAAGGACACGCGCGGGCTGATCCGCAACCACCAGTTTAACAAGGTGGAGCTGGTCATGATTTCCAAGCCGGAAAACTCTTACCAAATGCTGGAAATTATGGTCTCCGACGCGCAGGAAGTGCTCAAAGAGCTGGGTCTGCCGTACCATGTGGTGGAACTGTGCTCGGGCGATATCGGTTTTTCGTCTGCCAAAACCTATGATATAGAGGTTTGGATGCCCAGCGAAAACCGTTTCCGCGAGATTTCTTCCTGCTCCAACTGCTTAGACTTCCAGGCGCGGCGCATGGGCCTGCGCTACAAAAACGCGCAGGGCAAGCTGGAATATGTGCATACGTTAAACGGCAGCGGGCTGGCCGTGGGCCGCACCTTTGCCGCCATATTGGAAAACTTCCAGCAGGCAGACGGCTCAGTCATTATCCCGCAGGCTTTGCGTCCGTACTTCGGCAAAGATAAAATAGAGGCCAAAAAATAATGAAAAAACTTTTCGCTTTGCTAACCGCGATGCTGTTTACCGCGGCGGGGACGGTGCCCGCGCGCGCGGAAATCAAACTCCCCCCCGACGTGATGGAATATGCCACCGTGGGCATTAACGGCGTGTACAGCCTGGACTTTGAGCTGGCGCAGGAAAATATTGAAAAAGTGTTTGCCCTGTACCCCGATCATCCGTTTGCTCATTTTGGAAACGCGATGATCGCCTGGAGCCGCTATGAATACGAGTTTGAAACCAGCGACGACAAACAGCGCAAGGTGTTTGAAAAAACGCTGGACGATTCCATAGACGGTATCAAACGCTGGATGAAAAAATACCCCGACGACCCCAATGCGTATATGGGTATTGGCGCGCTGTACGGCCTGCGCGCCATGTTCGCCATGCGCAACCGCAGCTGGGTGACGGCATATTTTTCGGGACGCAAAGCCATTAACCGGCTGGAAAAATCCCTGGAGCTGGATCCGACGTATTACGACGCGTATTTCGGCTTGGGCATTTATAATTATTTTGCGGGTACCTTACCCAGCGTGATTAAAATTTTGGCGGCCATTGTGGCGATCAAAGGCGATCCGGATTTGGGCGTGGAACAACTCAATCTTTCGCGCGAAAAGGCCATGTTTACTTCCGACAGTTCCAAACTGATTTTGATTGAAGTGCAAAACACGCGCGGCGGCAAATATTATAATCCCCAAAAATCCCTGGAATACATCCGCCAGCTGCGCGCCAAATACCCCGATAATCCGCTGATGCATTATGTGGAGCTCATCTGCCTGTTTGAAACGGGGGACTATGATTCCGTACAAAAAGGCGGACGGGAATTTTTATCCCTGATAGGCAAAGACCCGTTTTATAAGGATATTTATATTTCCCGCGCTTATACCGCTATCGGTACCTCGTATATGGCTCAAGGAAAATGGGAGCAGGCCCGCGAGGCTTTTGAGGAGGGGCAGGCCGCACTGGCCAAGCAGGAACCCAGCCGCTGGGGTGTGTGGAACGAATACCGCCTGGGGCAGGTGTATGACGCGTTGGGCGAGCGTGAAAAAGCCGTGGCCCAGTATAAAAAAGTGCTTTCGTTTAAAGACAAATGGGGCTTTGACGAAGTGGCCAAGCAGGGTGTAAAAAATCCGTGGACAGCCCAGGATGGCACGGGGGTAGGACCTCTGCCTCCGCTGTAATTGAGAATTTACCAAAAAACCCCGCTCCAAAGAGCGGGGTTTTTTGACGGGTAAAACTTATTTTTTCTTTTGTCCTTTTACCGTTAAATATCCCATTAAACGGTAAATCAGCTTGGCCGTGTTAAACTCCGTAATAGGGTCTGCTTTTCTTTGGCAGGCTTCCACCACGTCTACGGCAACGATGTTCTTTTTCTGTATGACCGCGCGGAACAGATCCAGCGCTTCATACCAGCCGAATCCGCCCGGCTGCGGCGTACCCGTGGCCGGAATGACGGAAGGGTCAAAGCCGTCCACGTCTATGGTAATATACACGGTGTCGGTCAGTTTTTTAAGCACCTGCGGAATCAGTTTGTTGACGTCGCGGTGTTCGTGCATAAAAAACGTGGTAACTTTGCCCGCGTTGCAATATTGTTTTTCTTCGCTGGCTACGCTGCGTATGCCTACCTGCACCACGGGCACCTGGCGCGAAGCCGGATACAGCGCGCAGGCATGGCTGCGCGGCGTGCCTTCAAAGGTTTCGCGCAAATCCGCATGTGCGTCAAAATGCAGGATGCTCAAATTTTTATGGGCTTCAATATACGGCTGTGCCAATGCCTGCGTGACGGTGTGCTCCCCGCCGATGTAAAAGGGAATGCACTGCTTGTGCTGCATCATGCCGCGCACGGTTTTGTCTATGGCTTTAAACACCTTGGCGGTGGAGCCGGCGCAGTTGACCGCCGGGCAGGTGTGAATGCCCTGCTCCCAGGTTTCCGTTTTTGTTTCTTCATCCCAAAGTTCTATTTGGGTGGAAGCCTCTATAATGGCCGCGGGGCCTTTGGCCGTACCGTGGCCGTAGCAGACCGTTTTTTCAAACGGCACGGGCACGACGGCGAATTTACAAAGGGCCAGAGAGCTGTTCTTGCTCTCTAGCCCCATAAACTTATCGGTTTGTACGTTATCGCTCACAACAATCCTGATTATTTCACGAATACGGCGGCGGCCACGACGGTCGTCCACATGCCTTCCACGCAAATGGCAGACTGCGTAATGTTGGTCGTGCGTACGATTTTGCCGCTCATTTTCCAGATTTCTTCTTTTTGGTCCCAGGTGGTGTTGTTGTCAAACTCAATACCCAGGGTGGTGGACAGCATCAGCGCGGCCAAATCTTCGGCATAGTCGCCGGCCTGTTTGTCCGTTTCGCCGAAACTGTGATGCTCGGAGATATATCCGTGTGTTTTTTTATTGTCTTTGGGAATGGCCAGACCGACGGAAGCGGAAATCAGGCGCCGGTATTCATTGCTGGTGTTGCGGCTGATGACGCAGTGCAGGATTTGGCCCGTGCGCAGCTGGCTCAGTCCTTTGGACACGGGGATGGTTTTGCATCCCGGAGGAAAAATACTGGATACAGGCACAATGTTAAACGGCGCGATTTTAGCGTCGCGCAGAGCTTCTTCAAAGCTCGCCAGTTTTTCTTTGTGTCTGCCGATTCCTTTGGTCAGGAATATCTCTTTGGGTACAAACGGTTCGTACATTTTGGGTTCTTAATTCCTCGTGAATTAATATAATATAAATTATAACAAATAAACTTGCATTGTTATATTTATATTCCGGTTGGCAAACCATTCGGCCGGTCTGTTAAGTGTAACATATTAAACGGATTAATTCCATATGAAAAAAGTATTGACCGGAGTTTTGATTTTAGCCACTGCGGCGGGAGCGAATGCTATGGAGAACATGTTCAGAAACGGCGTTTTGCATTTTGACTATAAAGCGGAGGAGCTGGCCCCGGCCGAAGCGGCTGCCCGCGCCCGTCTGGAAAAAGATTTGGACTCTCTGGTGGCTATTCCCGACAACCAGCGCACGTTTGACAACACGGTGCTGGGCTATGAGCGCGCTTTTGAGCGCTACGGCGACGCATTGGGCATGAGCGGTTTTCTTTCCTATGTGTCTACGGATAAAAATTTCCGCGACGCGGCCCTGGCCCTGCAAATGCAGATGAGCCAGCATATGGTGGATATCGCCACCCGGCGCGACGTGTACCGCGCCATTAAAGCCTATGCCGACACCAAACCGCAGCTGGAGCCGGATCAGGCGCTGCTGCTTAAAGACATGATGATTGGTTTTAAAAACAGCGGTATGGAATTAAATGACGAAGATTTGGAAATGTTTAAAAAGTTAAACAAAGAAAAAGCGCAGTACATTATCCAGTTTGACAAGAATATACAGGAATATAAAGATTATCTGGACGTAACCGAAGAACAGCTGGCCGGTTTGGGAGAAGATTACAAAAACAAACTGGAAAAAACACCCGAAGGCAAATACCGCGTGACCCTGGATTACCCCGACTATGTGCCTTTTATGCTCAACTCCGAAAGTGACGAAGCGCGCAAAGAACTGGAATATAAATACAACCGCCGCGGCGGAGCAGAAAATGTGGAACTGCTGGAAAAAACCATGACCTTGCGCCGCCAAATTGCGCAGCTGTTGGGCTATAAAAACCATGCGCAGCTAAAACTGGAAAACCGTATGGCCAAAAACCCCGAAACGGTGGAAAAGTTTTTAAAGGATTTGCAAAAGCGCCTCAAACCCATGTCCAAAGAAGAGGACAAAAACCTGATTGCGTATAAAAATGAAAAAAAGGGGAGAAAAAGCCGCACACTGTATCCGTATGAAAGCGGTTATTGGGCCAATAAATACAAAAAAGAAAACCTGGACGTGGACCCCGAGCTGATTAAAGAATATTTCCCTTCGGACGTGGTCATAGACGGCATGCTGGATTTGTTCGGCAATTTGTTCGGCATCGCTTTTGAGCCTGCCGACATTCCCGTCTGGCACCCTGACGTAAAAGCCTTTAAAATCGTCAATAAAGATGACGGCGCGCTGGTGGCCTATTTCTATATGGACTTGTATCCGCGCGAAGGCAAATACAAACACGCGGCCTGCTTTGATTTGGTGGAAGGACACGAAAAAGAGGACGGCACCTGGCAAATCCCGTTCGTGGCCATTGTAGCCAATATGAACAAACCCGCCGCGGGAGCGCCGTCGCTGTTAAAACACGGCGAGGTCAGCACCCTGTTCCATGAATTTGGGCATGTGCTGCACAATGCGCTGACCAAAGCGCGTTACTCTTCCCAGTCCGGCACCAGCGTCAGCTGGGACTTTGTGGAAACCCCCAGCCAAATGCTGGAGCGTTGGGCCTGGAACCCGCAGGTACTCAAAAAAATCAGCAAACATTACAAAACCGGCGAACCGCTGCCCGATGAAATGATTGAAAAAATGATTGCGGCCAAAAATTTCGGCGCCGGCGGCACGTATCTGCGCCAGGACTTTTTTGCACAGTATGACATGAAGCTGCACACCGCTTCCAAAACCCCCGACACCACGAAAACCTATTTTACCCTGACCAAAAAAATCCGCGGCCTGCCGCTGACTAAAGGCACCTATCCGCAGGCGTCTTTCGGGCATATTATGGGCGGGTATGACGCGGGCTATTACGGGTATTTGTGGTCGGAAGTCATCGCGCAGGACTTTTTCGGCGAGTTTGAAAAGAACGGCGTATTTGATGTGCAGACTGGCCTGAAATTCCGCCGTGAAGTGTTGGAAAAAGGCGGCACGGTGGAAGAAGAACAAATGGTGCAGAACTTCCTGGGCCGCAAAGAAAGCATCACCCCGTTCCTCAAATCCATCGGGCTGGAGGATGACAAATGAACGTCATTATCGGTATAGACGTAGGTGGTTCCACCACCAAAATCGTAGGGTATTTTGAGGACGGCAAACTTATCGGCCGCCTGATGGTGGAAGCGGCCGACCCGCTGACCTCGGCCTACGGTGCATTAGGAAAATTTGTCAACGAAAATAAACTGTCCCTGTCCCAGGTCAAACAAATTTTGCTGACCGGCGTGGGATCTTCTTTATTTAAAGAAAATATTTACGGTATTCCCACGCATAAGGTGGACGAGTTTGAAGCCATCGGCCTGGGCGGCCTGGCGCTGTCTAATAAAAAAGAGGGCCTCATTATCAGCATGGGCACGGGCACGGCGTTTGTGCGCGCCGATAAAGACGGCATACGCCATATCGGCGGGTCCGGCGTGGGCGGCGGCACGGTGCTGGGTTTATGCGGGCAGCTGTGCAATGCGCGTTCTTTTGAAACCGTGGTGGAAATGGCCCACAAAGGCGATTTGAAAAAAGTGGATTTAAATATTTCCGATATCAGCGCGGGGGATATTTCCACGCTGACGCCGGACGCAACGGCGTCCAACTTCGGCAAAATGTCCGACGGAGTTACGCCGGAGGATTTGGCGCGCGGCGTGTTGAATATGGTGTTTCAGACCATCGGCATGCTGGCCGTGTTTGCCTGCCGCCAGGACGGGATAAAAGACGTTATCGTGACCGGCACGCTCAGCACGGTCCCCTGCGCCAATGTGCTGTTTAAACAGGTGGAGCGGCTGTATAAAATCAAATTTATCATTCCGCAGCATTCCATTTATGCCACGGCCACCGGCGCGGCGCTGTCTTATATTTTTAAAAACGGGCAGAAAAATGAACGCGGATAAAAATTCTTATAAAAAATCCAGCTTCGGGCCGGCGTTTTTATTTTTATGTAAACGCCGCCGCGAAGCGTTGGCCGTCTATTATGCTTTTTGCCGCCTGATGGATGACATTGCCGATGAGCCGGACGTAAAAGACCGCCTGGCGGAGCTGGCCTTATGGAAAGAAGAAATCTTCCGGGCTTTTAACGGCAAAGCCCAAACCCCGCTGGGCCAAGATATAGCCCGTATGGCTCCGCAGTACGGCATGACGCAGGACCGTTTCTTGCTGTTAATAGAAGGAATGGAAGCGGACGTACAGGGACGGGCATATAAAGATTTTGAAGAACTTCAGTGGTACTTGTGGCGCGTGGCGGGCATTGTGGGACTGGCCACGCTGGATATTTTGGGTATTAAAGGCCCGCAGGCGCAGGAGCTGGCCCGCGCGCTGGGTTTTGCCGTACAGCTGACCAATATTGTGCGTGATGTGCATGAAGACGCCGCCCTGGGCCGCGTGTACCTGCCGGAAGATTTGCTGGCTAAACACGGTCTGAGCCGCCAGGACGTATTGCAAAACCAAAATCCCGCGCGTCTGGCCGCTGTTTTGGCCGAGCTGGCGCAGAAAGACAAAGATTTCTACCGCCGTGCAGGCGAAATTTTGCGCAAGCTTCCCGCCCGTAAAACGCTGCCCTGCCGTGTGATGGGTTCCGTCTATCGTACAAATCTTGCTAAAATAGAAAAAACGGGTTTCGAATTCATCCGCCCCGTCAGACTGTCCAAGGCGGAAAAAGCCCTGCAATGTATATATGCCTTATATAAAACCGATTTTGCTGCTTAATCTTGCCTTTTGTTTTCTGGCTGTTTCTGCGCAGGGGGCGCAAGATTCACTGGCGTCCTGTCTGGAAAAAGGGAAACAAGAGTTTGTGTCGCAGCAACAAAAAGCCCTCTCCCGGCGCGATTATGAGCCGGCCCGTAAAACTTTTGAACGTTGTCTAAAACTGGACCCGGATAATGTGGATACTCTGCTCAGTCTGGGAGGGGTGGCTCTGACACAGGAAAAACTGACGAAGGCGCAGGACTATTTTCTGCGTGCTCTGCCGCATATGAGCCGCACTTCTCCATATCTTTCCTATACGTATTCGATGCTGGGAGATATCGCTTTTAAACAACAGCATTACGACAAAGCATTGTCTTATTATGAACAGTCGTTGGATTATAACAAAGCTTATGTTAATTCCCTGGTGGGCAAAGGCTTGATTTTGGAAATACAGGGGCGTAAAAAAGAAGCAGCCGAGGTATACCAGGTGGCCCTGGCGGTAGAACCGCTGAATATTCGCGCGCGACAGCAACTGATTGCGCTGGAACCGATATATTTTACGGATGAAGAAGTCCTGTCCGCGTTAAAACAGCGATACGCCGCCCTTCCGGAAAAAACACGTCTTTCGGAGGGGGACCGGGAGTTATTCATAAATATTCACGACGCAGAGCAAAGAGGAGGTATTACTTATTTAAAAAGTAAATACAAACCGTTGCCTGCCGATTATGTGGTTACCTTGTTTAAAGGTACGGATTTTGCCCGGGAAGTATTAACCGTCAGCGGTTACAATGCACTGCGTAAAGCTGTGGGGCAGGATGCGGTGGCCGTTTTTCAACAGATGAAAGTACCTGTCAAAGATGTTTTTGATCTGCGGGATATGCAGGGGAAAAAAGTTTTTTTGGCGGACAGCACTCTTTCCAATGAAGGATTTTATGTATATAACGAAGCGCTTCAAGGCAGAAAAGAGTTTCTTCTTCCCGGGCAACCGCTGCCTCCTTCTCGGGATGATTTAAAAAAACTGGCGGCCCGTATCCAAGAACTGGAAAAAAACGGATACACGGAAATCTCACGCAAAGAACTGGATGTAGTGCAGCAGTATACGAGCTGTTCCGAGGAAACGCTTCGTCAATATATGGGTTTGTATGTTTTGTCTCTTTCCGACAAAGAGAAACGCTATTTTGTGCCCCGAGGAGAGACTGCCGATCCTAAAAAAGGCGTCCCGTATCATTATGTGGCGCGCTACCGAGCTTTACGTCATCCGGGGGTGCAAATTCCGCCCAACAGTTTAGTGGAAATGTACGAGTCTTTTGGGGACACGTATAAATTATGCAGTTCTGTGGATGGAACGCTGTTGATTATGTAATTAAAAAACCCCGCTTTCAAAGCGGGGTTTTTGTTTGGTCACTTAGCGTATTAAGTTAAAGAATTCTTCCGGCGTGATGATTTGCACGCCCAAAGACTGCGCTTTCTTGAGCTTGCTGCCTGCCGCTTTGGCCGCCACTACAAAAGAAGTTTTGGCCGACACACTGCCGCTGGTTTTGGCCCCGTGCTGGCGGGCCAGCAGTTCGGCTTCGGTGCGCGTCATACCTTCTATTTCGCCGGTAAATACGACGGTTTTCCCTTCCAGCGCGCGGGAAGACACCTGCTTCTGCGGCTGGGTGAAATTAATGCCGATTTGGCGCAGCTGTTCTATTTGTTCGTGGGCCGCAGGGTCATGAAAAAAATTATACACGCTTTGGGATACCGCCGCGCCCACGTCCGGCACGGTTTGCAGTTCTTCCACCGAAGCGTTCATCAGATTGTCCAGCGTGTGAAAGTGGTCGGCCAGCACTTCGGCCGTTTTTGCCCCGACAAATGCAATGCCCAGCGCGAAAAGCAGGCGGGAGAGCGGGCGTTTTTTGCTTGCTTCCAGCCCGTCCAATAAATTTTGCGATTTCTTTTCTTTAAAGTTTTCCAAAGAAAGCAGATGAAAAAAATTTAAATTGTATAAATCTGAAAAATTGCTGACAAACTGCCGTTCCACCAGTTCGTCCACCACCGCGTCGCCCATGCCGTCAATGTCCATGGCACCGCGGCTGGCATAATGCAAAATGCGCCCTTTGATTTGGGCGGGGCAGGATGGATTGACGCAGTAATATCCCACTTCCCCTTCCGCTTTATATACGGGCCGGCCGCAAGAGGGGCAGGAGGCCGGAGGGAGAATCTCTTTTTTCCCCAAATGTTCCACTACTTTGATGACTTTGGGAATGACTTCCCCCGCGCGTTCCAAAATAATTTTGTCCCCTACGCGCAGGCCCAGGCGTTTGATTTCGTCAAAGTTGTGCAGGGTCGCATTGGAAATGACCACGCCCGCACAGGATACCGGCTCCACCTGCGCCACGGGCGTAATTACGCCGGAGCGTCCCACGGAAAACAGCACATTGCGCACGGTCGTGGTGGCCTGTTCGGCGGGGTATTTAAATGCAATGGCCCAGCGCGGGCTTTTGGCGGTGTTGCCCAAAATGCGCTGTTGCATAAAATCGTTTACTTTGATGACCAGCCCGTCCGTATCAAAGGGAAGATGATGTCTTTTTTCGTCAAAGTCATTGTAAAACTGAATCATTTCGTCCAAAGACGAAGTTTGCAGCCGCACGGGAGAAACGTGAAAGCCCCATTTTTGACAGTCGTCAATAAACCCGCTGAAGCTGCCGGCGTCTATGCGGCCGGAACCGAAAGAATGGGCAAAAAACTTCAGCGGACGCTGTGCGGTAACGGAAGGATCTTTTTGACGCAGCGATCCCGCGGCGGCATTGCGCGTGTTGGCAAAAATAATTTGGTTGGAGGCGGCCTGTTTCTCATTTAATTCGGCCAGGTCCTTTTTCTCCAAATAAATTTCCCCGCGTATTTCCAGCACCCCCTCCGGCGCGCTGGCCAGGCGGTGCGGAATGTCTCGCACCGTAAGCACATTGGCGGTAATGTCTTCGCCTGTTTTACCGTCGCCGCGGCTGGCGGCGGTGGTCAGTATGCCGTCGGTGTAGGTTAAAGAGCAGGATACGCCGTCAATTTTGGCTTCCAGCACCATGTCAAAACAGTCCGTGGACAAAATTTTGGCACAGCGTTCGTGCCAGGCACGCACATCTGCGGCGTTATAGGAATTGTCCAGGCTCATCATGGGCGTGCCGTGCACGACGGGCGCAAACATGGCGCTGGCCGTGCCGCCCACTTTTTGCGTAGGGGAATCGGCCGAGGCAAACTGCGGGTAGCGCGCTTCCAGGTCTTTGAGTTTTTGATACAGCTGGTCGTATTGGGTGTCGGACAGGACGGGATCGTCCAAATCGTAATAAAGATGGTTGTGGTGTTCTATTTCTTTACGAAGTTTCGCTATCTCTTCGGCGGGGTTTACGGCCATAAAAGGCCCCCTTTATTTGCGTTCTTTTTTCAGCTGGTCCAAAAGGCCGTTGATAAATTTGCCGGAATTGTCCGTAGAATATTTTTTGGCCAGCTCTATGGCTTCGTCTATAACGGCCGGAACGGGCGTCCTTTCGGGGCTGAACACCAACTCATAAGCGGCCATGCGCAGAATGGAGCGATCCACCACCGACATGCGTCCGATGGTCCAGTTCTTGGCATATTTGGAAACCAGCTTGTCTATTTCGGGCAGGTTGTTTGTTGTTCCGTTGACCAGTTCCTGGCAGAAAGGGAAGTTTTCCCCCAGTTCCCGCTTAAAATCGGCGGCATACAGGGCCACTTTGTCGCCGTCCAGCATTTTGGCGCTGTCGGCGTAATACAGGCACTGCAAAGCACATTCTCTGGCCATTCTCCGGTTGCTCATTGTTCCCGCACCTCGTCTAAGTTAACTTATTTTACTATATTTGTGCCGTCTTGCGCACCGTGTTCGGAAAAGCGAAGCTCCGTTGATAAAAAATGCTGTTCTTTTTATACGCTTTTTGCTACAATAAGTTACTTTCGGCCCGCGCAGGCGGGCATCGTTACGGAAGTGAAAAAACGTAAATCGTATCCTCCCGTCCGACACGGCGCCGAAAGAAACACCGGCCTTTAAAGGCCGTAAATTAAGGAGAAAAAACATGAAAAAGATGGCACTTGCGCTTTGCGCGCTGACGCTGGTTTTTGCCTGGCCCGTTCAGGCCAAACCGGTGTATGTGACCGCCAGCCAGAATTACATCACCCAGGAAGTAACTGGATTGGCGCCGTTTACCGCTTTGTCCGTGAGCGGACAGGCGGAGGTGGACTTCCGTCAAGGGGCTGAAAAGGAACCGTTTGCTGTTATCTACGGTTCGGACAACCTCGTCAACCTGGTTGAAGTGAAAAGCGACGGAAAAACACTGACGGTGCATTATAAAGATCCTTTAATCATCATGGGTCAGCGCCGGCTGAAAGTAACGGTCGTTGCTCCGTCTTTGGAGCGTGTGGAAGTGCGCCAAAGTGGTGAAGTGGACGTGCAGGGGCTGCTGACCACGACGGATCTGTCTTTGTCTGCAGACGGGGAAGGGGAAATTTCCTTCCGCTCCGTTAATGCGACCAATGTTACGGCCCAGGTATCCGGCGACGCCAGCATTGATTTTGACAGCCTGGCCTGCCAGACGCTGAACGCTGATGCGCGCGATACGGCTTCTTTTGAAAGCGAAAGAACCACCTGCGACGCGGTAACGCTCAATGCCTCTGACCGTGCGGAAGCCAGCGTGGGCGGTTTTTCCGGCCGCACGGTGACGGCTGCGGCTTCTAATAATGCGGAAGTGGACCTGAAAGGAACCGCTTTGACGGCGGATCTGCGTGCCTCCGGCTCGTCCGAACTGGAAGCCGATGACCTGCGCGCCGACACCGTCAACGCCACGGTGTCTGACTCCGCCCGCATGAAAGTGCAGGCCGTGCAGACCCTCAATGCCGACGCGTCCAAACGCGCTACGATCGTGTACAAGGGCTATCCCGATACGATCAACCGCCACGGCAAAGAGGGCAATATCCGCCAGCATTTTGATTACGATTACGACGACTAATCAAAACCGTTTCCGTCAGCCCCGCCCTTTTGCGGCGGGGCTTTTTGTTATAATAAGCATATGAAAAAACAATTACTTATCGGGGTGCTGTGTCTGTGCTGTGCGGCTTGCGCTTCTTCAGGAGGGAAAGATTCTTCTCTGGTGGGCGCGGATAAAGACGGGCACGGCTGTATTGCTTCGGCCGGATATACCTATGTTTCCGTTTTGGGCCGCTGCGCCCGCCTGTGGGAAGAAGGGGTGCGTTTAAATCCCGTGCAGCCCCCGTCCGGCGGGGCGGTCTTGAGTGCTTTTGCCGTATTGTCCGAAAGCGGTGCGGAAGCGGAGCTGTTTTTGCCGGAGGCGGAACCCGTAATTTTAACCCGTTCCTTTACGCCGGAAGGGCCGTATTGGACGACAGAAAACTACCGCCTGGAACGCTTGCCGCAGGGCTGGCGGCTGTATGAGAAAGATCTCCTGTTGTATACGGCGCCCAATCCGCCCGTTGCAAATTGACACCTTTCGCGGCAAGTTTGTATAATAGAAGTGTCCTAAAAAGGACGATTTTTTTTGCAAAGAAAATATAAATGGCCAGATTTGATAACAGAAGAGTTTACAAGAAAGATTTATATAACCGCAACGGCAATATCCGCGCGCCGGAAGTGAGGGTCATTAATTCCGACGGTACCATGGTGGGCGTACTGCCTACCGCGCAGGCCGTGGCGATGGCCAGAGAACAAGAGCTGGACCTGGTGGAAATTTCACCGACCGCCCAGCCGCCTGTTTGCAAAATACTTGATTACAACAAGTATGTTTTTGAACAGAGCAAAAAAAGCAAAGACGCCAAGAAGAAACAAACCAAGGTGACGATGAAGGAGCTGCGCATTAAATCCCGCATCGCCCCGCATGACTTGGACGTCAAACTCAGACAAATAGAAGGATTTCTGAAAAAGAAAGACATGGTGCGTTTGGTGGTGGTGTTTCACGGGCGTGAAAACCAGCACAAAGACATCGGCGAGCAAATGCTCAAAGACGCGGCCAAACGCCTGGAGCCTTTGGCCAATGTGGACGGCGGCCTGCAGCAGCAGGGCAACCGCATGTCCATGACGTTTGTGCCGAAAGCCTGATTTCTTTTTCTTAATAAAACACCTGCCCGCGCACGGTTTGCGTAGGGGAGGGCGCGCCTGACGGCGTGAAATTATACAAGAGGACAAACAAATGCCTAAAATGAAAAACCACAGCGGTGCCAAAAAACGCTTCCGCGTGACCGCAAAGGGTAAATATACCCACCGCAAAGCCGGCAGAAAACATTTGCTTACGCCTGTTTCTGCTTCCCGCAAACACGACATGCGCGCTACCGGAGTGATTGAAAAGAACTCCCTTAACGGTCGCATTCTGCAGAAACAACTGCCCGTTGCCAAATAAGAGGTGAAGCAAAATGAGAATCAAATTTAGCGTTCCCAGACACGCCAGAAAGAAAAAATTATTAAAAGCCGCCAGCGGCTATTACGGCGACAAATCCCGCCGGTTGCGCATGGCCACCCAGCAGCTGGGCAAATCCTGGGTGCATTCGTATGTTGACCGCCGTGACAAAAAGCACACCTACCGCCAGTTGTGGATTACCCGCATCAACGCCGCGGTGCGCGAAGACGGCATCAGCTACTCCAAATTCATCAACGGTTTGGCCAAAGCCGGCATTACGCTTAACCGCAAAATGCTGTCCGAAATGGCCATTAAAGACCCCGTGTCTTTTAAACAGTTGGTGGATGTGGCCAAGCAGGCCCAGGCTTAAGTTTTTGGTCTGAAAAATTAAAAGCCGCCCGAAAGGGCGGCTTTTTTCTTGGAAAAGATATTTCTTTTTCTACAAAAGGCCGCTTCTTTTTCCCTTTTGCCAAATTTACTAAAATATACGCATGCCCCAGTATTTGGCTGATATTAAAGAAAAAGAATTTTTTGTACAGGACGATGAAGCGCGCCACCTGACGCTGGTTGCCCGCCATAAAGAAGGCGATGTCGTTACCGTTTTTGACGGCAAAGGCAAACAATATACGGCACGTATAGAACGCGTGCAGAAAAATTTTGTGCGCGGCGTTCTGCTGGAGGCTCTGCCTTCGCGCAAATCCGCGCTGTCTTTGGAGCTTTGTTTCGCGCCGACGTCCCGCAATACTCTGGAAGACGTGTTGGACAAATGCACGCAGCTGGGCGTGGATTCCTTTTTACCCATACGCACGGTACGCAGTGAATACGATTTGTTCAAAAAATGGGATCAAAAAGCAGACCGCTGGCGGCAAATTATTCTCTCTGCCTGCAAACAGTGCGACCGCGCCGATGTGCCCGTACTTAAGGAACCTGCGGATTTTGTTTCCGCCGCCGCGCAGCGGGATATTCCGTCCCTGCTGGCCTATGAGGCCGAAGAAACCCGTACGCTGGCCTGGGGGCTGGAAAAACTGGGGCGCCCTGCTGCCCTGCGCGTTTATATCGGCCCCGCCGGAGGCTGGGCCGATGAGGAAGTGGTCGTCGCCGCCCAATACGGCATTTTGCCCGTTACGCTGGGGCCGCACATTTTGCGCGCCGAAACGGCCTGTATAGCGGCTGCGGCCAAACTGTTATGAAATTTTTTCTAAAAACATTCGGCTGTCGCGTCAATCAGGTGGAAAGCCAGGCCATTTTGGAGCAGTTCGCGGCCCGCGGCTGGGAACATGCTGCTTCTTTTGAAGAGGCGGACCTTTGTCTGCTCAATACCTGCACCGTCACCCACCAGGCCGATAAGGACGTGGAAAAACTCATTCGCCAAATTTCCCGCCGCAATCCTTCCGCACGGTTGGTATTGACCGGCTGTTACGCCGCGGCGCATGCGGAGCATATTCGGCAGTCTTTCCCAAAGGCGGAAATAATCGGCAAATATGATTTGGGGAAGAAACTTTTCGGACAGGAAGATATTTGCTGGACGGTGTCCGGCCACGAAGGGCACAGCCGCGCGTTTATTAAAATACAGGACGGGTGCGACTGCTTTTGCTCTTATTGCATTGTGCCTTTTGCGCGCACCGTCAAACGCTCCAAACCCGTGCCGGACGTGCTGAAAGAAATCACCGCGCTGGCACAAAAAGGATTTGGCGAAATTGTACTGACGGGCATTAATATCGGCAACTATTCCTGCCCGCAAAGCGGCAAGGATTTGGCTGCCCTGTGCGCGGATATTGCCGCGCTGGAGGGCCGCTTCCGCATTCGTTTTTCTTCCATAGAACTGCAAACCGTGACGGACGGCGTTATAGATGCCATGGCCTCCCGTCCGGACCGCTTTTGCAATTACCTGCATTTGCCGCTGCAAAGCGGCTGTGACGGCGTACTTAAAGCAATGAACCGCCACTATAACACAGAACAGTATGCCGCCAAAGTGGCCGCATTGCGCGCACGTGTGGCGGGTGTTTCCGTCTTTGCGGACGTGATCGCCGGATTCCCCACGGAAACGGAAGAAGATTTTAAATCGTCTTACCATTTTATTGAAAGCCAAAAACTCTGCGGGCTGCATGTATTTAGCTATTCCCCGCGCCCGCTGACCAAAGCCGCCGCCTTGCCGCAGCTGTCCTCTGATGTGATAAAACGCCGCGCCGAACGCCTGCGGGAATTGGACAAAAAACTGCGCGCGGATTTTGCCTCTTCATTGGCAGGCACGGAACAGGAAGTGTTTGTGGAGGAGCACGGCAAACAGGGGGTCAGCGGCGTAACGTCCAACTTTCAGCATGTCATCATAGAAAACGCCCCCGCGGATTTGCATGGCCTGGTGCGCGTGCGGATTACCCGTGCCGAAGGCCCTGCCTGCTATGCGCAGATGCAGTAGGTTTTGGGCTCCAAAAATTGCTAGTATATAAGCAATGCTTGGGCCTAGAGCAGGTATATTGTGCCGGTTTGCCCGCGCGGACGGGTATAATTTGGTATAATATATACACAAATAATTTGTTTTAGACAAGTTAGATTCTTTTTAGGCAAGAGTTAAACAAAATGGTAGCCCAAAAAAATCTTTGCGTGCTCATCCTGGCCGCCGGCAAAGGCACCCGGATGAAATCTTCCCTTCCCAAACCGCTGCACCGTGTGTGCGGCCTGCCCATGATTGCGCACAGCCTGCGCGCCGCCCAAAGTTTAAACCCGGGTGCTATTTGCGTGATAGTTGGCCATGAAGCGCAACGCGTCATGGATGAAATCAAAGCCAATTTGTCTTCCTGGGGAGTAAGTGCCCCCATTGTGTTTGCCGAGCAGAAAGAACTCAACGGTTCCGCCGGGGCCGTCCGCGCGGCGTTGCCCTTGCTGAATAAATTTCAGGCCATTATGGTTTTAAACGGCGACGCTCCGATGATCCGTCCCGAAACCCTGCAGCAAATGTATGATGCATTTGACGCCAATGAAGCCGGCGCACTGGTATTGGGCGTTACAGTGCCGGAGCCCAAAGGTTACGGGCGCATTATCCGTGCGGCTGACGGCAGCTTTGACCGGATTGTGGAAGAAGCAGACGCAGATGACCGCACGCGGAAAATAGATGAAGTCAATGGCGGCATGTATGTGTTTAATTCCCAGGCGCTTGTTTCCGCTCTTTCTTTGTTAAAGCCCCAAGGGCCGAAGCAGGAATATTATTTAACAGATACGCTGGCCCACATTAAAGATTTCCAGGATACGGTTTTGGTGTTTAACTTGCCCGATTACCGGCAGGCATTAGGCGTAAACTGCCAAATGGATTTGGCGCAGGCCGAAGATATTATGCGCGCCCGTATATCGCGCAGGTTAATGGATAACGGCGTGCGCCTGGTGCGTCCCTATGAAGTATATATAGATGAGGATGTGCAAATTGGTGCTGACACGACGGTTTGCCCGGGCTGTTACCTCAAAGGGAAAACCCAAATCGGCGAAAACTGCCGCCTGGACGGCAGCGTGTTTATTACCGATTCGGTCATCGGCAATAATGTGTTTCTGAAACTGGGCACTTATATAGAAGAAGGCTGCGTCATAGAGGATGGCTGCGAGGTCGGCCCGTATGCGCATTTGCGCCCGGGCACCGTGCTCAAAAAGGGCGCCAAAGTAGGCAATTTTTGTGAAATTAAGAAATCCGTCATTGGCGAAGGGTCCAAAGTCAACCATTTGACCTATATCGGCGATACGGACATGGGACAAGGGGTTAATATCGGCGCGGGCACCATTACCTGCAATTATGACGGGCAGAAAAAGCACCGCACTGTAATAGGGGACCACTGCTTTGTGGGTTCCAATGTCAATTTTGTAGCACCCGTAGAAATTAAGCCGTACAGCAAAATCGGCGCGGGATCCACGATTACCAAAGACGTCCCGGAGGACGCCTTGGCCGTCGCGCGTGCGCGCCAGGTCGTACTGGAAAACAAAGGTGTGAAAAAAAATGACTAAAACCGTAAACGGAGATTTGCGCATTTTCTCCGGCAATTCCAACCTGGCCCTGGCGCAGAAAATAGCGGGGCACCTGAATATGGATCTGGGCAAAATCCGCGTGGAGCGGTTTGCCGACGGGGAAATTGACGTGCAAATCCTGGAATCCGTCCGCGCCCATGACTGTTACATCGTGCAGAGCACCTGCCCTCCCGTCAATGAAAACCTGATGGAACTGCTGATTATGGTGGACGCGTTTAAACGCGCCAGCGCCGGACGCATTACCGTGGTGATTCCGTATTTCGGTTATGCGCGCGCCGACCGCAAAGCCGCCGCCCGCGTGCCCATTACGGCCAAGCTGGCCAGCAACTTGATTACCGAAGCGGGCGCCGACCGTATTATGACGGTGGACCTGCATGCGGGGCAGATACAGGGGTTTTTTGATATTCCCGTAGATCATCTGCGCGCCCGCAGCGTGTTTTTGGATTATTTTAAAGATTTTGACCGCAAAGACCTGGTGGTCATTTCGCCGGATGTGGGCGGCGTGGAACGCGCCCGCAAATTCGCCGCGCGCATGGACGCAGGCCTGGTCATTATAGATAAACGCCGTCCCAAACCCAATGAGGCGGTGGTGTACAACGTCATCGGCGACGTAAAAGACAAAGTGGCCATTATTTTTGACGATATCGTGGATACGGCGGGCACGCTGACCACGGTGGCCGCCAAAATCAAAGAGCACGGCGCGCGGGAAATATACGCCGCGTGTTCGCACGGGCTTTTGTCGCGCAATGCCGTGGACAAAATTAATAAATCATCTATCAAAAAACTAATCATCACTGACACCCTGCCCATACGGGATTTGGGGCCGAAAACGGAAGTGTTGTCTGTGTCTTACATTTTAGCTGATGCCATTAAGCGCAACCATGACGGCCGCTCCATCAGCGATATGTTTAATTAGTTTTTTATAAATCAAGGAGTGAATGTAATATGCAAGAACTGAACATCGCCGCCACCGTAAGAACCGGTGAAGGCGTCAAAGGAACCCTGAGCAAAATCCGGGCCGAAAAGAATGTGCCGGCCGTTATCTACGGCGGACACAAAGAGCCCGTGAGCATCACCATCAGCCTAAAAGATTTGGACAAAATCATCAAGGCCGGTAAAAATACCGTTGTGGAAATCAACCTGCCCGAAGGCAAAGAACAGGCACTGGTAAAAGAAATCCAGTATCATGTGGTAACGGATCTGCCCATTCATGCCGACTTTCAGCGCGTGTCGCTCAAAGACAAAATGGACGTGGTCGTACCGGTGAAGCTGGTCGGCCAGTCGCCGGATGAAAAAGCCTACGGCGCCATGGTGGAACACATTCTGCGCGAAATTGAAGTTCGCGCCCTGGTCAGCAAAATCCCGCATGAAATTGAAGTGGACATGACCCCGATGACCATCAACACCGGTATTGTGGCCGGTGACATCAAGCTGCCCGAAGGCGTGGAACTGCTGACCGATCCGCAGGCCCCCGTCGTGCACCTGACCATCCTGAAGGAAGAAGAAACCCCGGCTCCGGCCGCCGCAACGCCCGCCGAACCGGAAAGCTCTTCCACCAAGGGCAAGAAAGACGAAGACGGCAATCTGACCAAGAACGCCGCCCCCGCGGACAAGAAATAACGCGGCAGGAAATACTTTGCAGCGCATCCTTATTGCCGGACTGGGAAATCCGGGCGCACAGTATCAGCAAACGCGGCACAATGCCGGGTTTATGGTGGTGGACGCTTTCGCCAAGCAGCACGGCGCGGATTTCCAGCCCTGGCAGAAGTTGGGGGAATACGCCAAAGTATCCGTCGGCGGCAAGGAAGTTTTCCTGGCCAAGCCGATGACTTATATGAATTTGTCGGGTCAAATGGTATGCCATTTGGCCCGCTTTTTCAAAATTCCGGCAGACTGTCAGCTTATCTGCTTTGACGATATGTCTTTGCCTTTGGGCGACATTCGCCTGCGCCCTTCCGGCTCTGCCGGCGGACAAAAAGGCATGAAAAATATTATTGAACTGTCCGGCACCGATAAAATTGCGCGTCTGCGCGTGGGCATCGGGCCCAGGCCGGATCGTTTTGACGCGGCGAATTTTGTGCTTTCCCGTTTTTCCAAAACGGAGCTCCCCGCGCTGGAAAGCGCGCTGGACAAGGCCGTGCAAGCATTGGAAACATATTTGACCGACGGCCTGGAAAAGGCCATGAACCGGTTTAATTAACATTTGCCGTTTTTAACGATAGAGCGCAGGGCAACGGCTCTGCGCTTTTTGTTTATCTGTTATTTTGCTTATAAAATATTCTTATTTGTTTGTTTGCCTTGCTGTTTTGTGCGCCCTGCCAGAAGGTACTTGAAGCGATAAACGAGGCCATAAGCATTTTTGGAATATGAGATAAAAGACTTTGCCATAACAATGTTTAAGGAAGCGGCAATCCTATCTGATAAAAACCCGTCTTAAAAGACGGGTTTTTAATATATCATTTGCCATTATGATAAAGGTTTTTGTAGCGTTACATACCACAAATATTCGGTGTTGCCGTGTGTGCCTTTAATGGGGCTTTCCATCAGCGCGACGGACTGGCCGCCGTATTTTTCTTTTAAATTGTCTTCAAAAAACGTCTGCACCAGCCGTATGGCCTCCTGGCGGTTTTCGTCGGTTTTTACAATGCCGTGCGGCACCTGTTTGGGGGTCAGCTCAAACTGCGGCTTAATTAAAAAAACGATTTCACTTTGCGCCGCCATTACTTTAAAAAGCGGCTCCATAATCATCTTTAAGGAAATAAAAGACACATCCACCGCGGCAAACTGCGGGGCCTGCTCAAACAAATCCGCCGTCATATAGCGGGCATTGGTTTCGGGCTTAAAATGGAAATTTTTATAGCGTAGCATTTCGCTGGCCAGCTGGCCTTTGCCCACATCCACGCCGTATACTTCTTTGGCCCCCGCCTGTATCATGCAGTCGCTAAATCCGCCCGTCGCCACGCCGATGTCCACGCAGATTTTGTCGTTGAGGGAAATATTCCACGTTTTCAGCGCGTGCGCCAGCTTCAGCCCGCCGCGCGACACATACGGGCAGGATTTTTCTTTTAGGGAAATGACGTCTTCCGGCAAAATACTGCGGTCGGCGCGCGTATCCGCCTGGCCGTTAACCAGCACTTCGCCCGCCATAATGGAAGCCTGCGCGCGGGTGCGGCTTGGGAAAATCCCCCGCTTCACCAGCGCCATGTCCAAACGCAGTTTTTTATTCGGCATGGTCGGCCTCGTCTGCGTTTCCTTCCGGCGCGTCAAAGGGCTCGGTCAGCAGGGCCGCGCCTTTTTTCTTTAACGCGGTAACTTTAAATTTTACTTCCTGCAATTTCTGCGTCATTTCTTTGGACAGCGCAATTCCTTCTTCAAACAGTTTTACCGACGCGTCCAAATCCGTTTGTTCTTCTTCCAGCTTGGACACGATTTCTTCCAGGCGGTTTAATTTATTTTCAAAATTGTTTTTCATTTGACCTCCGCATGTATCATGCCGTCTTTGACCTGTACATAAATCATTTCTTTTTCTTTCGTCTGCCCGACTCGGGAAATAATCTGCCCCTGCGCATTGCGCGTAATGCTGTAACCGCGCCCCAGCACCGCAAACGGGCTTAAGGCGGCCAGCTTTTGGCTCAACAGTTCCAGCCGGCTTTCGGCGGCGGAAAGTTGTTTTTCCAGCGCGTCTTCCAGCTTTAGTGTCAGTTCGTCCACGCGCTGTTCCTTCTCCTGCGTGAGCAGTTCGGGATATTTAAAAATACGGCTGTTTACCGCCAGCTCCACGCGCGCTTTGGCGCGTTCATAAAATAAACTGACGGCCTGGAAAAGCCGCTTTTGCAGCTGGGCGATATGTGCGCTGACGCCTTCGGCGTTCTGTACCACCAGCTCGGCTGCGGCAGATGGTGTGGGAGCGCGCAGATCGGCCACAAAGTCGGCAATGGTAAAATCCACTTCATGCCCCACGCAGGAAATCACGGGGATTTTGCTGTCATAAATGGCACGCGCGACGGGCTCCTCATTAAACGCCCATAAATCTTCCATACTGCCGCCGCCGCGTCCGACCAGCAGTACGTCCGGCGCGGGTTTAAGGCGGTTTAAATCGGCAATGGCTTGCGCGATTTGTCCGGCGGCTTCCTCTCCCTGTACCAAAGCGGGGGCCAGCACCACTTCCAGGTTGGGGCTGCGGCGGCGCAAGACGGACAGAATGTCCCGTATGGCCGCGCCGGTGGGGGATGTAACCACGCCGATGCGCTGCGGGAAGGAAGGGATCGGCCTTTTATGCTCCGGCGCGAAAAGGCCTTCGGCTTCCAGTTTCTTTTTAAGTTTTTCAAATTCCAAAAACAGATTGCCTTTATGCAGGGCTTCCACGTTTTTGACGATGATTTGGTATTTGCCCTGTTTGGCATAGCAGGATAAATCGCCAAATACGCGCACCTGCATGCCTTCCTGCAGGTCCAGGCCGTTTTTGCGCGCGTCCCATTTAAACATTACGGCGGCCAACAGGGCGTCGCGGTCCTTTAAATTAAAATACAGGTGCCCGCTGGCGGCCTCGCGCAGCTGGCCTACTTCCCCTTCCACAAATACCCCGCGGAATACCCCCTCCATCATCTGTTTAATAGCCAGCGTGATGGCGGTAACGGTAAACACCTGTCCTCTGAACGGGGCTTCCGGTTCCATAATTATTTGTCCGTTTTGGGGTTGGGGGTCTGGGGCGGGATTTCGCCGCGCAGCCTGCGCCAGCGCTCAATCAGCGGGCCTTCTTTGCCCTGGTTGGTCGGATGAAAGAACTGCACGGGGCTGGGCATATACTGCTGTTTGACGTAGTGATTGGGAAAATCGTGCGCGTATTTATAGCCCACATTTTTCATGCCGGAGCGCAAATGGTCCGGCACGCGGCGCAGTTTTCCCTCGCGCACTTCTTTTAAGGCGGCGTCTATGGCCAGATAGGCCGAATTGCTTTTGGGCGCGCAGGCCACGTAAATGGCCGCATGGGCCAGCGGAATGCGCACCTCGGGCATACCCAGCACTTCGGCGGCTTTAAAAGCGGCCTGGGCGATCATCAGTGCGGCCGGCTCGGCCAGGCCCACATCTTCGCTAGCGCAGATGAGAATGCGCCGCGCAATAAAGCGCGGGTCTTCGCCGCTTTCCAGCATGCGCGCCAGCCAGTAAACCGCCGCGTCGGGGTCGGAGCCGCGCATGGATTTGATAAAGGCGGAAATAATATCGTAATGCTCGTCGCCTTTTTTATCGTAATTTAAATGGCGTTTTTGTATACACTCCTGCGCCACGGCCAAATCAACTTGCTTAAAACCGTCTTTGTCCGGCTCCGTGGTCAGCACGGCGATTTCCAGCGCGTTTAACAGCTTGCGCCCGTCGCCGTTGGCCTGGGTGATAAAATACTGGGCGGCGTCGTCAGAGAGTTTGACGTTTTCCTTTTGGGCCGCGCGCGCCAGGATTTTGCGCAGGTCCGCATCGGCCAGCGGTTTAAATTCAAAAACGGAAAAACGCGACAGCAGAGCGTTGTTGATGTAAAAATACGGATTTTCGGTGGTAATGCCGATTAAAATAATGTCCCCGCGTTCCACGCTGGGCAGCAGTACGTCCTGCTGGGTTTTGTTGAAGTGGTGGATTTCGTCCAAAATAACCAGCGTGCGCCGCTCCTCAAACGTGGGCGTGCGCATGCGTTCTTTGGCTTCCGCAAGCACTTTTTTTAAATCCGCCACACCCGCTGCGGCGGCATTGAGCTCCACCACATGCGCCTGCGTGCGGCTGGCCACATAGCGTGCGGTGGCCGTTTTGCCGCAGCCCGGGGGGCCGAAGAAAACGGCGGATTTTAACGTATCCGTTTCCAGCAGGCGGCGCAGCATTTTGCCCGGCCCCAGCAAATGCGGCTGCCCGGCAAAATCTTCTATGGTTTTGGGTGCCTGGCGCGCGGCCAGCGGCATAAAGTTTTCGTCTGCCATATTATTTAAGCGGCGTATGGAGCGCGCCCTGCAGTTTGTTAATCAGCTGCTCCACGCGCGCCTGGTCCTCTTTTTGTTTGCCGCCTTCGGCCAGGCCTTTTAAATAGGCTTCGGCGGCAAATTCCAGCGCGGCGGTCAGCGCCTGCTTTAAGGTGTCAATCACGCCTTCTTCTTCCTGCAGGCGCATCATTTCTCGTTCCACTTTGGACGCCAGATCCACCACTTCCACATAGCCGAGGTCTTTGATTTCCACGTCTATGGGAATGCGCTTTATTTCCACGCTGACGGTATTTTTGGCCATAGGTTTCCTTTACGGCAAAGCGTTTCTTTTTTCCTGTGCGCGCGTAATTTCTTTCTCCACGCGCGTTTGCAGTTTTTTCAGGGTGCTGACGGTGCTTTTTTTCCACTCGCGCAGGGCTTTGAGTTCGCTTTCGCTCTCTTTCAGGCGCGCCACGGTTTCTTCCTGTTGGCGCAGTTTTTGGCGCAGCGCGGCCGTTTCGCCTTCCAGCGTTTGAATACGCGCGGCGGCCTGCGACACCAAAAGCTCCAGCTGCTTGAGTTGCTCCTGCATATTATCTCAGCTCCGCCCCCGTTTTGGCTTTCAGGTTTTCCAGCAGCGCGTTAAAAGCCGCGTCCGTTTCCGCGTCCTTTAAGGTGCGGTCCGGCGCGGAGAAAGCCAGCGTAAAAGTGACGCTTTTTTTGCCCTGCGGCAGGCGGTCCCCTTCGTACAAATCAATTAAATCAAAATGCAGGCCGACTGGCAGCGGCGTATTTTTCAGCACGTCCGCCACGGCGGCGTAAGGCACGGTTTTGTCCAGCATGACGGACAGGTCGCGCAGCGACGGCGGGAAGGCCGTCACGGCCGCGGCGGGTTTAAACTGCTGGGCGGAAAAACCTTTTTCCAGCGGCTTTAACGCCAGTTCAAACGCCCAGACTTCGTTTTCTTTTACATCGCAGGATTTCAGGGCCAGCGGATGCACCGCGCCAAACACGCCGGCTTTTTTGCCGTTGACCAGCACGTCCATGCACATTTTGGGGTGCATATACACCGGTGCGGAAGCGGACGGCGCAAAAGACACGCCTTCAAATCCTTCCAGCAGATTTTGCATGACGCCTTTTAAGAAATAGAAATCCGGTTTTTCCCCGTTGGCTTTAAAGAAGGGCCGGTGGGTCAGACGTCCGCACAATGTGCCGGAAACGGTGTAGGTTTCGGCGGGGAAGCCTTTAATCAGGGTAAACGTGCGCGTAGCTTCAAACAGGGCCAGGTCGCGGTTGCCGCGGCTTTGGTTAAAGGCGATGTTTTTCAGCAGCGCGGGCAGCAGGGTGGGGCGCATATAGTCCCAGCCTTTGGCCATGGCGTTTTTGATTTTGACGGCGTTTTTGGGGTCAAAGCCGAAATCTTTGAGCTCTTTTTCGCCTAAAAAATCAATGTTTTTGCATTCGTAAAAGCCCAGGCCGGCCAGCTTTTCGCTGAACAGCTCCAGCAAGTCCACGCCTTTGGGATTGTCATTAAACTGTACAAACGCGCGGCTTTCTCCGACCGGAATGCAGTCAAAGCCCGCAAAACGTGCGGCTTCTTCAGCCAAATCCCAGCGGTGGTTCAGGTCACGCCGGTGCGTGGGCGCCTGAAACGTCCACTCGCTGCCGGAAGCGTCAAATTTCAGCGCCAGGCGCGAAAAAATGTCTTTGAGTTTATCTTCGGGAATATCCGCCCCCAGGATACCGTTAATCTGTGCGGGGGTAAAACGGACGACGGGGTTTTCATACGGCTGCGGATACACGTCGCGTATTTTGGACGGCGTGCCGCCGCAGGCGGCCACAAACAGTTCCGTGGCGCGTTTTAAGGCCAGCTCCGTCATGCCGATATCCGTGCCGCGTTCAAAGCGCTGGGAAGAATCGGAAGATACGGCATAGGTTTTGGAAGTTTTATTGGTGGTCGGCGCGTCAAAATAAGCCGACTCAATAAAAATATCCGTGGTGTCGTCTTTAATGCCGGAATTTAACCCGCCCATGACGCCCGCCAGCGCGGTGGCCTTTTTATCGTCGCCGATCATCAGCGTGTTTTCGTCCAGCGTCAGTTCGCGCCCGTCCAGGAGGGTAAATTTTTCGCCTTTTTCGGCCCAGCGCACTACAATGGTATCGCCGTCAATTTCGTTTCTGTCAAACGCGTGCAGCGGCTGGCCCAGTTCAAACATCACATAGTTGGTCACGTCCACCAGTGCATTTTTGGGGTTTAAGCCCATGGCTGACAGACGTTCCTGTATCAGTTCGGGGGACGGCGCATTTTTTACGCCGCGTATGATGCGGCCCGTATAGCGCTGGCAGCCCTGCGGGGCGCGTATGTCCACTTTTAGGCTTTCTCCTTCGCCGGCGTATTCTTTCGGCGAGGGCCATTTGACGGGTTTGTTCAGCAGGGCCGACAGTTCGCGCGCCACGCCCAAATGGGACATCAAATCAGGGCGGTTGGACGTAATTTCCAAATCAAACAAAGCGTCCGATTTGCCGTAGAGCGTGCGTACGTCCGTGCCCAGCGGAATGTTTTCGTCCAGCACCAAAATGCCGCGTGCGCGGGTGCTGGTCAGGCCCAGCTCGTCGGAAGAGCAAATCATGCCTTCGCTGACTACGCCGCGTATTTTGGCGGGACCCAATACGGTTTTGCCCAGCCGCGCGCCCACACGGGCCAGAGGGACTTTCTGCCCCACGGCCACATTCGGCGCGCCGCATACCACGCGCTGGGTTTTGCCGCCGCCCAAATCCAAATCCACCAAATGCAAGTGGTCGGAATTGGGGTGGTCTTCAATATGGGTAATCTGCGCGACGTTTACGCCTTCAAAGTCCGCGCCTTTTTTTTCTATGGACGCCACTTCTATGCCCAGCGAGGTCAGTTTCTGCGCCAGTTCTTCGGGCGTATCGTCCAGGTCAATGAAATCTTTCAGCCAGCTGTACAATATCTTCATATTTCTTCCTTAAAATTGGTTTAACAGGCGCAAATCGTTTTCGTAGAAAGCGCGGATGTCGTTGATGTTCATCATCATCATGGCCAGGCGTTCCACTCCCATGCCAAAGGCATAACCGCTGTATTTTTCGGGGTCAATGCCGCAGTTTTTCAGCACATTGGGGTGCACCACGCCCGAGCCGAGCATTTCTATCCAGCCGCTGCCCTTGCAGATGTGGCAGCCCTTGCCGGCGCAGAATACGCATTTGACGTCCACTTCCGCGCTGGGTTCGGTAAACGGGAAAAAGGACGGACGGAAGCGGATTTCCGTCTTATCTCCCAGCAGCCCTTTCATAAAGGCGGACAAATCGCGTTTTAAATCGGCCATGCTGACGTTTTTGTCCACATACAGCCCTTCAATCTGATGAAAAACAGGGCTGTGCGTGGCGTCCAGGCTGTCATTGCGGAACACGCGGCCCGGGGCCATAATGCGCAGCGGCGGCTGGTGTTTTTCCATAAAGCGGCTTTGTACGTTGGACGTATGTGTGCGCAGCACCATGGACAGCGGACTGCCGGTTTGGGCAAAAAAGGTATCCTGCGCATCGCGCGCGGGGTGGTGTTTGGGGATATTGAGCATGTCAAAATTGTGCTTTTCGTCCTCCACCCACGGCCCTTCGGCCCAGGTAAAGCCGAGTTTGGACAAAATGTCCGTCATGCGCTTCTGCGCAATGGAAAGCGGGTGCCGTTTGCCGCAGGGAACGGGGCGTGCGGGCAGGGTTAAATCCAAATCCACGCGGTTTAATTGTTCGTTGAGTTCCTGCGCGGCCAGCGCGGTGGTTTTTTCTTCCAGGACGCGGGTCAGCGCGGCTTTTAACGCATTGCCCAGCGGGCCGGCGGCCTTTTTATCTTCTATGGAAAAATCTTTCAGATTTTTCAAAAGCTCGGTCAGCGCGCCTTTGCGCCCTAGGGCGGCTACGCGCAGTTCTTCCACGGCCTCCAGGGCGGAGGCGGAAGCGATTTTGCCAGTATATTCGCGCTCAATTTGGGCGCAAAGTTCTTTAAATTCCTGTAAGGTCATAAGTAGTTATATTTTACTTTATTATTGGGTATTGGCGGCAAAATTTAAGTCAGCGTGTCAGATTTTAAAAACCCCGCCTGCGGGCGGGGCTTTGGCAAAGCTGCGTAGCACGATTACAGCACGGAGAGGTATTTTTCCAGCTCATAGCTGGATACATGGCAGCGGTACTGGTCCCATTCAATGTCTTTATTGGCGATAAATTTTTCAAACGTATGTTCGCCCAATATTTTGCGTACCAGCCCGGAGCGGCGCGTTTCATTGACCGCTTCGTACAAATACGCTGGCAGGGTGCCGATGCCGCGTTTTTCGCGCTCTTGTGCCGTCATATGGAAAATATTTTCTTCCGTCATGGCCGGCACGGGCAGTTTCCGGGCAATGCCGTCCAGGCCCGCTCCCAGCATGACCGCAAAAGCCAGATAAGGATTACAGGCCGGATCGGGGAAGCGGCACTCTATGCGCGTGGCGGCAGGCTTGCCAGCTTTGGCCTGCGGAATGCGCACCAGCGCACTGCGGTTTTTGCGGCCCCAGGCAATATAAGAGGGTGCTTCATATCCCGGCACGAGGCGTTTGTAAGAGTTGACCCATTGGTTGGTAACAGCACAAATTTCGTTTACATGCGTCAAAATACCTGCGATGTAATGTTTGGCTGTCTGGGACAGATACAGCGGGTCGTTGGCGTCAAAGAACTGGTTTTCCCCGTTGGCAAACAAAGACTGGTGAACATGCATGCCGTTGCCGTTGATACCGGCAATAGGTTTTGGCATAAAGGAAGCGTATACGCCGTTGGACGCGGCGATTTGCTTGACGACGGTTTTGTAGGTAATAACCTGGTCGGCCATTTTCATGGCTTCGTCATAACGCAGGTCTATTTCGTGCTGGGACGGCGCGACCTCATGGTGGGAATATTCCACATGAATGCCCAGTTTCTCCAGCATCAGCATGGTTTGCCGGCGGATAGCGTAAGAGGAATCCAGCGGGATGGTGTCAAAATAGCCGCCGCAGTCCAGTGTTTCGGGGTGTTTGTTGTCTTTAAAATAAAAGTATTCCAGTTCCGGGCCGACCATAAACGCGTCAAATCCGGCCCGGCGCATGGCGGCCAGGTTCTTTTTGAGGATGTAGCGCGGATCTCCTTCAAATTGCTTGCCGTCCGCGGTTTTGATGTCACAGAAAAAGCGTGCAATGGGCGCCCCGGTCAGCTCCGGGGGGAACATTTGGAACGTATCCAAATCCGGCAGGGCCACCAGGTCCGATTCATAAATGCGCGCAAACCCTTCCACCGAAGAACCGTCAAACCCCATGCCTTCGTTCATGGCGTATTCAAATTCGCGGTGGGACAGGGAGAGGGACTTTAGGTTGCCCAAAATATCCACAAACCACAGTTTGATGATTTGAATATTATTACGTCTGGTCAAGTCTAAAATTTGTTTGATGGTTTCCTGTTCCTGTGAGCTGCGTGGCTGCATACATTCCTCCCAAGTTTTATTTAAACCGTTATTATATAAAAAACCGCCTTGTCTGGAGGCGGTTTTATGTGTTTTTTTAAAAACGGCTGCGGGGGAAAGCCGCGCCTTGCGGGCAAGCGGGGCCCGGGAGTGCAAACCCCCGGTACGTTTAAAGCGTCATGGCTTGTTTTACGTCTGCGCCCATAGAGGTGGGCATGCCGTTTTTGTCCACGCATACCAGCGTAGTTTTGCCTTTGGTGCACAGGCGGCCGTTTTGGTTGGTGATGATGTTTTCAAACACGATTTTAATGTCTGAAATTTCCAGCACTTTGGTACTGACGTCTATGACATCTGCATAGCGCACTGGAAATTTGTATTCCACTTCCTGGCGCGCCACCACGAAATACAGGCCTTTTTGCATCAAGGCCGGCACAGAGAAGCCTTTTTCGGCCATATATAGGGTGCGGGCCTCTTCAAAAAATTTTAAATAATTGGCGTAATAGACCACGTTGCCGCAGTCCGTGTCATGGTAAAAGATGGTTTTTTTCATAGTTATTCCCCGATAATTTTAATTAAAACACGTTTGTTTCGCTGGCCGTCAAATTCCCCGTAGAAAATGGTTTCCCACGGGCCAAAGTCCAGCCGTCCGTCCGTTACGGCCACCACCACTTCGCGGCCCAACAGCGTACGCTTTAAATGGGCGTCGCCGTTATCTTCCCCCGTTAAATTATGCTGATATTTATCCACGCCGTACGGGGCCAGTTTTTCCGCCCATTTCAAAAAATCGGCGTGCAGACCGCGTTCGTTGTCATTGATAAAAACCGAAGAGGTAATATGCATGGAATTGACCAGACACAGTCCTTCGCGGATGCCGCTTTTTTCCAATGCGGCTTCCACCTGTGGGGTAATGTTGACGATGTCGTAACGTCTGTCCGTGCAGAGAGTTAAGTATTCTGTATGTGATTTCATATATTTACTATAGCAAATCCGGCGCGCGCCGCGCCGCCGCCCTTGCGCGAATGCAGAGTTTATTTGTTACAATATCGGTATGGATACGGAAAGACTGATGTCTATTTTGCGCAACCCTAAAAAGCTGCGAAAGAATACCGCGCAAAAAGAAGAAAAGCCGGGAGAATCTGCCCCTAAAACCAAAACCGAACGCAATACGGCTTTGGCAGCCGGTGCCGTATTGGCCTTGCTGCTGGTAACCCTTTTATTTATTGTGGTGGCTAAAAAACGTGCGGATAATATTCCGTCTTCATTGGATCCGTCCGTTTTGCAGGGATTGGTCGTTGATGCAAATTATGACCCTTCTGCCGGCCGTCGATACGTACAGGTGTCCGAAGGTCAGGATCGCAATGTTATCGTGCCGGAGCTGGGTACCACTCTGCCAGTCATCAGCCGTTATAATTATCGCGCCATGACGCCGCAGCGCTATAGAATTATTGGTGAAGCTCCGTATGCACTGACCATTAACGTTTCTTCCAATATCAGTGATCCGGATTTGCTGCGCTATTTGTTTAATCAGCAAAACGTTGTGGAAGGGTTTTTAAACCGTTCAGATGTCTCTTCTGTGTTGGCCGACCCGGCTGTTTTGGCGGCCCTGGCGGCGGATCAGACGAAGATAAATGCTTTTTTTGCGGATGAAACCGTACGTCAGGTTTTGGCTTCTGAAGATCTGGTCAGCGCCCTGGCGGGCAGCCGCCTGTTCTCTTATTTACTTATTAGCAAATCCGTCAAATATTACCGGGACCGCCCTGCAGAAGCGGCCAAGCTGATCAATGCCAGCCCCGCGCTGCGCGCGCTGAAACAAAATGCCGCCGTGCGCAAAGCCGTGACGGAAAATGTGTACCTGAAAGACATTGCGGCTACACTTTTAAAATAAAATTTGCTATAATTTTTATACGGCAAAGATTTATGCGGGCGTGGTTCAATGGTAGAACACGACCTTGCCAAGGTTGAGACGAGGGTTCGATTCCCTTCGCCCGCTCCATTTAAAAGGCTCCGTTTAACAACGGAGCCTTTTTTGTTTCTGTGTCCCAACTTCAGATTTTCTGACTGCCGACGGACCAAACGTGTTTTTCTTTGGCCGTGGACGGTTTGTTCTGCGCCATGACGCCCGCCAGCGGATGGGGGCGGTAGGGCTCTTCCAGATAAGCGCTCTCCTGCGGTGTCAGTTGTAAGTCCACCGCCTTTACGGCATCCTCTATGTGGTGCATTTTGGTGGCACCCACGACGGGTGCGGTAACCTTGCCCAGCAGCCAGGCCAGCGCCACTTCCGTCATGCTGACCCCGCGCTTTTGGGCTGTTTCTTCCACGCGGCGGATAATCACTCCGTCCTGTTCTTTGGTGGCGTCATATTTGAATTTGGCGTAGCTGTCTTCTTCCAGGCGTTTGGAGGTTTCCCCGGGGTGGCGGCTGAGGCGGCCGCTGGCCAGCGCGCTGTAAGGCGTCAGCGCAATGTTGTCTTCCTGGCACAGGGGCACCATTTCCCGCTCTTCTTCGCGGAAAATTAAATTGTAGTGCCCCTGTACGGATACAAATTTGGCAAAGCCCTCTTTTTCGGCCAGCACATTTGCCTTGGCCAACTGCCAGGCAAAACAGTTGGAAATACCGATATAGCGCGCTTTTCCGGCTTGTACCATTCTGTTCAGTCCGTCCAAAATATCATAAATGGGGGTTTGCCAGTCCCACATGTGGTAAATATATAAATCCACATAATCCGTACCGAGGTTTTGCAGGCTTTTGTGCAGCATTTTTTCTATATGTTGCTGTCCCGTTACGCCGGCTTCTATTTCCTCCTGCGTGCGCGGCAGGAATTTGGTAGCCAGCACGACGTCCCGGCGTTGGGCAAAGTCCCGCACGGCGCGGCCCACATACTGTTCGCTGGTGCCGCTTTGGTAGCCGATGGCGGTGTCAAAAAAGTTCACTCCCAGCTCCAGCCCGCGGCGGATAATTTCGCGGGAATGTTCTTCGTCCAACGTCCAGGAATGCTGGCCCGTGGCGGCATTGCCAAAGCCCATGCACCCCATGCAAATACGCGATACATTTAAATCGGAGTTTCCCAGCTTGGTGTATTTCATATCCTTCTCTTTGTTCCTACAGGTTTTTCCCCAGCTCATACGCCTGGTGTGCAAACGGCATGTGCTTTACCGCGCCTTCCGGCCAGACGCCGGACGCGACCACCGTGCCTGCATCCGTCCAACCCAAATAATCCAGCAAAGTATGATAATGGGACAAAATAGGCTGTGCTTCTTTGGAAGAAGTATCCGCGTATGTCATCAGCAGCACGGCTTTTCGGGGGGAATGCAGGCTGCCGTTGATGGCGTAAAAGCGGTCTATGACGGCTTTCAGCTGTGCCGATAT
>CALUVA010000004.1 GCA_944324105.1 uncultured Elusimicrobiales bacterium
GCTGGATTTGTCGGGGTCGCCCACGATTTGGGACAGAGAAGTAACAAAAGCCTTCATGTCGTCCTCTTTAAAACGCAACATGGACGGCACCGTATTGACCAGCACCGTGCGCGGGGAAAAGCGCGTCAAATCAAAGCCCGCTTCTTTCAGCCACGGGGCCCAGCTCATCAGGCTTTCGGCATTGCTGGGAGTAACGTCCACATGAATGGGGAAAATTAAATCCTGCACGGCCACTTTATGCTTTTCAAACGCGTCCAAATAATGCTCAAACAACACGCGTTCCTGCGCAGCGTGCTGGTCAATCAAAATCAGCCCGTCCGGGTTTTCAAATACCAAATAGGTTTTTTCCAGCTGGCCCAAATAATGATACGGCCCGTGCCACCAGGCAGGCGCGTCCGGCTGCGGCTCCGATTCCGGGGTGGGGGCCTGCGGCTGCTGCAGAGCACCGGCGGGTGCGGAGGCGGCGCGGTATTCCACGGGCTCTTCCGTTTCGCGCACGGAAAAATCGGTTTTAGGCGCAAAATCTGTTTGCGGAGTGCGCGGCAGGCTGACGGCCTCCCCCGGGACGCTTTCAAACAAACCCGCCGAAGCCGCCGGCGCGGGCGTTATCTGCGGCAGCGGGGAGGAAATGACTGTTTCCGCCGGAGCCGGCTGCGCGTGCACGGAGGCTTGGTCCTGCACGGGAGCGGACACCTGCATTTGCACGGGCGTGGCCGAGCCGAACACGGTGTCGGACACGGCTTTCATGACCGCGCAGAACATGGCGTGCTCATCGGCAAAACGGATATCGCGCTTCTGCGGGTGAATGTTTACGTCAAAAGAAGCGGGATCCAAATCCATATAAATGATAAAAGCGGGGTGGCGGTCTTTGGGGCGCACATTCTGATAGGCTTTGTACACGGCCTGCTGGACGGTTTTGCTGTCCACGGGGCGGCGGTTGACAAATATAAACTGCAAATCCCGCGTAGCCACCAGTTTATCCGGCGGCGTGATAAAAATTTTCAGGCCCAACTCCTCAAAAAACCGGCTCACCAGCGCGCCGCCGGCTTCCGGCCCCAAAATCTCTTTGGCGCGCGCCAGCACGGCGTCTTTTTCGTCCCCTTCCTGCGCGGGCAGGCGGTATACTTCGCGGCCGGAACTGACCACGGTATAGCTTACCGCCAAATTGGCCAGCGCGCTTTCTTCCGCCACTTTCAGCAAGCAGGCGCGCTCATAAGAAGCGCTTTTTAAAAATTTCAGCCGCGCCGGCACATTATAAAACAAATCCCGTATTTCTACCGTCGTACCGCGTATGGCGGGGGCGGGGCTCTGGGCCAGCACTTTGCCGCCGTGCACCTCCAGCCGGCTGCCTTCGCCGCCTTCGGTGCAGCTGGTCAGCGTCATTTTGGACACGGCCGCCACGGAATACAGGGCCTCCCCGCGAAAGCCGAACGTGCGCAGCTGGTTTAAATCTTCAAAACGGGTAATTTTGCTGGTGGCGTGACGCAGCACGCTGGCGGCCAGATCCTCCGGCGTCATGCCGCAGCCGTCATCGTTAATGCGTATCAGCTCGCGCCCGCCGCCTTCTATATCCACGCGGATATGGCGCGCGCCGGCGTCTATGGCGTTTTCCAGCAGTTCCTTGAGCACGCCCGCGGGGCGTTCTATGACTTCGCCCGCGGCGATTTGGCCCGCCGTCTTTTCGTCCAAAACGTGTATTCTATTCATCGTCCACCCGTTTTTTCCACTCCGCAATTAATTGCAGCGCGCCCATGGGGGTCAGCTTGTCCGGATCGGTCAGCTTGATTTCCTGCACAATAGGAGCGGAAAACAAATCTTTGACCGGGTCTTTTTCACGCGCGGAAATTTTGGCCCCTTTTTTGGCTTCCAAATCTTTGAGCACCTTGCGCGCGCGCACCGTCACCGCCGCAGGCAGGCCCGCTATTTCGGCCACGTGTATGCCGTAGGACTGGTCCGCCGCGCCGGGCAAAATGCGGTACAAAAACGCCAGCTTGCTTTGGCCGAAAGAATCTTTATACTCTTTGGCCTCCACATGGAAATTTTTGACGCTGGGATATTTGTTTTCCAAATCCACCAGCTCAAAATAATGCGTGGCAAAAAGCACCTTGGCCCCGCCTTTGGGCTTATACAGATATTCTACAATAGCCCAAGCGATGGAAATGCCGTCAAAGGTGGAAGTGCCGCGGCCCACTTCGTCCAGCAAAATCAGGCTGCGCGGCGTTTGCGAGGCCAAAATGTGCGCCGTTTCGTTCATTTCCACCATAAAGGTGGAGTTGCCGCGCTGCAGTGCGTCATGCGCGCCGATGCGCGTCATAATTTTGTCCACCACGCCCACGATGGCTTCCTGCGCGGGTACGAAAGAACCCATTTGCGCCATGATCACAATCAGCGCGGTTTGCTTTAAATATACGCTCTTACCGCCCATATTCGGGCCGGTAATAAGCATCAGCTGCGTGTTCACGCCGTCCATGTCCAAATCGTTGGGCACGAAAGAGCCCGCCGGCAGCAGGGATTCCACTATCGGGTGGCGGCCGCCTTTATAAGACAGGCCCGTCCCGTCGTTGACGCTCGGACGAACATAACCGTATTTCATGGCAGCCAGCGCCAAAGACAGGTACACGTCCAGCTCCGCCGCGGCCTGTGCAAATTCTTTCAGCGCGGCAATTTGCCCCGCCAGCGTTTTGCGCACCGCGTCAAACAAAGAGCTTTCCAAGCGCAAAATGCGGCTTTCGGCGTTTAAAATTTTGTTTTCCAGTTCTTTAAGCTCTTCAGTAATATACCGCTCGGCATTGGTCAGCGTCTGCTTGCGGGTATAATTGTACGGCACTTTGGCGCTGTGGCTTTTGGTCACTTCCAAATAATACCCGTAAATGGAATTGTATCCGGCCTTCATATTGGGAATGCCGGTGCGTTCGCGCTCCCGCTGGCACAGCTCTTCCAGCGCTTTGCCGCTGCCGCTGCGCAGGGAGCGCAGTTCGTCCAGCTCGGCGTTGTAGCCTTCGCGGATGATATTTCCGTCGGCAATGCGCAGGGGCGGCTCTTCGTTTATGGCTTCATAGAGCAGCTTGGACATTTCCTGCGCGGCCGGATACACCGCGTCAAAACGTTCTTTGATATGCGGCGCAACGGAGGAACCGTATTTTTCCAGCCAGCGCCGCAGCGGGTCTGCATTTAACAGCGACTGCCGAAGCCCTCCCAAATCCCGCGGGGAAGCGTTGCCCGCCGCCACACGCGTCATAATGCGCTCCACATCGGAAATATTCTGCAAAATGGCCGCCAAAGAAGCCAGCGCTTCCTGGTTTTTCATTAGGCCTTCCACACAGTCCTGCCGGCGGCGGATTTCCTCTGCGGACAGGGACGGGTGCAAAATCCATTCTTTTAATTTGCGGCTGCCGAAAGAAGTTTTGGTATGGTCCAGCAAAGCCCACAGACTGCCGGCACGGCCGCCTTCCTGGCTTTTGACCAGCTCCAGCGAGCTGACGGCGTTTTCGTCTATTTGCAAAGAATCGGAAAGCTCGGTATAAGAGGGCACCAGCGTGTCTTTTACTCCGGGCTCCGTGGAAGCGACATACGCCAGCACTTGCAACGCGCAGGACAGCGCCAACTCTTTGCCGCGCCACATAGCCGCCACGGGCCAGGCGGGCAGCGGAGCCAGCTCCCCTTCAAAAACGGGCACTTCCGTCAGCGGCAGGCGGGCGGGCAGTACCACTTTATTTTGCAGTAACTGCAGGGTTTGCGCGTCCCCCACGATTTCCGCCGGATTGACGGCGGCCAGCGCGGCGGCCAAATTGGTAAAGTTGGGGTCGTCCAAATTTTGGCTGACCCAAAACTGCCCCGTAGACACGTCCACACAAGCTATTCCCCAGCCCTTGCCCTGCGCGCGCAGGCACACCAAGAAATTGGACTGGTTGGCGTCCAGCATATCGTCTTCCATGACGGTGCCGGGCGTAATGACGCGGATCACTTTGCGTTCAAAAAGCTTGCTTTTGGTATCGGCAGACGTGCTGATTTGCTCGCAAATGCCTATTTTTTTACCCGCTTTGAGCAAACGCCCTATATAGGAGGCCGCGGCGTGAAACGGAATACCGCACATGGGAATACCGTGACGCTGCGTCAGCGTCAGGCCCAAAATGGCGCTGACCTCGCGCGCCTGCTCGTCAAACATTTCGTAAAAATCGCCCAAACGGAAAAATAAAATAATCCCCGGGTACTGATTCTTGATATCGTAATACTGCTTCATCAAAGGGGTGTTGTAACTGTTTTGCATAACGGTATTTTATCAATTTTAAAGCGGCCCTGACCGCCTTTTAATCTTTATTCCGCTCCAAAGCCCCAAGCGCGGGCGCCCGGACCGTCTGCCGACGGGACACAAAGGAAGGGACTTTCCCTGTTTGACCCTTTCAAATTAGGCTGGCGCCTGTGTTTTACTCTGTGCCCATGGTGCACAAAATGCTGGAACAGGCCCCGCTAAAAACACACATGACACGGAACTTTATTTTTGTTATAATATGTATGTCTGAAATAAAGACCACGGCTGCGGGCGCTCCCCGCAGCGTTTTTAACCCGTTTTGTTCGGTAGGGTGGCTGAGTGGTCAAAAGCAACGGTCTGTAAAACCGTCGGGCTACGCCCTACATAGGTTCGAATCCTATCCCTACCAAAGTTTAAAACCGTCCCTTCGGGACGGTTTTTTATTCAACTCCATCTCTAAAGCGGACACATCCCTTACAAAACAACAAAAAACACATCCGTTGCCTTACCGACAAACAGAAACCCCGCTTTTCGCGGGGTTTCTGTTATAGACATACCGTCAAAAACTTATCTCATGGTCTGAAACCATTTTTGTCCTTTAAAATGAAAACCGCGGTATTTTTCCCCTTTTGGAAGTTTGACCGTAAAAACCCGGGAGACTTCTTTTTGGGCTTCAGATAACGTTACCGCAACCTGTTCTGACTCCAGCCAGTAAGAATGGTTAATCATTTTTTCCGCCTGGGCAGCGACTTCTTTATCCGCCTTGCGCAATTGCTCAAATCCATGATACAAAAACTCCATTTTCAGGGCCAGCAAATGATAAAACCCCTCCCCGCCCTTCTTCTCTCTTGCAGCAAACCGCACCAATGAGTAATGGTCCCGTGCCACTTCCATAATCAGCGTAATATGTTCCGGATATGCCTTTTCCAAAGCCCGCAGCGATTGCTGGGCTTTATGGGATTGCAACAGTGCATTTCGTTTGGCTTCGTCACGGATAAGGCGGGCCCGCTCCGCGGATTTTTTAGTCAGAACCTCTCCCAACATTTCCCCCAAGGCCATCTTTTTCCCTTCGGGGCCGGCATAACCGTAGGAATAGGTCTGCGCCTGTACGGCAGAAACTGCCAGCAAAGCAAACATACTGATAAAAATAATTTTTCTCATGACAAAACTCCTTACCGTGTAATATCTTAATATAAAGTATAAATTTACACACCACTTTCACGAGGGCCATTGGACCTAATTTAAATAAATTTTGGGCCTATGCCGTATTAGGCCCCACAGACAAACAAAAACCCCCGAGCCTTGTCCGGCTCGGGGGGTGGCTGTAAAGACGGGTTTTACATCGTTTCTTTTAAAGACGACATAAACTCCTGCCAGGGCTTTTTGGCTTCGCCGCCGCCCTGGGCAAAGTCCGGCCGGCCGCCGGCGCGGCCGTTCAAATCCGCCGCAATTCTTTTGGCTATTTCCAGCGCATTGGTATTGGGCAACTGGCCGACCGTTTTAACCACAAAGGAGCGTTTGCCTTCGCGGTCCGTCGTCACAATAACCACCGCTTTGTCATATTTTTGGCTGACCGTATCGGCAATGGCGCGCAGTTCGCGCGGCTGGGCGCCTTCGGCATTTTGCATAACCAGCGTGGCACCGTTCTGCATGGTAAACGTTACCTGCGACAGCCCGCCCGCGGCCAGGGTTTTTTCCCTAAACTCCGTATAGCGTTTTTTGACCTCGCGCAGCTCATCCATCAGCGCATGCAAACGCTGCGCCACATCGGCCACCGGCACGGTCAGGCGCGCGGCCATTTCTTCCATTTCCGCATTAATGCCTTTCAAATAATCCAGCGCGGCGGGGCCGGCTACGGCCTCTATGCGCCGCACGCCGGCGGACAAAGAGCCTTCTTTAATAGGTACCACGGTAATAATCTGCGCCGTATTGGACACATGCGTACCGGCGCAAAGTTCCAGGCTGTATTTTTTCTCCGGCTCTTCAAAACTTCCGCCCATGAGCACAAAACGCGCGGGGTCGGCATATGTTTCACCCAGCAGGGTAACCGCACCGAGCTTGGCCGCGTCTTTTAAAGGGCGTTCCTGGCAGGCCACGGGCAAAGCCGCGTCAATGGCCTGCTGCACAATGGCCCACACTTTTTTCCATTCTTCCGCCATCGGGGTTTTGGACAGCGTATAGTCAAAGCGCAGCCGCTGCGGCGACACATAAGAGCCGCTCTGATGCACTCCGTCACCAAACACTTGGCGCAGGGCCGCATTGATGACGTGAATGGCGCTGTGGTTGGCTGCGGCGCGGCGGCGGGCCTCCGAATTAACCTGCAGCAGCACCTCGTCCCCCGCCGTCAGCGTCCCGTCCACTTTATGCAGGAAAATCTTGCCGATGGGCTTCTGCACGTCCAGTACGCGGGCTATGGTTTGGCCGTCTTTGAGCACCCGCCCCGTATCGCCCACCTGGCCGCCGGATTCGGCGTAAAAAGAGGTTTTGTCAAACACGGCGTATCCCTCGCCGGGCAGCGTTTTGACTTCTTCAAATTCCGTGTTCAGCAACGCCAGCACGCGGGCGTTTTGCTCCAGCGTGTCATATCCCGTAAACACCGTGGCGGGATATGCCTGCTCCAGTCCCTGCAGGATTTTGACTTTTTCTTTGGAAAATTCATCGGCGTAGCTGCGGCTTTTGGCGGAGGCTTCTTCTTTGGCCTTTTCATAGCCTTCTTCGTCTACTTTGATGCCTTTGGCGGCCGCAATTTCCCGCGTCAGCTCCAGCGGGAAGCCGAACGTTTCGTGCAGGTAAAACGCGTCCTTGCCGGACAGGGTCTTGCCTTTTCTGGCCAGCAGTTCAGCCAGTTTTTCTTCTCCGGTCTGCAGGGTCTTTAAGAAAAGCGTTTCTTCGGCCTTCAGCACGTCTTCAATATGTTTTAAATTTTGGTCAATCTCGGGGTACAGCCCTTCAAAAATCTCTCCCACTTTTTTGGCCAGCGTGTACAAAAACGGCTCTTTGCCGCCCATCAGCTTGGCGTAGCGCGCCGCGCGGCGGATCAAACGGCGCAGAATATATCCGCGGCCTTCGTTGGAGGGCAAAATGCCTTCCGCAATCAGGAAGGAAGAACTGCGCACATGGTCGGCAATAATGCGCAGGGCGGAAATTTCCAGCGGGGTTTTGCCTTCTATGTGCAGGGCTTTTTTGGCCGCGTCGGTCAGCGGGGTGAACAAATCCGTTTCAAAAATATTTTGTTTGTTCTGCATGACCATGCACAGGCGCTCCAGCCCCATGCCGGTGTCTATATTATTCTGCGGCAGCGGCTGCAGGGAGCCGTCTTCCTGGCGGTTGTAGCTTTCAAACACGATGTTCCAGATTTCCACAAAGCGCCCGCAGTCGCAGGTAATGTCACAGTGCGGGTTTTTGCAGCCTTTGTCGCCAAAGTCATAATAAATTTCGCTGCACGGGCCGCAGGGGCCGGTGGGGCCCATGGTCCAAAAGTTGTCCGCTTCGCCCAGCTCAAAAATACGCTCTTTGGGCACATATTTCAGCCAGGCGTTGTAGGCTTCTTCGTCGCGCGGGGCGATGCCGCCTTTGTAAATGCTTACATACAATTTGTCCGGCGAAATGCCCAGCACGCCCGTCAGGTATTCCCAGGCCCAGGCGATGGCCTCATTCTTAAAATAATCGCCGAAAGAGAAATTGCCCAGCATCTCAAAAAAAGTCAGGTGGCGCTCGGTAAAACCCACGCTGTCAATGTCGGTGGTGCGCACGCATTTCTGGCAGGTGGCGGCGTTTTTAAGGCTTTTGTCTATACCCATAAAATTGGCCTTAAACTGCACCATGCCCGCCGAAGTAAACAACAGGGTGGGGTCCGAATGGGGGATCAGCGAGCTGGAGGGAATCACCGGCAGGCCTTTGGAATGAAAAAACTGCAAAAAACCGTTTCTGACTTCTGTACTTTTCATATAGCTTCCTGTGAGAGCGCGCTTTACGGACGCGCGCGGGGATATATATAATAAATTATATCAAATAGCTTCTAGGCAGGGCTGTATATGAAAAACAACATCAAATTCGTCGCTTTTGACGCCGACGACACCCTTTGGGTCAATGAAAATTATTTCCGTGAGGCGGAGCACGCCTTCTGCCATTTAATGATGGACTGGCTCCCGCATGAAAAAACCGCAGACGAACTTTTCAAAACCGAAATGCAAAACCTGGAGCTGTTCGGCTACGGCGCCAAAGGGTTTGCCCTGTCTTTAATAGAAACAGCCGTGCGCATTTCGGACGGGAAAATCACGGGCCGGCAGGTACAGCAGATTATAGACATCGTCAAACGACTGCTGGCACGCCCCGTGGAACTGCTGCCGGACGTGCCCGAAGTGCTCCGCACGCTTAAAGAAAAATACACACTGGTGCTGGCTACCAAAGGTGACCTGCTGGACCAGCAGCGCAAAATAGCCAAGTCCGGCCTGGCAGGATATTTTGCGCACACGGAAATTATGAGCGACAAACGCCCGCAGGATTATGCCCGCCTGCTGCAGCGGCTGGGGGCCAAGGCGCAGGAATTTGTCATGGTGGGCAATTCGTTAAAATCAGACGTGCTGGCCCCGCTGGAAGCAGGCGCCTATGCCGTATATGTGCCCTATCCCATTATCTGGAAGCACGAATGCATGCCGGAGCCGCAGTCCCCGCGTTATTATAAAGCGGAAAAACTGCGGGACATTTTGCACTTTTTGTTATAATTTTTTTATGCATAACAAGATTATCGGTTATTTATTGTTGGTAATCGGCTTGGGGCTTGTATTCTTTGCCTTTACGGGAATGTATCAAACCTTTGTAAACAAAAAGCCCGTAGTGCAGGTATTGCAGCTCAAACCCCTGGCTATAAATACGCAATACGGCCGGGTGGAAATGCAGGCGGATGTAATCAATCAGACTTTGAATTTTGTACTGTTTGCGCTGTTTATGCTGTTCCTGGCTGCCGTCGGGAGCAAAGTGGCGGGCATCGGCAACAACCTGGTTAAAACCGAACGCCTCTGCGAAACTTTACTCTTACTGAAACGCGAAGACGCGTTAAACAAAGCAAACGAAATCAAAAAATTATGAAAACTTTTATTATTATTAACCCCGTCAGCGGCGCGCGGCGCATGGAAAACGCCGCTTTGGAACGCGCCGCACTGATTAACTTTCCGGACGCACAGGGCGCGTTTACTAAACATGCGGGCCACGCCACGGAGCTGGCCGCGCAGGCCGTTAAAGACGGATATGAACGCGTCATTGTGGCCGGCGGAGACGGCACCATTAACGAAACGGCCAAAGCGTTGGTCGGCACGCAAACGGCCCTGGGCATTGTGCCCAAAGGCTCCGGTAACGGGCTGGCGCGGGAGCTGGGCATGCCGCTTTTGTATGAAGAAGCCTGGACCGCCCTGCAAAAGGCCGTGCCCGTCGCCTGCGACGTAGGGCAGGCCAACGGCGAATATTTTTTCAATTTGGCCGGCGTGGGCATAGAGGCCGAAATCGCGCGGCAGTTTGCCGAGCACGGCAAACACGGCGCGCGCGGCAAATGGCCGTATTTCAAACTGGGCGCCAAGGCCGTATTTACTTATCAACCCAAAACCCTGCGCGTGCGCTATAACGGCAAGGATGAAATCTTAACCCCGCTGACACTGGTGTTTGCCAACGGCACGCAATACGGCAGCAATTTCAAAATTGCCCCGCGCGCCAATTTAAGCGACGGGCTGTTTGACATGGTGGAAGTGTTGCCGGTCAGCAAATTCAAGCTGGCGCTGGCCGCGCCGACTTTCTTCAGCAAAACATTCCGCCCCGTGGAAGTCACACGCACACAACGCACTGCCGAAGCGGTCATTAACTATGACGGTGAAATTGTGTACCACCTGGACGGCGAGCCCAAAGTAACGCAAAACGAACTGAAAATTTCACTCCTGCCCAAAGCCTTGCGCCTGCTGGTACCGCAGGGATATTAATATGGCACGGCGCAGAAGGAAATACACCAAAAAACAGGCCAAATTCTGGGCCGCCGTGCTGGCCGCGGCAGCGCTGGCCGTCATACAGCAAACGGGCAAACCCGTCACTGATACCGCCGCCCTGCCCGACGCTGCAGCGTTGCGCGACGTATCCGTCGCCTCCGTATACGACGGGGACACATTTAAAATCAATCTGAACTGCTCGCTGGCCGTGTATTGCGAAAAAGTGCCCGTGCGCGTGCTGGGGGTGGACTGCCCCGAAATCAAAGGCAAAACCAAGCGCGAAAAAGCCCTGGCCCAGAAGGCCAAGGCTTTTACCAAAGAATTTTTGCAAAGCGGCCCCGTTTCGCTGACGGACTGCTCGCGCGATAAATATTTCCGCCTGCTCTGCGCCGTTACCAACGGGCAAGGGCAAAACCTGGCTGAAGAACTTATCAAACGGGATTTAGGCTACCGCTACTACGGCGGCAAAAAGTCGGACCGGTATCAATAATCCCTCGCGCCTTCCGCTTATAAGCCGCGGCGGCCTTCATAAAACGAACGGTACAACAACAGGGCAATAATTGTTTTTGCATCCTGTATTTTGCCGCTTTTAATCATGGTATACAGCTTTTCCAGCGGGAACTTTTTAACATTTAAAAATTCATCCTCATCCGGGCAGTCCTGACCGCGTTTTAAGCCGGTGGCCAGATAAATATGCAGGTACTCCGTGGAAAACGCATTGCTGGGATTAAATACAGCTAATTTTTTCCATTTGGCCGCGTGCAGGCCGGTTTCTTGGGCCAGCTCCGCCTTGGCGCAGGAAAGCGGGGTCTGATATGTCTCCCGCTTGCCGGCGGGCAACTCCCAGGTGGTCCGCCCTATGGGATAGCGGTATTGCTGCACCAGATATACCTGCCCGTCCTCCGTCAGCGGCAAAATAGCACTGGCCCCCTGATGGGCCAAATAGACGCGCGTGGTTTCCCGCCCGTTGATCAGGCGCACGACGTCTTTATTGAATCCTACTATTCCTTTGTATAGGGTTTTGGACGAAACCTTCGTTTCTTTTAATTTACTATAATGTGACATATCACTATCTTATAAAATTTGTTCCCGCGCAGCATTATGACAAAAGAATTTGTACATTTACACAATCATTCGGAATATTCCCTTCTGGACGGCATGCTGCGCATTTCCGAGAATCACAAGCCTTCGCGCTTTCTGCGGGGGCTGGCCGAAAGCGGCATAAAAGCCATGGCACTGACCGACCACGGCAACCTATACGGCGCGCTGGATTTTTATGATTCGGCCCGCGCGGCAGGTTTAAAGCCTATTGTAGGCTGTGAGGCCTATATTACCGAAGGCAAATATACCGACAAAGACAAATCCCGCACCGGACACCTGACTTTGCTGGCCAAAAACCACCAGGGATATTTGAATCTTATGCAGCTTAATTCCCTGGCCTGGGTGGACGGGTTTTACTATCACCCGCGCATAGACAAAGAACTTTTGGCCAAATATTCAGACGGGCTGATTGCCCTGTCCGGCTGTTTAAAAGGCTTTCTTTCCCAATACGCCTTAAACGGCAGTTTTGAGCAGGTCTGCGCCATTGCCCGCGAATATGCCGACATTATGGGCCCGGGCAATTATTACATTGAGCTGATGGACCACGGCATACGCGAAGAGCAGCAGGCACTGCCCATTTTAAAGGAAGCGGCCAAAAAGCTGGGCCTGCCCGTCGTGGCCACCAATGACTGCCACTACGAGAAAAAAGAAGACTGGGAGGCACACGACGTCAACCTCTGCATTTCCACCGGCAAGACGCTCGACGACCCGCGCCGCATGAAAATGACGACGCATGAACTGTATTTCAAATCGCCCGAAGAAATGTATGAGCTGTTTGCGCACACGCCGGAATCTTTGACCGCCACGCTGGAAATTGCCGAAAAATGCAATTTGGAGTTTCCCAAACACGGGTTTATCCTGCCCAACTTTGACATTCCCCCGCAATATCCCAATTCCGCCGAATACTTCAAAGCCTTGTGCCGCGAAGGCCTAAACAAAAAAATGCACGGCAATGTACCGCCGGAATACATTAAACAGCTGGAATATGAATTTGACGTCATTATTAAAATGGGGTTTGACTGCTATTTTCTGATTGTGCAGGACTTTATCCACTGGGCGCGCCAAAATGGTATTCCCATAGGGCCGGGCCGCGGCAGCGGCGCGGGCAGTATTGTGGCCTACAGCCTGGACATTACGCGCGTGGACCCCATTAAAAGCAAGTTGCTGTTTGAACGTTTCTTAAACCCGGACCGCATCAGCATGCCCGACCTGGATATTGATATGTCCGATACGGGGCGCGAACGCGTCATTGACTATGTGCGTCACAAATACGGCGCCGACAAAGTGGCGCAGATTATCACTTTCGGCACCATGAAGGCCAAACTGGCCGTGCGCGACGTGGCGCGCGTGATGGGCATCAGCGTCAGCGAGACCAACCGCGTGGCCAAGATGATTCCCAATGACCCGAAAATCACGCTGGATGCCGCATTGGAAAATATCCAGGAACTTAAAAATGAAGTGGCCAACAACCTAACATCCAAACGCCTCTTTGATATGGCGCGCAAAATTGAAGGCCTCAAACGCCACACCGGCATTCACGCCGCAGGCGTACTGATTACCAAAGAGGCCGTTTCGCACTATGTGCCGCTGGCGCGCGGGGCGCGCGACGCCATTACCACGCAGTTTGAAGGGGAGCCGTGCTCTAATCTGGGACTGCTGAAAATGGACTTTTTAGGCCTGCGCACCCTGACGGTTATTGACAATGCCGAAAAACTCATCCGCCAGCGCCATAACCCCGATTTTGACATTAACGAAATTCCTTTAGACGATAAGAAAACCTATGATTTACTGTGCGCCTGCCAGACGCTGGGCATTTTCCAGCTGGAAAGCGGCGGCATGCGCGACCTGATTAAAAAACTGCAGCCCACGCAATTCGGCGACGTATCCGCCCTGGTGGCGCTCCACCGCCCGGGGCCCATGGAGTCGGGCATGATGGATATGTTTGTGCGGCGTAAAAACGGCCAGGAAAAAATTACCTACGAAACCCCGCTTCTGGAAGAAGTGCTCAAGGACACCTACGGATGTATGGTGTATCAGGAGCAAATCATGGAAATTTCCAAAAAGCTCGGCGGGTTTACCCCGGGCGAAGCCGATACGCTGCGCAAAGCCATGGGTAAAAAGAAGCTGGACGTCATGGAAAAATTCGGCAAAAAATTTGTGGAAGGGGCCAAAGCGCACAAAATTTCGGAAAAGACGGCTACGCACATTTATGAGCAAATGAAGGCCTTTGCCGGATACGGTTTTAACAAATCCCACTCGTACGCCTATGCCCTGGTGTCTTACCAAACGGCTTATTTGAAGGCCAATTATCCCATTGAATTTATGTGTGCGGCGCTGACCAACGAAATCGGGCACAATGCCATCGGCGCCGATGACAAAGAAAACAAAATCGCCACCTATTTGGAAGAAGCCAAGAAAATGGGCTTTGAAATTCTGCCGCCGGACATCAACAAAAGCCAGCCGGAATTTGCCGTGGAAGAAAAAGATGGCAAAGAATATATCCGCTATGCGCTGGAAGCGGTCAAAAACGCCGGTACGGAAGGCTGCATTTCTATCGCGCAGGAAGCCAAAAAGAAACCGTTTGAGTCCTTGGAAGACCTCTGTGCGCGCATTGACCTGTCTCAGGCCAACAAGAAAACTCTTGAAAGCTTAATCAAAGCCGGCGCGATGGACTGCCTGACGCCGGACAAAGACCCCAAAGAGACGCGCGCCATCCTGTTAAGCCAGCTGGACGAAGCCGTGGACACGGCACATATGATAGCCAAAGAAAAAGAAAGCTGCGCCGCCAGCCTGTTCGGGGACGATTTTTCCTCCGTCATGAGTTTTAAAAAGAAACAGGAAGACAAGCCGGTCACCCCGCTGACGCAGAACGAACTGCTGGGCTATGAAAAAGAAGTGATGGGACTGTATTTCAGCGGGCACCCCATTGCGCGTTATCAGGATTACCTGGGGCAGCTAAACTGCGTGGCTATCAAAGATATTTTGGACGGGAAGGCCTCCGGCCGTTTAAACGTCATCGGTATTGTGACGCGTCTGAAAAAACGCCAAAACAAACAGAAAAAAGAATGGGCGCAGTTTGTTATAGAGGACTGCACGGGATCTATCGGCATTAATGCTTTTGCCCGCACCTGGGAAAGTATCGGGCACAAAGTGTCCCCCAATGCCATTTTATTCTTCTCCGGCGATGTGCGCGTAGATGACGAAAGCGCCCGGGTGGAAATCAATTTACAAGATGTAGGCAACGTGACCGAACTGATAGGCAATGTGGCCAAAAAACTCACTATCCGCCTGACCCCCGATTATTCCCAAAGCAATTTACAGAAACTGAAAATGCAGCTGGACGCGGCCAAAGGCATTACCAAAGTATATTTGGAAGTGCCGTCCAAAGCCGACCCCTCCAAGCTGCACCGCATCCGCACGGACAAATCCATCATGATTCACCGCGCCCTGCTGGAACATATTGAAAACACCCTGGGCAACGACGCCTGGCATTTTGAATAACGCTGTTTTTCCCTTTTTCCTCTTGACCTAGAGCGAACTTCATACTTTATAATAAGTGTGGAAGGAGGAGTTATGAAAAAAATCTTATTTCTGCTGTTTGCCGCGGCTATTGCGGCAGCCGGCTGTGCCCCTAAGGGTCAAATAAAGGAAGAAATTATGGAAACCAGACATTACATACAACCGTTAAATCCTGACATACAAAGAGAACATGTCTCTTTTAAAAACCGCTACGGTATTACGCTGGCGGGAGATTTGTACACTGCCAAAAATATGGATAAAAACGCCAAATATCCCGCCATTATCGTAGGCGCGCCTTACGGCGGCGTCAAAGAACAGGGTCCCTGCGTGTATGCGGGAGAACTGGCACGGCGCGGATTTGTGGTGCTGACTTTTGACCAGCCGTTTATGGGCGAGTCCGGCGGAGAGCCGCGCCATGTGTCTTCGGCGGACATGTTTGCCGAAAGTTTCAGTGCCGGAGTAGATTACCTGGGCCTGCTTAAATTCGTGGACCGCAATAAAATAGGTGTTATCGGCATTTGCGGTTCGGGCGGGTTTGCGCTGTCTGCCGCACAAGTGGATGTGCGCATTAAAGCCGTGGCCACCGCCTCCATGTATGACATGACTTCTTTTCACAAACGCATGAGCAAAGAAGAACTGCAAAAAGCCAAAGAAAAACTGGCCGCCCAGCGCTGGATTGACGCCGAAAAGGGTTATCCGCAATACATTCCTTCTTTTCCGGAAAAACCGCTGACAAAAGAAGAATCAGATAAAGTACAGCAAGAACTGCCGGAACCGGACGCGGAATGGTTCCGTTTCTACGCCGTTCCGCGCGGGCATCACCCGCAAGCGCGCGGCGGTTTTACCACCACCAGCGACGCTTCCATGCTCAATTTTAAAGCATTGGATTACATTGATGAAATATCCCCGCGTCCCATTCTGTTTATCATCGGGGACCGCGCGCATTCCAAATTCTTCAGCGAGGAGGCCTACGCCGCAGCCAAAGAGCCCAAAGAAATCTATGTCGTCAAAGATGCCGAGCACATAGACCTGTATGACCGCACGGACCGCATTCCGTTTGACAAGCTGGAAGATTTCTTTAAAACCAACCTGAAGTAATCCGGCATACCCTGCAAAAAGCCGTCCGGCAACGGACGGCTTTTTTCGTCTCCCCCGTAAAAGCTATAATTTAATAAAGACCCCGCACCGGTTGTCCGAAGCGGGGGTTTGGAGAGGAAAAATGAGCATTTTTGAAGCACTAATGATGCTGGGCTTCGGTCTGGCCTGGCCGTTTAACATTTATAAATCCGCCGTATCCAAAACCGCCGCCGGAAAAAGTTTTTTGTTTACCATCACCATTGCCCTGGCCTATCTGTGCGGTATTATCCATAAAATTTTTTACAGTTTTGACGCCGTATTTTGGCTGTATGTGCTGGACTTTCTGCTGGTGGCAATAGACCTTTCGCTTATGATACGCAACCGCCGGCTGGATATGCGGCGAAATGCCAACCGTTCCTCCTCTTGTGTGTCCACAAAAGAGGCAGCCTCTGCCTAAATGCGCCGCTGGTATTGTTCCGTTCGGTTTTCAAAACCAAACAGATTTTAGTATAATATATATGTCAAATTTACCGTTTTAAGCCCAGTTGGCGCAGGGGTAGCGCGTTCCCTTGACATGGGAAAGGTCATAGGTTCAAATCCTATACTGGGCACCATTTAAAACCATCCGCAGGGATGGTTTTTTTATGTCCCAAGTCCAACAACACATAAGCCAATTACAACAAAGCGAATGGAATTAACATCCTTTTCCCCTCCCCGTACGCGTGCGGACATCGGTAAGTTTGGTATAATTTATATAGGATTTTCTATTCTTCAGGAGATGAAAAATGCCTACAAAAACCAGCAAAAACCCGAATTGTTCTTTGTTGCAGGCGCACCGCTGTCTGTATAAGCCCGTGCTGCCCGAAATTTTAAAGAAAGGCCCCTGCTTTGTCAAAGTCAAAACCGGCAAAGCCACCCAAAGCGTAGCCGACCAGGCCACCGTCAAAAAGATGTTCCCCAACACCTACGGCATGCCCGAAGTGACTTTTATTAAAGGCTCCAATCCGGCCGTCGGCAAGAAAACCGTCAAAGCCGCCGTGGTGCTCTCCGGCGGGCAGGCCCCGGGCGGACATAACGTCATCGCGGGGCTTTTGGACGGACTAAAAAAAGCCAATCCGAAAAACAAACTGTACGGCTTTTTAGGTGGGCCCAGCGGCATTTTGGACGCCCAGTGGAAAGAAATCACCCCCAAACTGATGGAAAGCTACCGCAATACCGGCGGTTTTGATTTAATCCAGTCCGGCCGCACGAAAATTGAAACAGACGAACAGCTGGCCAAAGCCCTGAATACCCTAAAAAAATACAAAGTCAACGCGCTGATTATCGTCGGAGGGGATGACTCCAACACCAATGCCGGCGTACTGGCGGAATATTTCAAACAGCAGGGTGCGGATATCTGCGTTATCGGCGTGCCGAAAACCATTGACGGTGACCTGAAAAACGACAAAATTGAAACTTCTTTCGGTTTTGACACGGCCACCAAAATCTACGCCGAAATGGTGGGCAATATCTGCCGCGACGTCAACTCCGCACGCAAATACTGGCACTTTATCCGCCTGATGGGCCGCAGCGCCTCGCACATCACGCTGGAAGTGGCGCATGAAACCCACCCCAATGTTACCCTGGTGGGCGAAGAAGTGCTGGCCAAAAAAATGACTCTCAAACAAATCATTGATTACTTGGCGGGCATTATCGCTGCACGCGCCAAACAGGGCAAAAATTTCGGCGTGGTGCTGGTGCCGGAAGGCCTCATTGAATTTATTCCGGAAATGAAAGCGCTGATTTCCGCCCTCAATGATCTGCTGGCCGACCATGAAGCCGAACTGGCCAAAATGGATTCCATCACCGAGAAAAAAGAATTTATCATCTCCAAATTGCCGGCCAAACTGGCTGCGCTGATGAAATCCCTGCCTGCGGGCATTGCTTCCCAGCTGATGCTGGACCGCGACCCGCACGGCAATGTGCAGGTATCGCTCATTGAAACCGAAAAATTACTGGTGGAAATGCTGCGCACCCGCCTGGCTGAAATGAAAAAAGCCGGCAAATACAACGGCAAATTTTCCGCCATTATGCATTTCTTCGGCTATGAAGGCCGCTGCGGCGTGCCCTCCACCTTTGACGCCAACTATACTTATGCGCTGGGTTACAATGCCGCCGCGCTGGCCTTAAACGGCTGCAGCGGCTATTTGTCGTCCGTGCGCAAACTTACGCGCAAACCCCAGCAGTGGGAATGCGGCGGCGTGCCTTTGACCATGATGATGAACATTGAACGCCGCAAAGGCAAAGAAAAACCCGTCATCCGCAAAGCGCTGGTGGAACTGACCGGTGAACCGTTCAAACAGTTTGCCAAACGCCGCGACTTGTGGGCGATGAGTGAAGCGTATCTGTTCCCCGGCCCCATACAGTATTTCGGACCGGCGGAAGTAACGGATATGATTACATATACGCTGCGCTTTGAAAGAGGCGGCAAAAAATAAGTTTATCCGCACCGAAAACCCCGCGTCTTACGGCGCGGGGTTTTTTATATACGGTTGACCCTGCGTCGGAAAAGTGTTACTATGAAGTAACGGCGTACCTAAGTTTTTATCCGAGGGAGAATCATGAGAAACTACGTCAACGATATCCGCACCGTACTCACGCTGGACGCGGGCGGCACTAATTTGGTTTTCAGCGCCATGCGCGCCAACAAAGAGACCGTGGAACCCATCTCCATTCCCACCCAGGCGGACGATTTGGACAAATGCCTGGGCAATATTGTACGAGGCTTTGAAGAAGTCATCAAAAAAGTGCCGCACAAGCCGGTGGCCATCAGCTTCGCTTTTCCCGGGCCGGCCGACTATGCCAACGGCGTCATCGGCGATCTGCCCAATTTTCCCTCCTTTCGCGGCGGTATTGCGCTGGGTCCCTATTTACAGGAAAAATTTAAACTGCCCGTTTACATCAATAATGACGGAGATTTATTTACTTACGGCGAAGCCTTTGCCGGCGCCCTGCCGGAAGTAAACGAACATTTTGCCAAGCTGGGCAGCCCGCGCCGTTACCACAATCTTTTCGGCGTTACGCTGGGCACCGGCACCGGCGGCGGCATTGTGCGCAACGGCGAATTATTTATGGGAGACAACGGGGCAGCGGCGGAAATTTGGGTTATCCGCAACAAACGCTATCCGGAAGCCTTCTCCGAAGAAGGCGCGGCCATACGCGCCATTAAACGCAGTTACCGCCTGCTGTCCGGCGACAAAAGCCCGCTGGAGCCCAAAGACATCAGCCAAATTGCCGAAGGCACCAAAGAAGGCGACCAAAAAGCGGCCCGGGCCGCGTTTGAAGAATTCGGCGACATTTTGGGCAATCAAATTGCCAATGTCAGCACGGTAGTGGACGGACTTATTGTGCTCGGCGGCGGAGTGGCGGCTGCTCACAAATGGTTTATGCCTGCGCTGCTCAAAGAAATGAACGGCACCCTGGCCCGCTATGACAACGGCGGCACCGTGCCGCGCACGCCGGCCAAAGCCTATGACCTGTCCGATCCGCAGCAGGCCGAACAGTTCTATCAGGGCGGCACCACGCTGGTGAAAATTCCGCACAGCAACAAGCAGGCCGTTTATAACAAAGACAAAAAAGTGGGCATTGCCCTTTCCAAACTGGGCACCAGCCGTGCGGTGGCTATCGGCGCGTATTCATTTGCGCTAAACGAAATAGACAAGAAAAAACGGGAGAGCAAATGAATCTGTATCCTTTAAAATTCCGCCCGATTTTCAAACAAACCATTTGGGGCGGCAATAAGCTGCGTGATGATCTGCACAAAACCCTGGCGCCGGAAAATACGGGGGAATCCTGGGAGCTGTCCGCCGTAAAAGGCAATGTGTCCGTGGCTAAAAACGGTCCGCTGGCCGGCAAGGATTTGGACTTTCTGTGCAAACATTTCGGGCCGGAACTGCTGGGTGAAAAAGTCTGCGCCAGAACGGGCAACGATTTTCCCCTGCTGTTTAAATTTATTGACGCGGCCAAAGATTTGTCCGTTCAGGTACACCCCAATGATGAGTTGGCCCGTTCGCGGCACAACAGTTTTGGAAAAACGGAAATGTGGTATGTGCTTCAGGCGGACAAAGGCGCGCGTTTGATGAGCGGCTTTTCTGAAGAAACCGACAAAGCGGAATATCCCCAGCTGGTACAAAGCGGGGAAATTCTTGACCGCCTGGGCTCCTATGAAGTGACGGCAGGGGATTGTTTCTTTATCCCCTCCGGACGCATCCACGCCATCGGCGCGGGGCTGGTGGTAGCGGAAGTGCAGCAAACCTCTGACATTACGTACCGTATTTACGATTACCACCGCAAAGGCCCTGACGGAAAGGAACGCCAGCTGCATACGGACCTAGCCCTGGACGCGGTGGATTTTACCGTACAGTCCGACGCCCGCACACACTATATTGCGCGTTTAAATCAAGCCGTTACCGCCGTGCAATGCCCGTTCTTTACGGTCAATGTGCTGGAACTGCAGGGAGCCGTACAGCGCAACCTGCAGGAGCAGAAAAGTTTCGTTGTCTATATGTGCGCCAAAGGCCAGGCGGAGCTAGAGTGCAAGGGATATAAATTACCGCTGCAGACGGGAGAAACCGTTCTGATACCCGCCCAATGCGCCGCAGACATTTCCCTTCAGGCCGAACAGGCAAAACTACTGGAAGTATACATCTAAATTCACAAGAACAGAAAGCCGCCCTTTTAGGGCGGCTTTTGCATATAAAAGTTATTTTATTTTTTCAAATAAAGCCAGTGCCGCCGCCACCGCCTGCTCCATGCTGCAATAAATATACCCACCCAAACGACCGTAAAAATATACGCCGGGCAGCTTTGCGGCTTCCTGCACATAGCGTTCATACAGAGCGGCGGAACTAGCATTATGCACGGGATAATACGGCTCATTTTCCCCGCGTTTAAACGCTTGCGGAAATTCGGCGGAGATTACCGTGGAAGCAGATTTTTCATTCAAAAAATATTTATGTTCGCAAATGCGGGTAAAATCAAAATTATTGGGATAATTCACCACCGCACAGGGCTGGTAATATTCCATGTTTTTTTGTTCCGTTTCAAAGCGCAGGCTGCGGTAAGGCAACGGACCGAAGCGATAATCAAAAAATTCATCAATCGGCCCCGTATAGAACAAACGTTGGTATTGGATTTCATTTTTTATTTTTTCAAACGGGGTGTTGAGCCGAACGGTAATTAAAGGACTATGCAGCATGTTTTCTACCATACGCGTATACCCCTGTGCAGGAATAGCCTGGTATTTATCACGGAAATAACCGTCATCGCGGCTGACCGACACGGGTACGCGGGCCATAACTTCCTCGTCCATTTCCCGCGGGGAAACGCCCCATTGCTTTAGGGTATATTGCTCAAAAATCTTTTCGTAAACATAATGGGCCAAAAACTGCAAGTCCGCATCTTTTTGTCGCATTAGTTTCATGACAGGGACTTGGACGCCGTATCCGTATTCATCAACCAGTTTAGTTTCCAAACGGCAGGCCAAATATTGCGGAAAGACCTGATGCAGACTATTGAGATTAAACGGAACGGTTACATAACGGTTATCCACCCAGGCATATACCTTTGAGAAAAAGTAGTGCCACGAGGTAAAAGTGCTTAAATACTCCCATATTTCTTTTTGGGTGGTATGAAAAATATGTGGTCCATAGCGGTGCACGGTAATCCCAGAGGAATGCTTGGAATCATAAATATTGCCGGCTATATGTTCCCGCCGATCAATAACCAACACCGGCTCCTGCAACTGCGACGCAATACGTTCCGCTATCACAGCACCGGACAAGCCGGCCCCCACCACTAAGTTTTTGACTTTTTCCATCTAATTTCTCCAGCATCCAAAGGCTTAATAGCGTTTATTTTGTTCCCATTTCCAAGCCGTGGCAATAATATCTTCAATCTGCATATACCGTGGTTTCCAGCCCAGCACTGTTTCCGCCGGGCCGTGCGCCGCGGCGTAAAGCTCGGCCGGATCCCCGGCGCGGCGCGGCGCCGTTTGTACGGGGCATTTTTTACCTGTTACTTTTTCCGCCGCGGCAATAATATTCCTGACGGAAGTTTTTACCCCCGTCCCCAAATTGACATATCCGCTGAATGTATCCAGCTTTTCCAAGGCTAGCCGGTGGGCAGAGGCTAAATCTTCTACATGGATGTAATCGCGAAGGCAGGTCCCGTCCGCCGTAGGATAATCCTCTCCAAAGATTTTAATACATTCTCTCTCTCCCTTAATGGCTTGCAGCACCAGCGGGATTAAATGCGTTTCCGGATGATGCGACTCCCCTATCGTACCATCCGCAGCCGCGCCGGCAGCGTTAAAATAACGCAATGCCGCATATTTCAGTCCGTATGCACGGGCATAATCGGCAAAAATCCGTTCTATCATCAATTTGGACCGCCCATAAGGATTTATCGGATTCTGGGGATGTCTTTCATCTATAGGTGTATATTGCGGTTCCCCGTATGTGGCACAAGTACTGGAAAAAACAATTTTATTTACACCGCGTTTTTTCATAGCGGCCAACAAATTTAATGTCCCGGCCACATTGTTCTGATAATATTTTTGTGGATCGGTAACGCTTTCTCCCACATAAGTATACGCGGCAAAATGCATTACCGCCTCAAAGTCATATTTGGCAAACACAGACTCTAACGAAGCAGGTTCCGCCAAATCCGCCTTTTCAAACGGCACACTTTCCGGCACCGCTTCCCGGTGTCCGTAGACCAGGTTGTCAGCCACTACACAGTTGTATCCTTCTTCCACCAGATGTTTTACCGTGTGCGATCCGATATATCCCGCACCGCCCATGACTAAAATCTTTTTCATAGAGTCTCCCTCTGTCCCAACTGCCAGACCGTCCGGCGGCCGGCTTTATCTTCAGTATAGATAACTCCTCCGGGAAGCGTCAACCGTTGCCCGGGCAAAAGGTGCTATTGACATATAACTCTATTTTCTTGCTGTTTTATCTTACGAAACATACTATAATAAAGAAAAAATTCCCCTTCCCAAAAGGAGCTTTATGAAACTGCAGATTTTAGCCATTTGTTTGTTTTTGGCGGCATCGGCACTGGCGCAGGACATAACTGGACGCACGGAAACTATAGAGAATGAAACACGCCCCGGCACTCCTCTGGAAATCATTGCCGGAGATGCCAGCAGCGGCAACGCTATAGGGAATAAACTTATTGTCATTAATAGTACCATACAAGGAAACAACAGTCCGCTGGCCAATGCCTCTATTATGGGAGGCAAAACAACCACGGGGGCCGCTAACGAAAACAGCGTAGAAGTTTCCGATACCTCCACCGTAAACCGCAACATATACGGCGGATACGGCAACACACAGGCAAACCATAATACGGTGCTAATTACAGGTTCTAAAGTTAATCAGGGAGCCTCTTTACACGAGGAAGCAACCCTGTCTGCATATCAGGCTGAACGCGAACTGGTAGCGGGAGAAGAAGGATATGTTTCGCACTCCGTTTCCGTAGACTCGGCACAAGTCGCAGGAAATTTAACTCCAGAAGAATCCTTGTACTCCGTATACGGAGGGGTTGTACATAACGGAGAAGCCGCCTATAACCGCATCATAGTCCGCAATTCAAAAGAGGACGGCAATAACCGCCCCATCGGCAATAATCTCATCGGAGCTTATGGCCCATATCTATCAGATACCTACCTGCACGAAAATACAGTAGAAGTAATAAACTCCCAAGTCAGCGGCCTGATTGTCGGAGGTGCTGGAATGGGTTTTACCTGGGAGGACAAAGTGCGTCAGCCTCTGCGCAACGACAATAATTCCGTTATTTTAACTGATTCGGAAGTAAATGATGTTATAGGAGCATACGGCGGAATTAACACAAACGGGAATTCAATTCGACTTTCCGGTTCATCGGCAGATAATCTGTATGGCGTTTCCTTCGGACAAAATATTTTTTATTCCAGCGGAAACGATGTAATAGACAATACAGCCAACAATAATGTTGTCGTTCTGGAAAACAATTCTTCCGTTTCCGGCAATATTTACGGAGCACAAAGTCATAGTGTACAAGCCTCTGGAAACCAGATAAATATTACTGATTCCAATGCCTATGGGAATATATACGGCGTTCATATGTCCAATACGCTGGTTCAACAGGATGCAAACACCACGGGATGGAATACCACCTCGGCCACAGCCCAAGGTAATAGTATCCTGTTGCAAAACGCCGAAGCGGGCAACAGTTCCGCCGAAATAGCCGGGGCCATGAATTTCAGCGGGGCGGCCAATAATAATGCCGTGCAAATTGCCGCTTCTACCGTAACCGCATCCACCCTGGCCGGCGGCTGGGCCGAACACGAGCGCCAAACCCTGACCGCCGAAGGCCAGCAGGAATTTGCCATCGGCTTCCAAGCAGACGGAAACGGTGTAACCGCCTCCAACAGCATGATGACAGCTAATATATACGGGGGACAGGTAACCCTGGAAGAAGAAATAAACCCGGCCGGGGATACGGACACCACCCTTTCTTCCGCTTCCTCCAACTATGTGGAATTATATGATTCTTCCGTTACCGGGAACGTATACGGCGGTGCCGCCCGCGGGAACTACACCCGGGCAAACGGCAACCGCGTGTGGCTTTCCGGCACCAACATAGAAGGCAACGTATACGGAGGTCTGGCGGAAGGGGCAGACTCCATTTCTTCCAATAATGAAGTGATTTTACACAACACTACCGTCAACGGGAACGTATACGGCGCATCTGCCGCCCAAGGCGGCGGCAACACCGTCACGCTGTCCGGACAAACTACGGTTTCCGGTACCGTATATGGCGGGACTGGTACAGGGAACCAACTGACGCTGCTCAATTTTCAAAGCAGCGACGCATTATCTCTCTCCGGCTTTGACAATCCGTATCTGATTGTCGGGGCGGACACTTCCGTTACTTTTGCCCAGGACGTGCCGGAAGCCCATGTCATCGTACAGGGTATAGCGGATGTACAAGGCCACGTGTTGGCCCGTACGCCGGATGCTAATTCATCTTTTATTTTACATGCGGAAAATTCCGGGGTATATACCTACTCCCTGGTTCCGCAGGCAGAAGCCGACAGCGGACTGACGGCGTGGCTGCTTTCCGGCGGATTTTCACAACAGCGGGCCGAAAGTTATGCGCAAACCAACCTGGTGGCCCTGGCCTTGGCCAATGCGGGGGACGGACTTCTGGACTCGGTTATCCAAGACGCGGCACAGACGGACCAGGAAAAAGGAAGTTTTTTAAAAACGGGGTATGAACACCTCAAACACGAAACCGGAAGCGGCTTTACCCTGCGCGCCACCACGGCACTGGCCGGTTTATACGGCCGCAGAGATACCTGGACCGGCGGTTTGTATACACGCTATGCTTATGGGACATATACCACCTACCCCGTCCGGGCGGACAGTTATGCCTCCTCCTGGGCCGGCGGCGCGTTTGGCGCATGGGACGCCACGGAGAATTTGCAGCTGCTGGCGGATGCACGCATCGGTTGGCAACAAACCAGTTATGGCGGCTCGGCTGAAACGGGAGCTTCTTTTGAATACGAAGGAGCTTTTACCTCTATGCTGGCCGGGGCTTTATATACTTTGGGCGGCTCTTGGACAGCCGGAGCCAAACTGCGCTGGACACACATCCGGGGTGACTCCATGACGGATAATTTGGGCGAATCGGTCTATATTACCGGTTCGGACAGCCTTCTGGGAACACTCGGCCTTTCCTATGCGGCACAAAATTTGGCTTTTGGCCATTTTATGCCGCTGGCCCGGGCGGAGCTGCTGCATGAGTTTAACGGGCGCGGAGTAAGCCGGGTGGAAGGGCGCAGGCTAAATGCCCTGTCTTTGCGCGGCACGTCCGGCCGTCTCACGCTGGGGCTGACATATACGGATGAAACCAAAGGCTTAAGCGCCGCGCTGGCAGGCTTTGCACAAGGCGGGCAGGAAGACGGATGGGGCTTAAAGTTCAACGGAAGCCTGCGGTTTTAATTGCCATTGGCCAGGGACGGACTGTTTTTTATATAATAACAGCGTCCCCAGATGGGCAGGAGAAGAAAACTCTTCCCAAACGGGAAAAAAATTGTTATACTATATACATAGACGGGCCCGTAGCTCAGCTGGGAGAGCGCCTGCATGGCATGCAGGAGGTCGCAAGTTCGATCCTTGTCGGGTCCACCATTTTAAACCCCGCGAAAGCGGGGTTTTTTATGTCCTCCGGCGCACTGCCGCGCCACTGCCCTCGGCGGAAGGCAGGCTTTGTTTTCCGTTTATAATTAAAAATTTGCCTTCGGGCAAATCTTTTTTGTCTTAAAAAAACGGATAAAGAAACTATCTCTTTATCCGCCGCACAAAAATCCTCTCAGCCATATCCTTCACATTCCCCAGGCCAGACTGTCCACCAGAAACCCGGGCAGGCCCGCCGCGCGCATTTTTTCCTGTGTCGGTCCGAAATCGTACTTTTGGCGCAAAAAGCGGAAAGTATTTTCCTCCGTATTCCACAGACCAAAAGATGCCCGTGCGTCATTGTCACGCGGTTTACCCACGGAGCCGGGATTAATGACATAACGGCAGGAAGGCTGCAACGGCACTTCTTCCTCCTCTCTTACCACATGGGCATGGCAAACGGCGGCATCTCCCTCCATATAAAAAGACAAATGCGTATGTCCCACAAAAAGCACCTGCCCTGTCCATAAAGGATAAGCTGTGCGGTATTGCTGGCAACTGGCAAAATATTCTTTTACAGGGTCCATGGGAGAACCGTGTACCACGGTAAAATCTTCTCCGTGTGCCACTTCCGGCAAAAAAGAAACAAAACGCATGGCTTTGGTATTAAGCTGTTTAGCAGTCCAATCCAGGGACTTAAGGGCGTCAAAGTTAAAATATTCGCGCAGTTCGGGATGGGTAAAAATGGCATCGTGGTTGCCCAACACCCCCGTTACCAAGCCGTCGTCCTGCATATTGCGGTATTTCTGTATGCATTTTTCCGGATCCGGCCCGTAGCCGATCAGATCCCCGCAGAAAATATATTTCTGTGCGCCTTCGTCCTTCATGCGCTGCAGGGCGGCGTAAAACGCCTCCAGGTTGCCGTGAATATCCGAAAATACACCGTATATCATCAGCTTACCGCCAGGGCTTCCAGCTCTTCTTTTTTGGCCTGGTCGGCGCGGTCGGCCAGGTTGACCGACATAACTTTGGACACGCCGCTTTCCTCCATGGTAATACCGTAGAGGCGGCGGGCCGATTCCATGGTGCGTTTATTGTGGGTCACCACGATAAACTGCGTGGTGTTGGAAAATTCTTTGATCAGGTTGACGAAACGTTCCACATTGGCCTCGTCCAGCGCGGCGTCGGCTTCGTCCATAATGCAGAACGGGGCCGGATTATGCGTAAAGAACGCAAACAGCAAAGACAGCGCCGTCAGCGTCTTTTCACCGCCGGACATGGATGAAATATTCAGCAGTTTTTTGCCCGGGGGCTGGGCGTAAATTTCAATGCCCGTTTCCAGCAGGTTTTCGGGGTCGGTCAGCACCAAATCACATTCGCCGCCGCGGAAAAGCGTCTGGTAAATGTTTTTAAAGTGCATTTTGACCTGCTCAAAGGTATATTTGAAATTATCGCGCGTGGTGATATTGATTTTATGTATGGCGGAACGCAAATCTTTCTTGGCGTCCTCCAGGTCATTGATTTGGGTTTTGAGGAAATTATGCCGCTCCGTCAGCGCGTCGTATTCTTCCGGCGCGGTCATGTTTACCGCACCCATATTTTCAATGCGTTTGCGCATCATCTTCACGCGTTCATAATCCACTTGTTTATCGCCAAAGTTCAGCTGTGCTTCTTCCGGCGTGATGTTCCAGCTTTCAAACAGATTGTTCACTACCGTGGTACGCTGGCGACGCGCATTGGCCAGGGCGTTTTCCAAATCATTTTGTTTAATGTGTAAATCGGAAAGCTGTTTCTTGTTGGCATTTAAAGCCGACATTTTGTCATTGTATTCTTTTTTCAGCGCTTCCACCGATTCGCGCAGTTTGTATTCGTCGGTTTCCAGCTGGGCCAGCGTGTCGCGCTCCGTGGAGAGTTTGGCCTGGGTGGAAAGTTTTTCCTGCGCCAGGGCCTGCAGGCGCGCACTGGCCGATTTGGCCGCTTCGGCGCGTTTGCCTTCATTGGCCAGGAGGGTATTGTATTCAAATTCCGTGGATTTCAAATCCACTTCCACATTGTTCTTGCGGATTTTCAATTCGTACAATTCGCCGTTCAGCGCGTTTAAGCGGCTTTTGCTCTGCTCCGACTGTTTTTGCAGTTCCGCCTTTTGCGTTTTCAGGTTTTCGGTCTGCGCTTTATTTTCTTCCTGCTGTTTTAAAATGTTCTGTAAATCGGCCTGCAGTTTTTGTACGTTTTGTTTGCGTCTGTCCACGCGCAGCATTAATTCCTGCTTTTGCGCAGAGGCTTTGGCCAGGGCTTCCTCGGCCTGTTTGAGCTCGCGCTCTTTGGAGGACAATTCCCCCTGCACCGCGCCGGCCGCCACGGCGGCTTCCTGCGCACTTACGCGCAGGGCGCGCAATGCCTCGTCGGCTTTTTGCAAGGCATCATAATTGGCAATAATTTCTTTGGAAATTTCATCTTCCCGGGCAGTCTTTTCCGCCAGGGCTTGTTTGACGGTTTCTTCTTCTCCCCAGTACGCTTCCGGCGCGGTAACGCCGGCGGCACCGGCACTTAAGAAAAACCCGCCCGACAGAGCGCCGTCATTTTCCGCGCTGTAACCGCCGACCAGCAAAGAAACCAAATTTTCCAGTTCCGGCCCGTATTGCAGCTGCGCCTTGAGCGTGCCGGACGCGGCGGGCGCGGCGGGCACTTTGTCCAGCAAAATAAATTTGCAGCGCGCTTTGCCGTGCGCTTTAAGTTTGTCCACGGCGGCGCGGGCGGCGGCTTCATGCTCACACAACACCGCGTCCAAATACTTGCCGAAAGCCTCTTCTACCGCGGTGGCGTTTTCGGGCGAGTATTTTAATGCTTTGCGCAGCGTGCCTTTTATACCGGCAATACCGGCCTCGCACGCCGTTTTGACGCCCACCCAGTACGGGTCATTTTCCCCCTGGGTGCGTATCATTTCCAGTTTGGCGTTCAGAGCGGCCTTTTCTGATTTTAAAGCGGAAAGCTGTTCGTTTAAGGCGGTGCGTTTTTGCTGTAATTCTTTCAAATTCGTCTCGCCCTGCACAATTTGCGCGCGCGCCGCCTGCGCGGCGTTTTGCTTTTCAGCCAGCCGCGTGCGGATTTCTTCCAATGCCTGGCGCACGCCCTCCACGCCGGAGGACGCCTGGCTGCTCTTTTCCAGGGTGATTAAATCTTCGCTTTCGCGCTGTACATTGGCCTGCTCCAGCGAAATTTTATTTTGGCACTCCATCTGACTTTGCACCAAACGCATTAAGTCCGTGCTGGCGCGCTGTATTTGGCCGTCTGCATTGCGCAAATCCTGCTCCTGTTTTTGCGACAGGGCAAATTCTTCGTTGTATTGTTTCTGCAGCGGAGCCAGTTTGCTTTCCAACTCCGCCTGTTGGGCTTTAAGTTTGGCAATGGCGGGCTCAATTTCCTTAATGCGGTTCTGCCCGCGTTCGGATTCGCTGCCCGATGCGGCCAGCTGTGCCGTAAACTCGGCGGTTAAATTGTCGCAGTTTTTAATAGCCCCTTCCAACAGTCCCACCTGGTATTTGCTGGCGGCGATTTTTTCGTTAAACTCCGCCACTTCCTTTTGTTTGTGGGTCAAATTCAAATCCATAGCCGCGGTCTGGCCTTCCTGTGCGGAAATTTGATTTTCCAAATCTTTGGCTCGCAAAAGCACCGGCTCCAGCTCCGCGCCGTGCTTGGCAATCAGGCCGTCGGCTTCTTTAATGGAACAGAGCGAAATGGCAATTTCGCTTTCTTTGAGTTCCTCGCGGTATTTCTGGTACAGGCGGGCTTTGCGCGCCTCACCGTCCAGCTTTTTAATTTGTTCGGCAATCAGCGTGACCGTGTCCGACAAACGCGCCAGGTCCATATCCACGCGCTCCAGGCGGCGGATACATTCCTCGCGTTTGGCTTTGTATTTGGATACGCCGGCCACTTCCTCAAACATTTCACGGCGCTGCTCCGGCGTGGCGGAAAGCACGCTTTCCACACCGCCCTGGTCAATAATGGCATAACCTTCGCCGCCGATGCCGGTGTCCAGGAACAAATCGCGTATGTCGCGCAGGCGGCACTGCACTTTATTTAAATAGTATTCGCTTTCGCCGGAGCGGAAAATTTTGCGGCTGACGGTAATTTCATTAAAATCCAGCGGCAGGTTACGCGTGGAATTGTCAAACACCATGCTGACCTGCGCCATATTCAGCGGGGCGCGTTTGGCCGTGCCGTTAAAAATAATATCCACCATAGAGGCAGAGCGCAGCGCCTTCCAGCTCATTTCGCCGATGGTCCAGCGCACGGAATCTATGACGTTGGACTTACCGCAGCCGTTGGGACCCACCACGCAGGTAATGCCGGGCTCAAAGTCCAGGCGCACCTTATCGGCAAAAGATTTGAAACCGACGATTTCTATGGCTTTTAAATACATGAAATTACCGCCCTTTGGAAAAAAGGATATATATTGTATTATACATTATCCCGCGCGTACGGACCCGCATAGAGCCAAAAGGGGCCTTCTACGCGTACGGGAAAGAACGGTAAAAAACCGCTCCGAAGGCAAAAAAAGATTTTCCCGAGGAAAAAAATGCTTGCAAAAGAAAAGAATATTTATTAGACTTTTTCGGTAAGGGTGCCGGACACCCCGGCGCGGGCGGCAAAGCCGCCGGGCGCACGGCAAACATTTCAGACGTTTTTAAAAATAATCCGAACCCTGAAAAATGTTTCCTGAAAGGAGGAACAATTACCATGGCAGAAAAAGTACTCAAAATCGGCGTAGAACGCGAAGACGGATTCCTGTACTACATTGACAAAGACGGCGACGTCGCGCGCGTGCAGATGGCCCGCGGCGGCAAAAAAGGCGGCAAACCCAAAAAAGTGGAAAAAACCGGTATCAAGAAAGAAAAAGGATATCTGTACTTCCTGGACAAAAAAGGCGATATCTCCAGAGCCAAAATGGTCAACGCCAAATAATTTAAACGCCCCGCATCAAGCGGGGCGTTTTATTTCAAACAAAACTTTTGTTACAAAAAACACAAATGTGCAAAATCTTGATAAAGAACATCTCCCTCCATTTTATTTTTCTGCCAAGCGTCTAATTCTCTTAAAACCCCAAAAAGCCTGCCCCGTAAGCTGCAAAATATTAAATTTTAAAGCACGCAATATAGCAATAAAATTCATGCCTTGTTTTTTCCCGTATGGAGCTTATACTTAAATATCGGCGCGGGTTGCCGCGCCGGCAGTACCCTGTCCGCGACGCGCCGCCACCGGCCCGCGGCCTTTTCCTTCAGGCCCCGCCCTCTGCGTCCGCCGTTGACACTGACGAGAAATTAATGATTAAATGTGAGTACGGGTTTCCCGTCAAGACTACACGGAGGAAGTTATGGAAATTAAAGTTACCGCCAAAAACATCAAACTGACGCCCGCCATCAAACAGTTTGTGCAAACCCGCGTCAGCAAAATTGAAAACTATGTGGACCATATCGTATGGGCCCAGGTGTTGCTGTCGGTGGAGAAAAAAATCAACCAGCGCGCTGAAATTATTATTCACACGGGGGGTAAAAACCCGGTAAGCGCCACCGCGGTGGAAACCGATTTGTACAAAGCCATAGACGCTGCTGCCGTCAAAGCTGAAGCACAGCTGAAAAAAGCTAAAGAAAAAACCAAATCCAAACGCACGGCCAAAAAAGCTGCCGCAGCGGAAGAACTGGTTACGTTTACCGATCATATTTTACTGCCGCCCAACGACGTAAAATTCTCGGTCATCAAACAGGTGGAAGTTACCCCGATGAACCCCGAGGATGCGGCCTATGAAATGGAACGCCTGGGGTATTCGTTTTGGATGTTCCTGGACGAAGACTCCAAACAAATTAACCTGATTTTTAAACGCCTGGACGGCACGTACGGGCTGATTAAACCGGTTAAGAAAAAATAATACGGGTGCTGTGGTGCAGGAATTTACAAAATCCGTGACAGTCAGCGAACTGCTCCAGGTGAAACGTCTTCACCTGGAGCTGGTTTGCGGCAAACGGTATGTGCACCGCCAAATCACTACCCCGAGCATCAACCGCCCGGGTCTTGCCCTGTGCGGGCATTTGGATTATTTCCGCGCCAATGCCATACAAGTGTTTGGCCGCGGCGAATACGGTTTTTGCGTAAAGGAAAAACCGTCTGTTTTAAAAGCCAACGTGGCCAAAATGCTGGGCAAAGGCAGTGTGCCGTGTGTTATTATGGCGGCGGATTTGGATCCGCTGCCGGCTATCAAAAAGGCCTGCCTGGGAGCGGACGTACCCGTTTTAAAAACGGACATGGAATCTGCTGAATTTGTGGCGGAATTTTCCCGCTTTTTAGACGAACAGCTCTCCCCTGTTACGCATTTGCACGGCGTATTGTTAAACGTCAGCGGAATCGGCGTACTGATCCGCGGGGAAGCGGGCATCGGCAAAAGCGAATGCGCGCTGGAACTGATTAAGCGCGGGCACATTCTGGTGGCGGACGACGTGGTGGAAGTACAAAAACGCTGGGGACGTTTTCTGATGGGCTCTTGCCCTGAAATGCTCAAACACTACATGGAAGTGCGGGGTTTGGGGATTTTAGATGTGGAGCTCTTGTTCGGAGTGGGCTCCACCCTGGACGAAATGAGCATTGATCTGGAAGTGGTGCTTACGCCGCCGGCCAAAAACATTGACCGCCTGGGTGTGGAGCAAAATACTTCCGCGATTTTGGGGGTGGAAGTTCCCTCCCTGCGCCTGCCGGTTACCCCGGGGCGCAATCTGGCGGCGCTGATTGAAGTAGCCGCGTTGAACCAGCGGTTAAAAGCACAAGGCATTTTCTCGGCCAAAGAATTCAGCCGCAAAATGCTGGACCGCATGAAACGGACGGCTAAAAACCATGCAAACCAAGCGTAAACTTTTTATTATTACCGGTATGAGTGGCGCGGGCAAAAGTCAGGCGCTGAAGATTTTCGGTGATTTTGGCTTTTATTGTGTGGACAATCTGCCGCTGGCGCTGTTTGAGCAATTTGCAGATTACGTTAAACAGCGGCCGGAACTTAAAAATGTTGCTCTGGGCGTGGACGTGCGCGAGGGCGAACGCCTCAAAGAGCTGCCCGCCCTGCTTAAAAACCTGACCAAAAGCGATTTCAGCCCCAAAGTCATCTTTTTGGACGCTTCGGAAGAATGCCTGATACGGCGCTTCTCCGAAACAAAACACAAACACCCCATTCACAAAAAGCTCGCCGTGGCCATTGCGCATGAGCATGACCTGCTGACCCCTATCAAAGTAGCGGCGGACAAAGTGATAGATACCACCGATTTAAAACTAGGGGAACTGAAAGAAAAACTTTCCGCCCTGCTGGAGCTGAAAAAAGAAGGCGAAATGCAGATTTCCGTGGTATCTTTCGGGTTTAAAAACGGTATTGCCAAAGAGGCCGATATCGTTATGGATGTGCGCTTTTTACCCAATCCTTACTATGTAAAAGGCCTAAAAAACAAAACCGGCCTGGACAAACCCGTGCAGGACTATATTCTGTCTTTTAAAGAGTCGCGCGAATTTGCCGACCGCTTTGCCGATTTGATTAAATACCTAATACCAAAGTATATTAAAGAAGGAAAAAGTTATCTGACCATTGCCATCGGCTGCACCGGCGGCAAACACCGCAGCGTGTTTATGGCGCACCAGCTGGCCGAAACCCTGCGCAAGCAGGGGCTCAGCGCGTCAGAATTTCACAGGGATATAGGATTATAATATGGTAGAACTCATTTTAGTAACCCACGGCAACCTGGCCGCGGAAATGTTGGCCACGGCAGCCCAGATTCTGGGCAAGCCCGCCGAAGGCGTTAAAACGCTTTCGGTTACCACGTCCAGCTCGGTGGAGCAGGGCGCGAAAGAATTGAGCAAACTCCTCGCAGAGGCTGAGAACGGTGCCGTGGTGCTGACCGATATTTTCGGAGGCAGTGCCACTAATATCGCCCTGACGGCCACCAAAGACTGCACCCAATGCCATGTAATCACCGGCCTGAACTTGAGTATGCTGCTTACGGCTTTGAACAGCCGCAAAAAACTGGCAGCCAAAGAACTGGCGGAAAAGATAGAATCCGATGGTAAACGCGGTGTTATCAACGCAACGGAGCTGCTGATTAAGGGGCTGTAATATGCCTATTATTTTTGCGCGAGTAGACGACCGCCTGATACACGGACAAATCGTACAGGCCTGGCTGCCCGAACTGAATATTGACGAAGTCGTGATTCCATGTCCGCATGATCAGGAGAACCGTGTAAACAGAAACCTGTTGCGCCTTTCTTTGCCGTTTGAATACGAACTGACGGTAATGGATCCGACACGCTGTGTCGGTTATATGAGCGCATCTAAAAAACGCATTTTTCTGCTGATGGGCTCTTTGCAGGATCTTAATCCTCTGTTGGAAGACGGCCTGCAAATCAAGTCTTTAAACATCGGCGGAATGCATTTTAAAGAAGGAGCCCAAAAGCTGGCTGAAAACGTATTTTTGGACGCAACGGATAAAAGGACGCTGCGTATTTTAACTGATTTGGGAATAGATATTGAAACGCGGGCGGTACCCAGCTCAAAGTCTGTTTCCGTAAAAGAAACTTTATAACATGACTTTGCCGTTCATATTGTTGTGTGTGTTGGCTGCCTTGTTGGAACTGGATACGACATATGCGTTCCAGACGCTTCTTTCGCGCCCCATTATTACCGGGCCCATTTTCGGTTGGCTGACCGGAGATGTGGCGGCTGGCATACAGATAGGAATTTTTGCCGAGTTGTTGTTTGCGGACATTTCCCCACTGGGCGGCATTATCCCCCCCAGCGGGGTGGTGGCCAGTGTTATTCCTCTCATTTTGTACGCTCAGGGCATAGATTTGTATTTTGGTTTTTTTGTGGGAGTACTCGGAGCCGTGTTATATTCTTTCTTTGACGCATTGTTGCGCAAAACACGTTTTAAATGGCTGGTTTTTCTGGAAAAGCGCATCGGACGAAAGCCTTCTGACATCACGCGTATTATCACTGCTACATTGCTTTTGTCTTTTTTAATGACTTTTATCTTTATTTCCGTTTTGGCGTGGGCTGGAGCCCAGCTGATGTTTATGCTGTATCCGTATTTCACGCCCAGAATGCATTTTGCGTTCCGTCTGGCTTATATTGCCGTGCCGTGGATTGGGCTGGCCGCCCTGATTCCGGTCTTCCGGCTGAAGACGAGGTGAGGACATGTCTTTTTGGTTGCGCGTAAACATGTTTTTCCGTTCCTTTTTTCTGCAGGCCGGCTGGAATTATGTCAAATACCAGAATTTGGGCTTTGCATTGGTAATGCTGCCTTTTCTGCGCAGGCTGTACCACAACGATCCCGAAGCGTTGCCCACAGTGCTTAACCGCTATTTGGATGCTTTTAACACCCATCCCGTCATGGCGTCCTTCTGCTTCGGAGCTATGGCCCGGCTGGAAGAGAATATTGCAAAAACCCAGTCGGTGGCAGATTATAAAGAACAAGTGGCAGAATGGGCCGGCACCCGCAGAGGCCTGTCTATCACCGCTGCATCCATAGGAGACCGCCTTTTCTGGGGAGCTCTCAAACCGTTAACTCTTTTACTGGCCATATTCATTTGGATGTTGCTCGGTGTAGACTTTCTGGAGTTTACCATAACTCCCGTTACTCCGCCATATGCCTTCACCGCTGGAGCAGCTGCGTTTTGCGTGTATAATGCGGTGGCGTTGTTCGTACGCTGGGAAGGGCTTGAGCTCGGTTACCGGTGTGATGATAAATCTTGTTTCGGACTGACTCGCTTTGACTGGAACCGGACCATCTACAACGCCAAACGCATTGGTATTTTCTTTGCTGTGGGACTTATTCTGTTTGGGGTATACCGCTTCTTTGAGGGTGTGCGCGTAGATATTAATTTTATTGCGCGTGCCGTATTGGTATTATTTTTCATTATGATTTCATTTGTTACGCGCCGGTTGCGCATCCCCAACGTTTATTTATACATAACGGCCGTAATAATTTTTAATATTGTGTGTTTATTGTAAAGGGGACTTTTTACTGTGATTACGCAAGAAATCAAAATTACCAACCGCCTGGGGCTGCATGCCCGCCCGGCCGCTATGGTCGCGCAGACGGCCGCGAATTTTGACTGCGACATCAAAATCGCCAAAGACCGGGTGGAAATCAACGCCAAAAGCATCATGGGCGTTATGATGCTGGCCGCCGAATACGGCTCTACACTCAAGCTCTGTTTTGACGGGAAAGACGAAAAAGAAGCCTGCTCGGCCATTACGCGCCTGTTTACCGACAATTTTAACGAGGAGTATTAAATGTTCGTTATCAAAGGCGTTGCCGCCAGCCCTGGGGTGTCCATCGGTCCCGCCGTTTTATTGCCCACGGCGGATTTTGCCGTGACCAACCAATATGTGGACGTCACGGAAGTTAAGGCGGAAATAGCCAAATTTAACCGCGCGCTGGAAAAAACCCTTTCCGATCTGGATGAAAGCGAAAAGAAACTGCGCCAGACGCTGGGCGGGGAATACGCCAGTCTGATGTCCATGCATAAAATGATTTTGCAGGACCCCATGCTTAAAGACGCGGCCATCTCCAAAATTAAAAACGAACATATGTCCGCACAGGCGGCCATTTTCCATACCTTACGGGAACTGGCGGCCTCTTTTGACAAAATAGAAGACAAATTTTTTAAAGAACGCCGCAACGACATCTTTGACGTGGGTAAACGCATGGTCGGCAATTTGCAGGGCGATAAAGGCCAGTTCTGGCACTCCATACGCCGTCCTTCGGTGCTGATTGCGCATGATTTGTTCCCGTCGGACACCATTAACCTGCAGGAAAACCAAATCATCGGCTTCTGCACGGATTTAGGCGGCAAAACCAGCCACACGGCCAT
>CALUVA010000005.1 GCA_944324105.1 uncultured Elusimicrobiales bacterium
TTCCGAAAACCCGCTTTGTATTCCAAAATTTGCTCCCGCGGGTCAAACGGTTTTACTTCCGTTAAATGCAGGCCGCGCACGGCGGCCGAAATCAAGGCGTCTTCCCGCGTTTCCCGCGGTGCATAATGACGTCCCGCCTCCAGCAGGGCCGCCAGCGGCGCCAGGCCGACCAGCTCGCACCCCGTGGACTTCAAGCCCAGCGCGGCGGCTTCTTGTTGGCAGGCTTCATACACGGTGTGCAGCGGCGCGGCGCGGAAATCGGTAATATTGCAGGACACCTGCGCACGGGAAAAATTTTCCATATACCAGCCGATGGCCTTAACGCCCTTTAATCCTCCGGAGCTTTCGCGTATTTTGGCGGCGATGATTTTGGCCGGCGCGGGGTCTTGGGTGTTTAAATTGATATTAAACGCAATTAAAACATCCCGCGCCCCGATGACGCAGGCGCCGCTTTTGGCCGCCGTTTCCGTCCATTGTGCGGGTCCGAAATCCGGCGGCAGGGTGCGCAGTTTTTCGCGCAGGCCTTCGTATTCCCCTTTGCGGATAAAGGCCAGGTTTTTGCGCTGCGGCGTTTCGGCCGCCGCTTCGTACAGATACACGGGCACACCCAGTTCCAAGCCGACCCGCCGGCCCAGCGCGCGCGCCAGACGGGCGCATCCTTCCAGGGAAATCCCTTCCAGCGGCACCAGCGGGCATACGTCCGCCGCGCCCAAGCGCGGGTGCGTGCCGTGCTGGGTGCGCATGTCAATAAGGCGGCAGGAAAGCGCGATAAAATCAAACAAAACACCGGCAACGGCGTCAGGCTCTCCGGCCAGGGTAAAAACCGTGCGGTTGGCCGCGGCATTGGCGTCCGCGCCCAAAAAACGCACGTGCGGCGCGGCGCGCAGCAGGTCTTCCAGCGCGCGCAGTACGGCGGGGTTTTTTCCTTCGGATACATTGGGCACGGCTTCCAGAAAAGGCATACCTACATTATAGCCCAAAAAAATATCCGGCGAAAAATTCTTCGTAAAATATTTTGATTTTTCAAAACTTTTGCTATAATACATATAGATAGCTATTAAGCTTAGCTATCCGAAATAATTAAAACAAGGAAGTAAAAAGTAAAATGGCAAACGGAAAAGTGAAGTGGTTTAACGACCAGAAAGGTTATGGTTTCATTACGCCCGAAGACGGTTCTAAAGATCTCTTTGTGCACTATCAGGAAATTCAGGGCGATGGTTTCAAAACCTTAGCCGAGGGCCAGGAAGTGGAATTCGAAATCGTCGAATCCGAAAAAGGCCCGAAAGCCGTAAAAGTCGTTAAAAAATAAATTTTTATTTTTTAGACTTTTCAACCCCGTGCCTTCGGGCACGGGTTTTTTTAGGTATTCAAAGCTTCATTTCGGGGTTGAGCTCCGGAAGGGGTTTTGAAAAAATACGTGCCGCCGCAGGCCCTTGCCGCGGCGGAATTTAGAAGGTAAATTACCGGAGGTGGTACACTATGGGTGTGAAAAAAGCAACCGTGAAAGAGGCCTCTCTTTCCGAGTTGTGGCTGTTGTCTTATCCGCTGATTGTTACGATGGCGGCTCAGGTGGTTATGCAGTTTGCAGACCGTATGTTTCTGGCGTGGTACAGCCATGATGCGCTGGCGGCGTGTGTGCCGGCGGGCGTGCTGGCCACGACATTTGCGGCCCTGTTTATGGGGCTGGCCAGCTATACCAGCGTGTTTATTTCCCAGTTTTATGCGCAGAAAAAATATGCGTCCGTGACCATATCTTTGTGGCAGGGGATTTTTCTGGCGGTATTGTCGGCCTGTTTGCTGGCCTCGCTTACGCCGCTGGGCGGTGCGCTGATACGCTGGTTTGACCACGGCCCGGCCGTTACGCCGCTGGAACTGAAATACTTCGGCATTTTAAATTTATTCGGCGGTTTTGCCGTTATCAATAATGCCCTGGCCAGCTTTTTCAGCGGACGGGGCAAAACCAAAATACCCATGTATGTGGCGGTATGCGGAAATATCGTCAATATCGTTTTGGATTATGTCATGATTTTTGGAAAGCTCGGTTTCCCCGAAATGGGTATAGCCGGCGCGGCCTGGGCCACGGTAATGGGATCGGTATCTATGACGCTGGTGTTTGCGGGGCTGATTTTCGGCGGACGCGTGCGCAAACGCTTTAAAGTGGCGCGCCTGGCCGGATTTTACAAACCCGTCTTTTCGCGCATGCTGCGCTTTGGCGTACCGAACGGATTTGGGTTTTTGATGGATACGGTATCCTTTACGCTTTTTACGTTTATGGTGGGGAACATTGACGTGATTTCCCTGCAGGCCAGCAATGTGGTCATGTCTATGCAGCCGGTGGTGTTTATGGTGTTGCTGGGGCTGGGCGTGGGCATACAAATCCTGGTCAGCAAGTACCAGGGTCTCAACCGGCCCGATTTAAGCGTGCGCGTACTTAAAAACGCCTGCGTTATCGGCTACACTTATGCCGGTGCGGTGGCGCTGGCCTTCTTTTTTGCCGCGCCGCTGTTTGTGGGGCTGTTTATTCCGGCCTCGTCTGCCGATGCGGCGGCCATTACGGCCAAAACCTATCCGCTGATGAAGCTGGTCAGTATTTTTGTGCTGTTTGACGCGACGTATTTAATCTTCGGCGAAACCATACGCGGCGCGGGCGACACCAAATACTATATGCTGGTTATGCTGGGTTGTGCGTGGCTGCTGCTGATACCGGGCACATGGCTGATCGTGTATAAGTTGCATGGCAGCGTGTTTGCGGTGTGGAGCTGGCTTACTTTTTACGCTGGACTGACGGCGGTGTTTATGCTGTGGCGTTTCCTGTTGGGCAAGTGGAAAAACATACGCGTTACCGCATAACGGAATATAAACGATAAAAACCCCCGCTCTTTGGAGCGGGGGTTTTTTGATGCCAAGGGTATGTATATTTTACTTTTCCAAGGCTTGTACGGTCAGCCGGTCTGCACCCGTATGCGCCGAGAATTCCGGCGCGTACATGGACTGCACTTGCGCGGGCAGGGCGTGATAATCGCCGCCCAGTGTGGGGCGCAGGGTGTAGCGCAGCGTATAGGTGCCGGCGGGCACGCGGTCAAAGAAGAAGTTGGTGGCCGCGTCGCGGTTTTCTCGGTAGAAGCTGAGCACGTCGCTGCTCCAGCCGCTTAACAGTTCCGTGCTTTCAAAACCGGCGGGTTTGGGGTCGGTCAGTACCACGAAATCAAAGGCGGACGAAGCCGTCAGCGTCAGGCGCACTTCCACCTCGCTGCCCACGGGCAGGGCTTCCCCTTCCTGCAGAGGGCGTACTTTTTCCGTGCCGTTTTCCGTATATTTGAGCAGATACTGGCGCGTTACATTGAGTACGCCTTCGGAGGAAGGCAGGGCATTGGCCGTAGTATAGACCGCGTCCAGCGTGACAAAGCCCGTCAGACCGCCGCGTTTGGTCACGGAAGCCGTATAATATTTGTCCTCCACGTTTTGACCCTGCTGCGTCCAGGCCAGCTGCTGGCTCCAGTCCAGCGGTTCAAAGTGCAGGGTTTCCTTTTTGTCGCCCCATTGCAGGGTATATTCGGCGGGGTCGTCCAGCAGACCGTTGCGTTTCATATAATCCAGCAGGGCGTACACCGCGTCTGCCGTAGCGGCGGAAGAATCCCAGGCCTGGGCTTTGCGGTTAAACAGCAGCCATTTGACCAGTCCCTGCGCTTTGTCCGATTCGGGGCGTACTTCCAGCAGCGTGCGCAGCGTAGCCGTTTGCGTAGCCAGGGTGTCGTTGTACCACAGCCAGCTTTGCGCTTCGGGTGCGAAATAAGAGCCCGTCACTGGGTCCGTGCGCATTTGTGAAAGCACCACGTCCAGATAATTCTGCGCCTTGGTATTTTTGCCCAGGCGGTAATAGGCCGCGGCGGCGTATGTTTGCCCCAGCGGCGTCATATACCGGGCGTGTTGGTCGGCGTAATCCAGCCAGTTTTGCACGGGGGCTTCTTTAATTTCTTTCCAGTCCTGCGGGAAAGCCGTAAACACATGCGCGGCGTACAGCGCCTGCGCCACGGTGGAAGCGGAGCCGGCGGATTCTTTCAGGCTTTTTTCAATGCGCGGGGCCAGCCAGGCCAAAGCTTTTTTGGCCGCGGCCTGCGGGATTTGGCCGCCGTAGCGCAGCGCCTCCGCATATGCGGAAAGCAGGCGCAGGGTGATAAATTCGCTGGGCGCACCGCCGGGCATCCAGCTGTATCCGCCGGAAGCCGTCTGGTATTTGGCCAGGTCTTTTTCGGCTTTGGCACGGGCTTTTTCCACAGCGGAAGGATTAAACAAATCCGTCAGGAACTCTTCGCGGGTTGCCCCGCCCAGGGAGTCCTGCAGCCACGGCGTTTGCGACAGCAGCATCAGCCGCGCCGGATCCTGTTCATTCCACGAAGGGGTTTGGCTGTCGCGTTTGGGCAGGTCCGCCACTGCGTTTTGCAACAGCGGATACGTCTTATAAAAACCGTTAACCACTGACAGCGGCACATAGCGGTCGGCCACGCTCAAAGCATCCTCATGGCGCGGCTTTAACAGCTGCGGCATGGCATTAAACACCGACAGCAACAGCCCCGGATCCACCCGCAGGGTAACGGAAGAAACTTCACGCGTGGCGTCGGGTGTCAGCAGATTGTCCAGCTTCAGGGTTTGCGTGCCGATATCCAATGCCGCCGTAACGCTTTCTGCCAGGCGTTCTTTGGCGGGCAGCAGGGGCAGCTGGCGGCTTTCGGCGTCGCTGTCCTGCGCGGCGCGCACCGTGGCGGTGACATTTAAAATGCCCACGCCCTGCGGTACGGTAACGGCCCAGGTGACTTCTGCCGTGCCGCCCGCGGGGACGGACACGCTTTGCGCCGTTTTTTCTATGCCGAATTTTGCCGCGGCGTTTTGGCCGTCCTGCATCAGGTCAAGGGTTACTTCGGCGGAGCGTTTTTTATCCGTTAAATTGGTGACCTGCGCCACAATCGTGCTGACGTCACCCTCGCGCCAGAAGCGCGGCAGCGACAGGCGTACCATAATGTCTTTCTGTGTGACGGTCTGCGCCGTATAAGCACCGAAATTTGCGTCGCGCGTCAGCGCAAACGCCACCAGGTTCCATGCGGTCAGGCTTTCAGGCATGGTAAAGGTAAGGCTCCCTTTGCCGTTTTGCAGCGGCACCATGGGGTTAAAATACGCCGTTTCCGAAAAGTCCGTGCGCGGCGCGCTTTGTGCCGTTTCGTTTTCCGCACTGCCTCCGGAAACGCCGGCGTCTGCCGTGACGGCGGACTCTTCCACCGCTATTTCCATACCGTCATGCGCCGCCGTGTCAAAGACGGCGGAATTTTGCACGGACGCCATGGCCGGCGCGGCGGCTTTAAGCATGACGCCGCCTGCCAGGGAACGGGACGTGGCCCCATATGCGCGGAAGTACGGCTGCAAATTCAGCCGCGGCATTATCGGCGCGTTTAAGATTTCCGTTTCTTTTTCCTGCGTGAACAGGGACGTGGCGTATACGTTAAAACCGCTGTCGTTCAGGCCTGCGCCGAAACCGTAAGAAGGATACAGGCCGTTTAAGGACAAAACGCTTTGGGCCGAAGAAGCATAATAGTCCAGCGATTTGTCATATACGCGCGCGGACAGCTGGCCCTGTACGGGGTCGCCGGCGGCGTTTTTGGCCGTTACGTTCCAGGATACTTTTTCGGCGGGTTTGACCGCGGCAGGCACATCAATGTGCAAAGACAACTCCTTATTGTTAAAAGGTACATTGATAAATGTCTGCGCTGTGTAGAATTTATAATCGCTCGCGCCGAACCAGCGCAGGTACACGCCGCCGCGCCAGCCTTCCTGTATGGGCAGGCTGTACACGCCGGCTCCCGCGCCCGTCAGCTCGCGCGCGGCCAAAAATTCGCCGCTTTCGTACACTTCCACGCGTTTGGCGCCGTTTAAGCCCTGCGCGCCGATAAGCACTTTAGCCTGGGAGCCCGGATAATATTTTTCCTGTTGGGCAATGGCCACGGCGGGCAGCGCCAGGCGGGAGGTTTTGTCCGCCACCAGGAAGACCAGTTCCGCGTCGTCGGCGTTTTTGCTTTGCAGTTTGAGTTTATAAATGCCTTCGGGCAGGGCTTCTAGGTGCAACTGGGCTTCTTCGCCGTTTTTGAGGCTGAAGGATTTTTTGGATATGCGGCGCAGCTCTTTGTTCTTTCCGTAGAGCTGTTCCAGACTGCCCTGTTCGGAATACGGCAGGATATCCTGGTCGTTTTCCGGCTCGGAAAGTACGTTTTCCAGTTCGTAAATTTCAGCGGTAAATTTTCCGTCCGCGGCCTGGCCGTTAACATCGGTCAGTTTAATGCGGGCCAGCGGGCTTTCGGTATTGGCGTCGTAGAAACCTTTGTCAAATGATGCCTGGAAGAAAAGCGGCTGACGGCTGGCTTTGTAAGTATGCTGTGTTTCAATGACGCGGCCGGAAGCGTCCATCACCTCGGCATGCACCGTAAACACGGAAGGAAACCCGTCGTCCTGTCCCGCTTCGGGGGTAAACTTGACGGTAAAATTTCCTTCTTTATCCGTTTGGGTGGACCCTTCGGCGATAAACTCGCGCGCGGCGGTCAGATTAAACGGCCGCCACCACCAGAACGGCGGGCGGAAATAGGTGCGGTGTACAGTGTACTTGACGGAGGCCTTCTCCAGCGGTGCACCGAAATAATATTTGGCGCTGCCGGTAATGGAGGCTTCTTTGCCGTATTGCAGTTTGGCCGCGTCGGCCAAGGTGATTTCATATTCGGGGCGTTTGTATTCGTCCACGCGGAAACTGGCGTGCCCGTATACGTTGCGTTTATTCCATTTATAAGCGGTTTCCACGGTGTAATAACCCAGCAGGCCGTCTTCGGGCAGGGTGATTTCGTCGCGTGCCGTGCCGTAGGCGTTAAGCGTTAAGGTTTTTTCGTGGATTTTTTGGTAATTGGCGTCGCGCACCGTCAGCGTCACACGGGAGTTTTCGTCCATGGTTTTCAGGCCGCGTCCGGCTTTTTCAAATCCGTATACCGCCAGCTGTACTTTTTGCCCGGGGCGGTAAATGGAGCGGTCCGTTTCGGCGTAGAGGCTGAACGGGGAGGAACTGTAATAATTGAAATACAGCGCATTGGTCATAAAAGCGGTGCTGGCGCCTTTGACCGCTTTGGGCAGTACGGAATAATTGTTGTTGCTGTCGCTGTTTGTTTTGATTTTGCGCGCCAGCGTCAGCAGGCCATTTTCATTGGTTTTGCCTGTTTCGGTGTTGCCTTTCCAGTCCGTATAATACACCACGTCCGCATCTGCCACCGGTTCACCGGTTTTTAAATCCAGCGCGTAAATGCGGAACAGGTTGGGGGTAAACGTTTTGCTCTCTTTGGTGCGGTAATCGGCGGGGTCGCCTTCAATCGCCGCGGAAGCAAACAGCGCCAGGTCCGTGCTGTTAAGCACCAGCGCCTGCACGGGGGCGGTGTCGGGGTTAAAGTCTTTGTCATAGGAAAACAGCACCGCATAAAACCCGCGTTTGTCCGGCAGGGGCAGACGTATATCGGTTTGTTTAAAGTCATGCGGCTTGTCATAGGTCAGGGCCGCGTCCGTTTCCGCCACGGGCGTGCGCGCAAGCAGCTGCGGGATTTGCTGGGCGGGCACGGTGGTCAGATAACGCCAGGAATTAACGGTGCCGGGATATTGTTGTTTATACCATTTTTTCAAATCGGCCTCACTGGCGGAATAAATGCGTACATATACCTGGTTAATATTGCGCGCGGTAAACGAAACTTTCGTCTGGGCGGGGGCCTGGCTGAAGGCCGGCGCGTCCAGGTTTAGCACCGGCGCGCGGATACCTTCGGCAAACTGGGCGCAGGATTTAGAGTAATATCCGCCGTCCAGTTCCGCCGCGGCCCAGTCGCACACGGCGGCGGCCTGCTGGTATTCTTTGGCGTCGTTTAACAGGTAGGCAGCTTGTTGGGCGGCGTAGGCTTTGCCGTACGGGGCGCCAGAAGAGAGCAGGGCCTGGCTGATTTTGGCCAGGAAGCCTTTTTTCTCTTTGGAGTATCCTGCCAGCGTTTGCAGCAGTTGTGCCGCTTCCAGCCGCTGTGCATCCTGGTTTTCAAAACTGAACAGATTGGGGTATTCAAACGGAAGCGTCAGCCTCTGGGCCTGCCAGATGATACGCGCATCGGCGCGGCCTTTGCCGCCCAGTTCGGCCGCTTCGGCCAGCAGGGAAACGGCTTTTTGCGCGTCGTCTTTTGCCTTGGAGGGAATTTTGTAATCCAGCGTCAACACCGAGGCCGCGCGCAGGGGAACCGGCACTGCCGGGGAGGACAGCAGGCGGTTTTTCCATTGCAGCACCACAAAATCAAAAAGGGTGGGGATGGCTTTTTGGTCGGTATCTTTTATTTCCAATACCAGGGTTTCCTGGTCAATGGGGGCGTTGATTAAAAAGGTGCGCAGGTCCCACAGCTGCTCATAACATTCATCTATTTTTGTGTCCCATTGCTCTTTGCTCAGCTGCGGCAGGGAGGCTCCGTCTTCGGAAGCGTCGGGCAAAATGGGGTTGTAAAGGGTACTGACGCGCTGTGCCGTCTGCGTGCGGTAAAGCAGGAAGCGGGCTTTCCACAGCGGGTTTTGAGGCAGTTCAAAAGTAAACGCGCTTTCCGCCGCTGCCTGATAACGTCCCAGCATATACTGGCTGGCGATGACGCGCAGCTGCGCCTCATATAAAGAGTTGCCTTTGGCCGTTTTTAACTCTTCCTGGTAAAAAGACAATGCTTCGGCAAAGCGGCCGTTTTCAAAGGCCGCGTCGGCCGCCTGTCGGTTTTGGGCGCATAGTCCCATGGGCAGCAGGCACGCCGCCAACAAAATAATTTTTTTCATGCTTCCTCCCTGTGTTTCCATAAGACGGAAAAATCCCTTTGCGTTAGACGCCGAAGAGATTTTCCGTATTCTTTTAAACTGTACAAAAGCGTGTGCGCGCTTACATCTTTTCCGGCGCGCTCACGCCCAAAAATTCCAGCCCTTTCTTAATGCGTTCCGCCACGCGCTGGCAAATCAGCAGGCGCGAGCGGGTAAGCGGCAGGTTGTTTTCGTCAATGACGCGGCAGGTGTCATAGAACGAGTGGAACAGCCCCGCCAGTTCCATTAAGTAAGTGGTCAAATGATGGGGGCTCATATCCCGCAGGCAGTTTTGCAGTACGGGTTTAAACCACACCAGTTTGAGCAGCAGCGCGCGTTCCTGCGGGGTCAGCGGAGTCAAAATATCCGCCGCCGGTTCCAGCCCTTTTTCGGCCGCCGCGGCAAAAATGGAATGAATGCGCGCATGCACATACTGCACATAATAGACGGGGTTTTCATTGGACTGTTTTTTAGCCAGTTCAATGTCAAAAGTCATTTGCGCGTTGGGCGTGCGGCTGGCGAAAAAGAAACGGCAGGCGTCCGCCCCCACTTCGTCCACCAGTTCGCGCAGGGTGATAAATTTGCCGGCGCGTTTGGACATTTTAACCTGTTCGCCGTTTTCCAGCAAATGCACCAGCTGGTGAATGATGGGCACAAAGGATTTTTCTTCTTTGCCCAGCGCGTGTACGGCCGCTTTCATGCGCGGCACATAGCCGTGATGGTCCGCCCCCAAAATATCCACCAGCGTGCCGTAGCCGCGGTCGTATTTGTTTTTATGGTAGGCGATGTCCGCCATAAAATAAGTCGGCCGGCCGTCGGCGCGCACAAGCACGCGGTCTTTGTCGTCTTTGGCTTCTTTGTCCTGGGTGGAGCCGAACCAGACGGCGCCTTCTTTCTCATAGGCATAGCCGTTTTTTTCCAAATCTTTTAAAGCGGCCTGTACGGCGCCTTCCTGATGCAGCTCCGATTCGCGGAACCAGCGCGTAAACTGTACGCGGAAGGCTTCCATGTCGTCCTGCTGGGTTTTAATCAGGTATTCCATGGCCCAGCGTCCGTAATCTTCTTCTTTTAAATCTTTGGGTGCCTTTTTGGCCATTTCAATCAGGTAAGAGCCGTGGTAGCCGTTTTCCGGCGGTTCTTTGCCTTCCATGCGGGCCTTTAAAGACTGCGCCAGCAGCTGGGCCTGATTGCCCGCGTCATTAACGTAATATTCGCTGTCGCACAAATATCCCAGGGCGCGGTGAATGCGCACCAGGCTGTCGCCCAGTGCCGCGCCGCGGCCCGAAGCCACATGCAGGGGGCCGGTGGGGTTGGCCGATACAAATTCAATCAAAATCTTATTTTGCCCGCCGTAACCCAGACTGTTGTCTTTAATGCGGCGGTCTTTGGCGGCGGCGATGATAAAGCCTTCTTCCAGCTTGATATTGATAAACCCGGGCGCAGCGGCGGAAGCGTCTTCAATGCCGTTGACCTCGCGCAGCAGCACGGCGGCCTGTTTGGCAATTTCCATGGGGCTCTTGCGCAGGGTTTTTGCCGCGGCCATCGCCCAGTTCAGGGACAGATCCGCCCCCGTATGTTCTGGTGCGGGGGAAAGCTCCGCTCCAGGCAGCTGCGCCCCTTCAAAAACGGGCGCGCTGGAAAGTTTTAAATCAATTTCTTTTTTCAATTGCTCAAACATGTTTATTTGGATACCTTCTTGGCAGATTTTTTGGCCGCCGGTTTTTTGGCGGTTTTGGTTGTTTTTTTGGCCGCGGTCCTGGCCGGTTTTTTAGCGGCGGTTTTCTTGGCGGTCGTTTTTTTCGCCGCCGTTTTGGAAGCAGATTTTTTTACGGCTGCTTTTTTGGCAGATGTTTTTTTGGCCGCGGTTTTTTTGGCGGCTTTGGGTTTTTTGTAATTCAGTTCCGTGGCGAAACTAAAAATTTTGTCCAGCGCATAAAAATCCCGCGCTTCCTGTGTCATAATATGCACTAAAAAAGAACCGTAATCGGAAACGCGCCAAATCATGCTTTCTCCGCCGTCACGGTTTAATTTATAGACGCCTATTTTTTTAAGCTGGGTGCTTATTTCGTCTTCCACCGCCTCCAAATGGGGCTTGGAAGTTACGGTGGCCAGCACAATATAGTCGCACAGTGAAGAAAGGCCGTTTAAATCCAGTAATCTTACATTTTCGGCCTTTTTCTCGTCCGCGTAGCGGGCCGCCAGCACGGCAATATCTTTTTGTTGCATAAGCACCTCTTCTTAAAATATATATACCAGCATAGCATTTTTACGCCGTTTTTACTATACAGGCGGCCCCGGTGCGCGGCGGAATTTTATATACTACATCTATGCTGTCTATTGTGCCCACCCCGCTGGGGAATTTGCAGGACATTACCCTGCGCGCGCTGGAAACGCTTAAAAGTGCGGATTTTGTGCTGTGCGAAGATACGCGCCGCACACAGGTTTTGCTGACGCATTTTGGCATATCCAAGCCTACGGTGCGTTATAATGAAAACGACCCGTCTTCCGTTCGGCGCTGTCTGGATCTGTTGCGCCAGGGTAAACGCTGTGCGCTGGTGTCTGACTGCGGCACGCCGTGTATTTCCGACCCGGGGTGGAAGCTGGTCAAAGAAGCGGCCAAAGAAGGCCTGCCGCTGACTTCCCTGCCCGGGCCCAGCGCGGCTGCCTGCGCATTGGCGGGGGCCGGCTTTACGGGCGGGGCGTTTACGTTTTTGGGGTTTCTGCCGCGCAGGAGCGGCAAAGCGGCCAAACTGCTTTCCGGTGCTTATGCGCAGAAGCACCCCGTTATTGTATATGAATCGCCTTTCCGCGTGGTAAAACTGCTGGAGCTTATCGCAGTGACGCTGGGGGAAAATACGCCTGTGGTGGCCGCGCGCGAAATATCCAAGATATATGAGGAGTGGCTGCGCGGCACGGCCCGTGAAGTGGCGGATAATTTGGGCAAACGCAAGAAAGTGCAGGGGGAATTTGTTGTCGTTATCGGCCTGCCGGAAACGGAGGAAAAGGCCTATGAAGAGCCGGATTTACCGTATTGAGCAAATGACGCCGCAGCAGCTGGAGCAGGCCGCCGCGCTTATAGACGGCGGAGCTGTGGCCGTATATCCCACTGATACAGTATACGGCATCGGCGCGTGTGCGTTTGACGAGGCGGCCATACAGCGCATTTATCAAATAAAACAAAGACCTTCCGGTGCGGCCTTGCAGATTTTAATTGGTACCGTAGAACAGGCGCGGCAAATTACGCAATGGAACGACGACGCGGAAAAGCTGGCCGCGGCGTTTTGGCCCGGGGCGCTGACGATAATTCTGCGTCCGAATGAAAAAGGGGAACCTTTGCGGCGCGGGTTTGAAGGACTGGGCCTGCGTGTGCCGGCACATCCGCCGTTGGCCCGCCTGCTGGGCGCCATGAAATATCCGCTAGCTTCCACCAGCGCCAACTTGCACAGCCGGCCCGTATTCACGCGGGAAGAAGAAATAACAGAATTTTTTGACGGGAAAGCCGACATTATTTTTACCGGAGGGACACTGGGGGCCAGGGCCTCTTCCGTATTGGACCTGACGGGCCCGCAGCCGCTACTTTTACGGCAGGAAGCTTTATCCCGCCAAACTTTGGAAAAAGTACTGGTTAAACCCATAAAATAGATATAATTTAAAATATGGCAATTATTGAATTTTTTAAACAGATGAGTTATCCCATTTATTACACAGTGCTGACGCTCATGCTGTTGATTTTGACGTTTTGGATTGCTCGGCGTTTTGCCATGCGTAAAATGAAACGCGCGGTCATGAAAGCGGAGCACAGCTACCAGCAGCAGATAGCTTCCCTGCAAATGCAGCTTTCAGGTAAAGTCAGCATGTTGGAAAATATGGTAGAAAAGCTGAAACTTTCCAACCAGGAATTGAACCGTTTAAGTGAAATCCGTTCTAAATTTATGTCCATTGTGGCGCATGATTTGCGCCAGCCGTTGACGTCCATCCAAGGCTTTACATCCGTATTGATGATGGATAATCCGCAAGGAGGCGGCAATAACGACCAGGTGGCCCTGAACAACATTTTAAAGGCCACGGACAATATGAACCAGCTGATGGCTGATCTGATGGATATTTCCATGATAGAATCGGGTAAATTTAAAATGGATTTTAAAAGCTTTAATTTTAACCAGCTGCTTAATGATGTGTTTAGCCTGCAGCAGGTCAATGCACAGAAAAAAGGTATTTTTCTGACCAAGTATGAATATCCCAACGACGTTACCGTGTTTGCAGACCGGTTCCGTATTTCACAGGTGTTGAATAATTTGTTGGGCAACGCCATTAAATTTTCGCCTCAGGGCGGCCGCATAGAGATACGCTACTTTCTGCAGGGAGGCTGGCTGATTTGCTATGTGGACGACGACGGCCCTGGTATTGCGTATAACGAACAGGGAAAAATCTTTCAAAAATTCCACCAGTCTGAAAACGAACGTTCCGGCCGCAAACAGGGCTGGGGGTTGGGGTTGTCCATTGCGCAGGAAATCATCAACGCGCATAACGGCGAAATCGGTGTGAAAAGTCCGGGTCTTGGGCAAGGGTCTTTGTTTTGGTTTCGTATTCCTGTGGAGCCGTCGGCTTACAGAGTTTGAAACATAGAGCCGGAAGTTTTGTTGTATTGCGGAGGGACAAAATGACTTTGTCCCTCTTTTTATTTTTTGAAAAAGAATTCTTCTTTTTAACAGTATATGGGAGATTTATTTGTCCGGTTGTTTAAGCAATAATTTAATAAGATCTTCGTAGAAACGGTTGATATCCGCGTTTTTTTCTGGCAAATTGTTGGCGAGGAATGCAAATGCAACCAAACGGCCGTTTCTGTTTTTGACATATCCGGCCCAGGCTTTAACTCCGTCAATCGTACCGCTTTTAAGGTGAATTTCCCCGTTGCGGTTCTGTGAACGCAACAGACGGCGCAGCGGGAGCAGATCTTTCCGTTCTTCTTCTGTAGCCAGGGACTGGCAGTAATAAGAAAAATGGGGGCTCTTTGCCATAAAAGACAATATATCCAAGAGAGTTTGTGCAGTGATTTGGTTGTCGCGTGAAAGACCGCTGCCGTCATATAGGAGCAGGTTTTGGGTATCTATGCCGTTTTTATTTAAAAAAGTATACAGTTGCGCAATACCTTCTTCCACGCTGCCCGTTTTGCCCGCCTGTACAGCTAGCATGCGTAGCAGCATTTCTGCATAAAAATTAAAGCTGTTTTTATTGAGAACGTACACAATGTCTTTTAGAGGGGGGGAGGAGTGCGTGAAGAGCATATGCAGGGCTGCATAATCAGGTGTCTTCTTTAATAATATACCCTTTCCGTTTACTTTCACACCGTCTTTTGCCAGCTGTTGTTGCAGTAAATCTACCAACAGCTGTGGTGCGTTGGGTAGGGCGGCGCGTATGGTCATCGGTTTGTGGGTAGAAGTAGGCAGTGTGCCGTAAATTTCTATTTCATATTCTCCGGGGGCGGCGTAAACATAAGCATTGTCCCGGCGGTCCTTTTCGCTGGCGGTAACAAAAGAGTGTATGTGCAATCCTTCTGTTTCCGGCAAGAAAGATTTTACGGCCATGGGAGCGCTGTCTTGCGGCTGTGGGAAAAATGTAATTTCAAATGCATTGTCATTGAACGCCAGCGCGGTGGCGGGTGCGGCAAAATAATTGCCTATATTTTGCCAGTTAAATTTATCCGGCAGGGAAGGACCGGAAAATAAAGAAATATCCCCGTAAATATTGCCCGTGATTTGTTTTATGCCGGCACGGCTGATTTTTTGACTCCATTCTTCAAGCAGTTGCGGCCAGTCCGGGCTGGTTGTTACACGTGCAGAGCCCAGCGTCGGGTCGCCTCCGCCTCGGATATAGAGATTCCCGTGCAGGATGCCGTTTTCATCCGGTAAAGCATCACTGTAAATTTGCGTTTCAAAACGGTGAAAAGGACCAAATGTTTCCAATGCTGCGGCAGAAGTAAGCAATTTAAGGGTGGAAGCTGGTGCCAACCTTAAAGAGGAATGAACGGCAAACAAAGGTGTCCCGTCGGTATAAGCCGCCGCTGCGGCCCAGGAAGTGCCTTGCAAAACAGGCCGGTCGGCCAAAGCATATACGGCGGAAGTCAGGTCCGCTGCACCAGCGGGCAGGGAGAAAGAGAAAAATAAAAACAGGTAACGCAATACTTTCATAGTATAATAACTCTAAGTTCTAGTCTGTTTAACGGATACGTGTACGGATAAATTTATCTAGTAAAGGGTTGCGTTTTTTTGGAAAATTAACCATTGGTAAAAGCAGAGCTGCCTTATTGGTTGGCGCGTGTCTTCCTGTCGATTTTTATATATAGTGCTTACACTCTTTTTGCCGGTGCTAAAGGACTATTAAAACCACGGGTACCACTTGTCCCGATCTCGTATATTAATAATCAGCGAGGTCACCAGCAGATTGCGTGCGGGCAGCGCCTGGGGTTTGTCCATTTGGCAAATAAAATGGTTAAATGCCCCCCGGGCATTTTCTATGCGGCCGTTGCTGTCCATGGGGCCTTCAATGAGGTAGCAGGCGCGTAAAAATCCCCACAGATGTCCCGTGAATTTACGCACGACGGCACGCGTTAGGCTGTTTTCTGTAATGCGTGCCAGCACCTGGCGGTTTCTGTCCAAAATTTGCCATTGGCGCAACCAGGAAAAGCGCTTTCGTTCCAGCAGCAGAGTTGCTTTGGATTTGGCAAAATATGCCACATAACATTCTTTTTTTAATCCAAACCCCCGCTGTATGACATATACAGCTTTGTTTCCTTTTGCATCATAAAGCGTAAATTGCCTTAGTACTAGTTGCGACCACAAGAGTCCGCAGATAAAAATAACAAATCCCAAAGGAATGATTAAAGACACGGCTGAATAAATAGTGTTATATGTAAAAGCGCTTAGTGGCATTAGGCGTGTGTGTTCCAGCACGCCCGTTACGGCCATGACCAGAGTGGCCCCTACAATTAACATCAGACCGCCGAAGAAAAACAAGCTTTCCCAGCGGGTGGTTAGGGACAGCAAAACATTACCCTGATTATCCCGTGCGCGGTAAATCAGCGACGGCGTTCCGTACAGTCGGCGGAATTTTATTGGATATGGGGAGTGCGGGTTGACCTGATCAGTCAATTTACGGGGCTTAATAAACGGTCGTAGCGCCAGTGCGCCAGCCTGTACCAATACATACAGAAAAAGCAGCAGTACCCATATGTCAAAACCGTGGCCCAGCCGTTTAATGTAGGGGGGCATATTGGCTGTTACCAGCGTGCGCAGTCGTTTAGGGTGTGTAGATTTTGTGGCAGATGCGTGTGTCTGTTCAACCGCAGCAGTATTTACGGCCTGGAGAGGCCGTTCCGTCTGTAATACTTCCTGGGAAACATCTGGCAGGGCTTCAATGTCATAGGCGCGTGCATCGGTCAGATCCATTTCCAGGGCGGGTGTATATCCGTTTGCGCTAGGTTGGACTGGAGAAATTAACGAAAAAATCAAATCTGTCTGCGCATAAGACAAATCTTTAGCCAGGACAGAATAGGCCTGTCCCCCGATAAGAAAATAACCAGAACTGAAATCATTTTTGGAAGTAAAAAAACTAATGTAAAAGAAAGGTTCTCCGGTGGAAAAATCAATACGTTTGATTTCTTCCCCGGTATAGGTATTGCCCACTACCTGCATCTTTTTGTTTTTTACTTCTACCAGATCATCCTGGGTTTTTTGTTCAATGCAGGCTTCGTTTTTGCATTCGGGGACGGATTTAATGTCAATGCGGGAGGAGCCCTTCAGTACGGATAATACAGCTCCAGCAGCGGTTTTTTGGGCCGCCGTCCAGCCGGAAGGCAAATCAATGGTAAACCGGCCGTCCTGCGACGTAAAAACCGCCGCATTTAATGCGCCGGCACAACCGAGCAACAGGGCAATAAGCAGTTGTTTCATGCGCTGGGGTCCGTTGTTATAATGCGATATAACTCATTATATATAATTCTCAGCCCGGCCGCGCAAACTTCAATAAGCAGGTGCTGCAAGCCTGGAGATTGCCCAGAACGGGGAAAAGTGATATCATTATATTGTATAGAGAAAAAGGAGTTTGCCGTTATGACTTTACAGCAAAGAGTAGTGGAAAAAATCGCCGCACTTCAGAAACTAATGACGCGCGACGGGCTGGACGGTTTGGTTATTACCAACAATATTGACCAGTTTTATCTTTTGGGGTTTTATTTTTATCTCGGCGAAGCGGTGCTTTTGCTGCATAAAGGGGGGCTGACCTGCTTTACGCGGCAGCTGTATGTGGAGCCGCTGAAACAGAAATACCCGTTTATGCAGACCGTCGGCCAGGATAAGCAAATGGCTGCCGCTGCCGTGGCCGAAGCGGCCCGCCTGGGACTTAAACGTGTGGGCTTTGACGCCGGCAAAGAAAGCTATATGGCGGGCAGTCTGTTTAAAGCCGCCGGTTTTGTAGAGGCGGAAAGCTACGCCAGCGAGCTGCGTCAGGTTAAAGACGAACACGAAATCGCCGTTTTGCGCGACAGCAACCGTATTGCTTATGAGACTTACGAATACATTAAACCTTTGTTGAAAACCGGCGTGACGGAATTTGAAGTAGCCGCTGAGATGGAAAAATTTATGCGCGTAAAAGGAGCGTCCGCCACGTCGTTTTTAACCATTATCGCTTTTGGGGAAAATACGGCCAATCCGCATCATGAAACTTCGCACCGCGCTTTGAAAGACAATGAAGCGGTGCTGATGGATTTCGGCTGCATTTACAACGGATATTGCTCCGATATTACCCGCAGCTGGTGGCACGGGAATAATGAGCCTGAAGAATACACCAAAATTTGGCATATTGTGGACAAAGCGCGCCAGACCGGCATCGCCGCCGAAAAACCCGGCGCCGCCGCGCAAAAGGTGGACGCCGCCGCACGTGCTATTATTACCGATGCCGGATACGGTGCATATTTTACGCACCGTCTGGGGCACGGCGTGGGTATGGAAATCCACGAAGAACCCTGCAATGACCAGACAACGACGGCTATTTTAAAAAAGGGTAATGTTGTTACCGTGGAACCCGGTATTTACCTGCCCGGAAAATTCGGTGTGCGTCTGGAAGACACCACCGTTATTACCGAAACGGGAGCGGATATTTTAACCCGTAAATAATGATGAAAAATTTGAGTTTTCAACGTTTGAAAGATTTTCAAAAACTTCTGAAAAACGCCCAGCTGGACGGATATATTTGTCTAAGCGCGCTGGAGCTGCGTTATTTTTCGGGAGTGGACGTAGACGCGGAAGAAGCGGTATTTCTGCTGACGCCGCGCAAGGCTTATTGTCTGACCAAAGAAATGATTGTGCCCAAAATGGCTCCGGCGGCAGATTTTATGACGGTCAAAGCTGTGCAGGGCGATATGCTGGGAGCGGCGCTGGATTTGGCGGCTAAAAGTAAACTGACGCGTCTGGCCTTTGACCCGCAGACGGCGGACTTTGCCCGTGGGGAGAAACTCTCCCGCGCCGGTCTGTGCCGGCTGGAAGGCGGCACGGCGGAAATGCGCAAAGTTAAATACGAAGATGAAGTGGCTCTTATAGAAAAATCCTGCCGTATCGCCGCCGAAGCGTTTGAGGAAGTAAAACCCCAAATTAAAACCGGCATGAGCGAAGAAGATGTTCGCGTGCTGATGGCACTGGCCATGATAAAACGCGGCGCGGACAGCGTGCCGTTTAACATTGTGTGCTTCGGCGAAAATTGCGCCGACTGCCACCATACTCCTTCGGCCAAGCGCAAACTCAAAAAAAATGATGCGGTGTTAATGGATTTTGGCTGTTTTTATCAGGGGTATTGCTCCGATATTACCCGCAGCTGGTGGCACGGGGACAAAGAACCCGCCGAATATACAAAGATCTGGCACATTGTGTCCATGGCCAAGCAGGCCGCGGACGGACTTTTGCGCGCGGGTCTGCCGGTGGCAGAAGTGGACCAAGCCGCCCGCGGCGTCATAGAAGACGCCGGATACGGTAAATATTATATCCATACCACCGGCCACGGCATCGGGCTGGAAGTACACGAAGCCCCCATTGAGCGCAAAGGCGCCGTCGGGGAGCTGGAAGAAAATTCCATCGTCACCGTGGAGCCCGGCATTTATTTGCCCGGCAAATTCGGCGTGCGCCTGGAAGACAGCTACCTGGTGACTAAAACCGGAAGCAAAAATTTGACGCAATTAAAAAAACATTCCGCGCGGAAATAACAGCCCGCGCGGCTTTTTGACGCAAAATTAACGGGCCCGCCGCAAGGCCGCCCGCAGAGAGGTACAAGATGATCAACACCACTCAGTTTCACGACGGACTGATTTTTGAGGATGAGAACGGACAGATTGTGGAAATCGTAGAGTTCCAGCATCACCGCAAAAGCCAGGCCCGCGCCGTGGTGCGCGTAAAACTGCGCAACATTCACACCGGTTCTTTGATTGAAACGGCCTACCGGCCCGAAGACAAATTTAAAGAAGTGGAAGTGGAAAAACGCCCCTTTACGTATTTGTATGACGAAGGGGATATGGCCGTATTTATGAACAGCGAAAACTATGAGCAGGTGTCCGTGCCGCTGGAAAAACTTAAAGACCAGAAAAAATATTTGAAAGACAATATGGAAACCACGGGCATTTACATTAACGGCGAACTGCTCAATATGGAGCTGCCGATTAAAGTGCCCCTGACGGTGGCTTCCACCGTGCCGGGCGTGAAAGGAGACACGGTGGCCAATATGACCAAAATGGCCACGCTGGAAACGGGCGCCGAAATCAAAGTGCCGCTGTTTATCAACGAAGGCGACAAAATTTTGGTGGATACCCGCACCGGCGCTTATGTGGAGCGCGTGGTGGAGCCCAAATAATGTTTTGGCGTAAGTGCGCGCCGGCGCTGCTGTGCTGTCTGTTGGCCGTGCCGGCGTGCGCTTTCACTTTTTCCTACGGGAACGTATTTGACGTACAAGACGTAAAAAACGAGGGCGGCGTGCCGGTATTGCCGCTTTCGGGCGGGAAATACAAAAATGTCAAAGTGTTGGACAAAGACCTGTATGATTTCCTGCTGCAATGTAAAACGGACTGCCGTTATCCGGCGGAAGAAATCAGTTTTGTATCCGCCGATTACCGCAAGGCGTTTACCAATGAACGCATGCTGATTGCCGATGTGGATTTTAACGGTGAAATAAGTCTGACGTTTCTGGTGTTTAAAAATAAGGACGGATTTTCCGTCAAAACGCCCGCAGAGGCGGTTTTTAAAGACCGGAAGCTGGAAAAGCGGGTAAAAACATATTTAATCCGGCTGGCGGAGAAGAATTTATGAAATGCGTGCTGGAAAACGGGGACGTATTGGCGCAGGAAGTGGAAAGCGCGCGCAGTTTCTTTAAGCGGCTTAAAGGCTTGATGTTCCGCCCGTCTATGCCGCAGGGGACGGCGCTGCTGCTGGCCCCGTGCCCGCAGATACACACCTGTTTTATGCGCTTTGCTATAGATGTACTTTTTCTGGCAGAAGATGGAACCATACTATATGTAAAGGAAAATATGCAGCCCTGGCGCATCAGCCCCATTGTACGCCGTGCGGTGCAGACGCTGGAATTTGCTGCTGGCACCCTGCGTGGACGCGTGAAGACCGGCATGCGCGTGGATTTTACGGAATAAAACGCTTGCGTTACCGACGCAAAGCAGATATACTGGACGTAAGAGGTTAGCGATGAGAAAAATTTTACTGGCTTTTATGGCCGTTGCCGTATTGGGCCTGCCCGCGCAGGCGCGTAATATTTGGGACGATTTTGCCGCCAACGTCTCGCAGGACAATGTCCGCGCGTTTACCAAAGATCTGGGCGGCCTGATGGGCTCGGGCACGTATACCACTGGCCGTGTGCTGGGCTGGGGCGGCTTTCAAATTGGGCCGCGCGGCACCATGATTTTTAAAATGAGTAAAGGCAAAAACGACACCACGCACACCGCACTGGGAGAGCGCGATGAAGTGGGCGAAGTGTTTTACCCGTGGATTCAGGCCGATATCGGTATGCCGTTCCGCCTGGACGGATTTATCCGCGCCAGCAGCTATGAAGGCATGACCATTGCCGGCGGCGGCCTGCGCTGGGGCATTACACGTCCCAATGAAATGCTGGGCTCTTTCCAGCCGATGCTGGTGGTGTCTGCGCACAGTGCCAGCGCGCGGGACTTTTCGGCCACACATTACAATGCCAGTCTGGTACTGTCCATGAAATTTAAATATTTCGTGCCGTACATCGGCGGCGGGGTAGACTACACGACCTTGCACATTAACCAGGCCGACAACGCCCCCGAACTGGTCGGCGAAAACGAATACGCCGCCACGGCGCGCGCCACGGTGGGACTGAACTTTAAGCTGCCTTCTTATTTGGATTTGAGTCTGGCCGCCAACTATGCTTATTACGGTCTGGGGGCGGAAGCGTCCGTTTCCCTGCGCTTTTAATTATTTTACGTGTTGACTAAAGGGCCCAGAGACTACTGGGTCCTTTTTCTCTTGTGGGTTGGCGAAAAGTTTTTTATGCTGAAAAAAGATTAAATAAAAGGAGCAGGTATATGAATAGAAAGACGAAGGTTTTACTGCTTGCTACATTGTTATTGGGGGCGTCGACCGGTGTTGCCGCCACTGCTGATGATGTCACCAAAGCACTGGAACAAGCTTTGAAAGCGCGGGCCGCACAGCAAGAACAAGATTATAAAGGTTTTAATCCGCATTTGACAGCAGAACAAATGAATGAGATCCCTGCGTTGCTCAATGGTGTGTTAGAGCGCTTGCATGATGCCGGATATGAAAGTCTCTCCTTGGCGGATGTCGGGGATGGGTTGATGATGTATTTTGAAGGCGTAAATTTTACGGAAGGCCGTTATACGACGGATCATGTCCAACGTATAACGGGTGACGGAATTTTCATGCCGGAAGGGGATTTTTACCAGCATGCACTGATGTATTCCCTGACTAAGGTGCTGCCGGCTCATGCGCATTCTTTCGTCTACCGTGCGCAGGAACACCCGCCTGTTGTCAATTGGAAAGTATTCCATTATGTATGTCAGGATTATATGGAGGATACTTACCTGCTTTTGCAAGTTCTGCAGAAGTGCGAATGGGAAACTTTTAAAGGCGTTATGGGTAATCTGATGTAATTTTGCATTGTGTCAAAACTCCCCCGGTTAAATATGGGGGAGTTTTTTTGTTGGCATAAAGCGTCCGCATTTGCTTTAATTTTTATTTTATTTCTCTTATCTTTTTTTTATTTCTCCATCTGTCCTCATTATTTATCATTTTTCAAAGGAAGTCATACGCCAAATTGCTATAATAAGCTTATGAACGCGCGCGAAGATATATTGCTGAGCGTGGAGGATTTGCGGGTTTCTTTTGCGACTGAAGAAGGAAAGACGGAAGTCCTGCGCGGATTAAGTTATCGTTTGCCAAAGGGCAAAGTCCTGGCTGTGGTGGGGGAAAGCGGATGCGGAAAAACTGTGCATGCTCTTTCTCTGTTAAATCTCCTGCCTCCCGGAGGGGAAATTACTTCAGGACGCATATATTATAAGGGCAAAGATGTTTTGTCTCTGCCGCCTCAGGAGCTGCGCAAACTGCGCGGGGCGGAAATGTCCATGATTTTTCAAGACCCGATGACTAGCCTAAACCCTATACGCACCGTAGGCAGTCAAATAACGGAGACCATTTTGGCACATACGGACTGCACTAAACTGCAGGCCAAAGCGCGCGCCATACGTTTGCTTAAAAAAGTGGGCATAGAAAACCCGCGCAAACGGTTGGACGAATATCCGTTCCAGTTTTCCGGCGGGCAGCGTCAGCGTATTATGATTGCCATGGCTTTGTGTTTAAATCCTGGTTTGCTGATTGCCGATGAACCGACCACCGCACTGGACGTGACCATTCAGGCACAGATTTTAAAACTGATTAAAAATTTACAGCGGCAAGGCAATATGTCGGCGGTGTTTATTACGCACAATTTGGCTATCGTGGCCGATATAGCTGATGATGTGCTGGTGTTGTACGGTGGATATTGCGTGGAGCAAGCCCATGCAGATGAGCTTTTTGCCCGTCCTTTCCATCCGTATACGCAGGGGTTGCTGCATTCGCTGGTGTCTCTCAAACGCAAAGACGAACATCTGCCCGCCATTGAAGGATATCCGCCAGCTCCGGGTACGCCTAAAAAGGGATGTCCATTTGCACCGCGCTGTCCCCGTGCATGGGAAAAATGCCGTACGCAGCTGCCGCCTCTTTTTGAAAAAAACAACCGTCAGGTGCGCTGCTGGCTGCAGGAGAAAAATGACAAATCCGGTGGAAATTAACCATTTATATAAGAGCTATGCCCGCCGCGGCGCACGGCTGTGGGCTGCCGCCCAGGCCAAACCCGTGCTGGAGGATGTGTCTTTACAAGTTGGCGAACGGGAAATTTTAGGCTTGGTGGGCGAGTCCGGCTGCGGCAAAACTACGCTGGCCAAAGTGGTGCTGGGGCTGGAGAAATACCAGTCCGGCTCTGTCAAAGTCAACGGGTTGGAACTGAAAGAGCTGACCAAAGCCGGGTTTAAAAAACTGCGCCGACAGGTACAGGTGGTGTTCCAGGACCCTTACTCCAGTTTGGACCCGCGTCAGACCGTGCGGCAGATTTTGTGTGAACCGTGGAACATACACGGCCTGTATACCGATAGAATGCAGCGGGAAAACGCACTGCTGGAGCTGGTGCGCGCCGTAGGGCTGGACAAAGCCCATTTGAACCGCTACCCGCATGAATTTTCCGGCGGTCAGCGTCAGCGCATTGCCATCGCGCGTGCGTTGGCGCTGGAACCCAAGTTGCTGGTGGCCGATGAGCCGGTGTCGGCGCTGGATGTGTCGGTGCAGGCGCAGATATTAAATCTGCTCAAAGACATCAGCCGCCGCCGCGCGTTAAGCATGCTGTTTATTTCGCATGATTTTGCCGTGGCGCGGTTTTTGTGCGACCGAATTGCCGTGATGTATCGCGGACGCGTGCTGGAAACGGCCCCGGCGGAGGAATTGCTGCATAACCCGCAGCACCCGTATACGGAGGCCTTGCTTTCAGCCGTACCGCTGCCGGACCCCCAGCTGCAAAAAAAGCGGGAACCGGTGGAGATAAAAACGGAGCGAAAACGCAACGGGCCCTGCCCGTATGCTTCTCGATGCCTTTATTACCAGGCAGCCCGGTGTAATGCATCCCAGGAATTAAAACAGATACACGAGGGCCATTTTTGTGCTTGTGCGGTATTACCGTTTCAACGAAAAAAGAGTCCTTACGCCGTATAGTTTAGGAGGAAGTATGAATATAAAAATCAATGAAAAAAGACTTTTGGACACGTTTTTAAAACTGGTAACCATTGACAGTGAATCTTATAATGAAGGCACCGTGCATAAGCATTTACTGGCGGAACTCAAAAAAATGGGTTGTACGGTATCTGTAGATAAAGCCGGCAAGAAAATCGGTTCCAACGCGCCGGGCAATATTATCGCTTTTTTGAAGGGTACTCGCGCGGGTAAACCGTTTTTGCTTTCCACGCACATGGACACGGTCAAACCCGGCAAGGGCATTAAGCCGCAGGTAAAAGGCGGCCGCGTTACCAGCGACGGCACCACCATTTTGGGCGCGGACGACAAAGCCGGCGTAGCCGTGGTGTTGGAAGTCCTTCGTACGCTTAAAGAGCAAAAGCCGGACTGCGGCCCCGTGCAGGCTCTGTTTACGCTAAATGAAGAAAACGGCATGGGCGGCGCCAAAAATATGGACTATTCCAAAGTCAAAGGCCGCGACGGGCTGATTTTGGATAATGAAAGCGTCAGCGAACTGTTGATACAGGGGCCGGAGGTGTGTGATTTTAAAGTTACCATACAGGGCGCAGCCGCGCATGCGGGGGTTTGCCCGGAAAAAGGTATTTCTGCATTGGAAGTGGCGGCCAAGGCTTTGTCCATGATGAAGCTGGGGCGCATAGATAAAGATACCGTCTGTAATTTCGGCGTGATAAACGGCGGGGAAGTAACCAATGTGGTCATGCCGCTGCTGACGATGAAAGGAGAAGTGCGCAGTTTATATTCCAAAAAATTGCAAAAGCAGATAAAACACATGAAAGACTGCTTTGCCAAAGCGGCTAAAGCGTTTACCAAGCGTGTGGGGGGAAAAACAATTAAGCCCGTTATTACCATAGAAACCCCGCAACGCTATGGTGCCTTGGCTGTGCCTAAAGCCGCACCGGCGGTAAAACTGGTTATGGCCGCGGCTAAAAAGTACGGCGTTAAAACGGTGGCCGGTGCTTCCGGCGGCGGATGCGACGCCAATGTGATGTGCCAGCACGGGCTGGTGATGCCTAATATGGGCGTGGGATGCCAGAACTGCCACACTACGCAGGAATATTTGGATTTAAAGGAGTTTTACCAGGCCGCGGCCATTACGCTGGATGTGGTGTTGTCATACGGTAAATAAATCATGTTGCGTTATATTTTGCGAAGACTTCTTCTTTTGCCGCTGGTGGTGCTGGGAGTTACATTTTTGCTGTTTCTGCTGACCCAGCGCCTCAGCCCCGAAATGCGCGCGTCTTTGTATATCAAAGACCCACGCCAAATGGGCGCGCTGGAAGAAGTTATTCAAAAATACGGTCTGCGCGATAATGTGTTTAAACAGTACGGCCGTTGGCTCTCCGGCGCGCTGCAAGGCGATTTGGGCTACAGCCACAGCGCCAATATGCCCGTGGCGCGCGCCATCAAAGAATACCTGCCCGCCACCGTGCAGCTGGCGGTGGTCACCATTGTGCTGGTGGTGTTTTTCGGCGTATGGTTCGGCACGGTGTCTGCCGTGAAAAAAGACAAATGGCAGGACGTTTGCGCCAGGCTGCTGTCGGTGGGTGGATTTTCGCTGCCTATTTTTGTGCTGGGGCTTTTGTTGCTGATGCTGTTTTACGGCAAGCTGGGCTGGTTTCCCCCGGGCGGATATTCCATTACGACGGATGTAGTTATTCACTCGCCTTCTTTTCACACGTATACGGGTTTTTTGCTGATTGATTCCCTGTTAAACGGCAATATCGGCGTGTTTTGGGACGTGGCGCGCCATTTGGTATTGCCGGCGGTGACGCTGTGCATTGGTTCGTTTGCACTGATGGTGCGGGTCATGCGCTCTTCCATGCTGGAGGAATTGGGCAAAGATTATGTGCGCACCGCGCGCGCCAAAGGCCTGCCGGAAAGTGCCGTAGTGTACCGTCACGCAGGCAAAAACGCAATTATCCCCGTAATCACGCTGGCGGGTATACAGTTTATCCGCCTGCTGGGCGGCACGGTGATTGTGGAAACGATTTTTGATTATCCGGGCATAGGCCGTTTTGGCGTAACGGCGGCGCAGCAGCTGGACATTGCCGGCATTATGGGATTTTCGCTGATGGTGGCGGTGCTGTTTGTGCTGGGCAATTTGCTCTCAGACATACTGTATACGGCAGTGGACCCGAGGATTAAACTGCATGAATAACCGTATCGTAAAACGAATTTTACAAAACAAAGCTTCCCTGGCCGGTTTTATTCTGGTGGCATTTTTTGCGCTGGTAGCTTTGTTTGCGCCGCTTTTAGCACCAGTGCACAACCCCCACAACCCTTATCAGCTGCCGCAAAGCAGTTATGAGGTGACCCCGCAGCCGCCTTCAGCGCAGCATATATTCGGCACCACAGAACAGCAGTATGATTTATATTACGGCGTGGTGTGGGGAACGCGGCTGGCGTTTAAAATAGGCATTACGGTAACGTTTTTCGCTTTTCTTATCGGGCTCTTTTTGGGTTCCGCAGCGGCGTATTTCGGCGGGGCAGTGGACGAAATAATCATGCGCTTTACCGATATCGTGTTTGCCGTGCCTTCGCTGGTACTGGCTATGGTAATCGCCGCTATGCTGGGGCCGGATATAAAGAATATGATGATTGCGCTGACGGCGGTGGCCTGGCCCTCGTATGCGCGTTTGGTGCGCGGGGACGTGCTGTCTGTGAAAAACCGCGACTTTGTTACCGCTTCGCGCGCGCTGGGAGCACGCGGCCCACGTCTGCTGCTTAAACATATTTTGCCCAATTCCATTTATCCTTCCGTCGTGGTGGCCAGTCTGGACATCGGCTATATCGTGCTGACGGCGGCGTCTTTGTCCTTTTTGGGGCTGGGGGCGCAGCCGGGAACGGCGGACTGGGGCCAGCTCATTGCTATGGCGCGCAACTGGGTGCTGGGCAGCAGCGGCAATACTTTTGCCTACTGGTACACTGTGGCGGTGCCGGGCGGCGTAATCTTTTTGTTTGTGCTGGGCTGGAACCTGCTTGGTGACGGATTTAGGGATATTTTGGACCCGCGCCAGGGCTGATTTAAGCTACAATAAGGAAAAGACAGTTAACCCCCTCGGAGAGATGTTATGATTCGCAGAAAAGATTTATATACGTCTTTAAGTGACAGTGCGTACCGCTTCCCGCAGAAAATCGCTTTGGTGGAAGCCGCCACCGGCAAAAAAGTAACGTATTTGGATTTGTTGATGCAGGTGGACCGCGCAGCCGATATGTTTTGGGAACACGGCATACGCAAAGGCGACCGCGTGGCCATCGCCCACCGCAACGCCATAGACGTAGTGGTGGCCAATTACGGCCTGTATAAAATCGGCGCGGTAGCTATTCCAATGAATTTTATGGTCACCAAGCAGGAAGAACTGCTGTTTATTTTGAACAATTCCGGCGCCAAAGCCGTGGTGACGCAGGCGGAATTTATCCGCCATTATTTAAAGGCCCAGCCTTCTTTGCCCGATTTAAAATATATTTTTTCCACCGACACCATTCCCGAGTCCGCGCAGGACAAACCTTTTGTGCAGAAATTTTGGGAACAAATAGACAAATCCACCTACCACGATGAAACCGCCGGTCCCTGCGCCCGCACGGAAGACGACGCTTTTATTTTGTACACTTCCGGCACCACGGGCCAGCCCAAGGGAGCCATTCTGACGCACGGCAACCTGGCCAGCAACGTGATTTCCTGTGCGCAGATTTTCAAAATTACCGATGAGGACTGCTTTTTGTGTCTGCTGCCGATGTTCCATTCTTTTGCGTGGACGACCTGCGTGGTGATCCCGCTGTATTTAAATTTAAAGGTGGTTATCGTGGCCAATATTATGCCGGCCAAAACCTGGCTTTCCGCCATGGGCAGCGAAAATGTCACGCTGATTTTGGCCGTGCCGCAAATTTTGGCCGTTTTGTCCAAAGAGGCCAAAGGCTTTAAACGGCTGTATTTGCAGTTCTGGCCGTTTAAAAACGTGCGCTTTGCCGTGTCCGGTGCGGCGCCGCTGACGCAGGAAATCAAAGACCGGTTTGAAAAGAAAATCGGAGTAAAGATTTTGGAAGGCTACGGCCTGACCGAAACCAGCCCCGTCGTCAGCGTAAACACGGAGGAACTGCAGAAAATCAAATCCGTCGGGCCGGCCATTCCTTCCGTCAGCACCATTGTGCTGGACGACGAGGGCAATGAGGTGCCGCGCAACCACGAAGGCGAACTGTGCGTCAAAGGCCCCAATGTGTTCCGCGGGTACTTCGGCAATCCGCAGGCCACGCGCGACGCGTTTACCAAAGACGGCTGGTTCAAAACAGGCGACATCGTGTCCGTGGACGACGACGGCTTTATCTTTATCAAAGACCGTAAGAAAGACATGATTATTATTAAGGGGCTGAAAGTGTTTTCCGCCCAGGTGGAGGCGGTCATTGCGTCCTGCCCGGGGATAGAAGAATGCGCCATTATCGGCGTGCCGGACGGCAAAGGCGGGGAATTTGTCAAATGCTACGCCGTGAAAAAAGAAGGCGCCGACCTGACCGACGACCAGTTTCGCAAGTTTTTGAAACAAAATTTGGACAATTACAAACGCCCGCGTGATTTTGAATTTGTGGAGAGTCTGCCCAAAAACAGCTTAAACAAAGTGTTAAAACGCAAACTGCGCGAGGACGCCGTGGAAAAAATGAAACAGCGCACCGATGCGGAGCATGCGGAGGCACAAGCCTGATGGCCGGACTGGCGGATATTTTGCGCAGCACTGTGCCCGACGCGTATTATGTGGGCGGTGCGGTGCGTGACGCTTTGCTGAAAAAGTCTTCCGGCGATATAGATTTGGCCCTGCCCAAAGACCGCGTCAAACCCGCCGCACTGGCTTTGGCTAAAGCATTAAAAGCCGCCGCGTTTGAAATGGACGCGCAGTTTGGCGTGTGGCGGCTGGTAACGCGCAAAGAAAACCTGCAAATTGATTTAACCGCTTTCCAGGGAAAAAATTTAAAAGAAGATTTGCTTCGCCGCGATTTTACGTTTAACTCTTTGGCCTATCCCGTTGCCGCGCCGCTGACGCTGGAAGTAAAAACGGTCAAAGGGCAAAAGGCGCAAATCCGTTTTAAAAACCTGCAAAAGAAATTTCTGATAGATTTAAAAGGCGGCGTGAAAGACTTGGCCGCGCGCCAAATCCGCCTGAACAATCCCCGCGTGTTTGCCGATGACCCGCTGCGCATGCTGCGCGTGTTCCGCCACGCCGCGGAGCTGAAATTTACCGTCACTCCCGCCGTATTGAGGCAGATGAAAAAAGACGCCCCGCTGATTGCACAGTCCGCCGGCGAGCGCGTGCAGGAAGAACTCAAACGCCTGTTTCATACTCCGCGCGCGTATGAAAATGTGCTTTTGATGGATAAAACCGGCTTGTTGACGGCCTTATTCCCCGAGCTGGAAGCCCAGCGCACCTGCGCCGAATGTTATTACGGCAAAGGCGGGGTGCTCAAGCATACGCTGGACTGTTTTAACCGGGAAGAATGGCTGCTGGAAAATCTGCCAAAAGCTTTTCCCAAATACTATAAAAAGTTGGATCCCATAGCCGCGGACAAGGCCTTGTTTAAAATGGCCGTACTTTTGCATGACGTGGCCAAGCCCGCCACGGCCAATGTGGTGGGGGACCGTCTGCGTTTCTTTTATCATGAGCAAAAGGGCGCGCGCATGGCCCGGGCGATTTTGGAGCGTCTGCATTACAGTAAGGCGGACAGCCGTTTAATCTGCGCTATGATAGGCGAACACCTGCGCCCGAGCAACCTGGCCAGCAACGATGTCATTACCGACCGCGGGGCTTATAAATTTTTCCGGGATTTGGGGGACGCGGCCCTGCCCATGTTGCTTTTGTGCTGGGCCGACTATACCAGTTATATTTCCGATGCGCAGTTAAAACGCATTTTGCCCAAAAGCGGCGATAAGCTGATGAGTATTGAGAAAGCCAAAAAAACGGCCAATGTGGGTAAAACCCTGCGTCATATGCAGGTGCTGTCTTTGCTGTTGAAAAAATATTTTGACTCCCCTAAAAAAATCAAACCCACCCGCCTGCTGGACGGGCGGGAGGTCATGCAGGCCCTGTCTTTGACGCCTTCGCCGCTGGTGGGAGAAATTTTGGAAGCTGTTGCACTGGCTCAGGTAGAAGGAGAAGTGGACGATAAACAAAGTGCATTGGATTTTATCCGCCGCCGTTACGGCGGGCAATCGCAGCGGCAGCAATAGCTTTAGGACTAGCGGTGCAAAAACGCCGCACAATTGCTATAATATACGCAGTGAAAATTTATGCGGGCGTGGTTCAATGGTAGAATGGGAGCTTCCCAAGCTCTAGACGAGGGTTCGATTCCCTTCGCCCGCTCTTTTTAAGGTGCGCTATGGCAGACGAAAAGCAGCAGGTTCCCGAAATCACGGAGTTTGAAGCCAAAGTGCCGGCACAAACCGGTAACAAGGATTTATGGCTGTTTTTGATTATTGTAGACGTCATTTTCCTGTGCGTATTCGGTTTCTTCCTGTATAAAAATTTGTCTGCCCGCCTGTTATCTCCGGCCGAAAAGCAAGTCCCTGCGGTTTCTGACGTAGAGGAAACTTCTGTGCCGATAGCGGAAGAGGTTACCGTAACGGAAAAAACGGTAACGGTTGCGCCTCCTGCCACACCCGCACAACCTGCAGCGTCGGCTGAGGCCAAACCGCAGCCCGTTACCCAGGAGCAGCAAACAGCCGAACAGCCGGCTCCTGCCAAACCGGCGGAAAAGAAAGAAAGCGTCATTGTGAAAACAAATCCCAAAAGCAAATACCGCCAGGTAACGTTCCGTTATTTTGGTAAAGCAGACAGCGTGTCTGTAGTCAGCGGATTTACGATGTCCAAGCCGCGTGCTTTGAAGAAAAAGGGCGATTATTGGGAAATAACATTGGGGATTGCCCCCGGAACTTATAAATTCCTGTATATAGTAGACGGTAAACAAACAACGGATCCCTATTCAGAAGAGCAGGACGGTCGCTCTGTTCTAACCGTAAAATGAAGATTACCCCCTTTAAAACCCCGCCGTTTTCGGCGGGGTTTTTGTTTATAGGCGCAAGCCCAAACGAAGCCAGACAGATAGAATAATATAAGCAATTCATTGGATTTTGTATTTTACAACTTAGTCATACACGGGTTTTATCAGTTTTCAAATTTAACAGGGATTGCGAAACAGCGACCGTCAGACCGGCTTTGGGGCCTCCTTCTTCCTGGCGTCTTTAAACACCCCTTTTTGCGCAACAGTTCAGGCGTTTTGCTGCGGGCAAAAAATAAGCAGTATTAAAAGTGTTTTTCGTAGTTATATAGGACAAAACTTCTTTCAACTGTTTATGCTTTAGTATAAATTCAAGCGGTATGCCTGGAGATCAGGGATTTTGGAACAGGATTATTAAAAAAATCGGAGATTTCCTGGGAAATTTTTTAGCCGGGCATTAAAAAACCCCCGGCATGGCCGGGGGCAAAACAGGATCTGTCCCTTTTTATTGTACGCTAATGTCCAGCTCTACGCGGCGGTTTTGGCGGCGGCCTAATAAGGTGTCATTGCTGGCCACCGGGTTGGCGGCGCCGTAACCGGCATAGCTGACGTTTTCAGCGGGGACGCCGCGTTCAATTAAAGCGTCTGCCACGGCTTTGGCGCGCCGCTGGGAGAGATCTACGTTATAAGCCGGGTCTCCCAGGGAGTCGGTATAGCCTTTAACCGTGATTTTATTTTCAGGATGTCTTTTAAGCAGGTTGGCCGTGCGGTCCAACTCTTTAAAAGAAGAAGGATCTATCTGGTCGCTGTTATGACCGAACTGAATAGGTTTTTCATATTCCACGGTAATCACATTTCCGCGGCGTTTGGCGCGGCCGATTTCCGCATATTGGCGTTCCTGTGCGGCGGCTCTTTCTTCCGCGGCACGGCGCATGGCGGCACGGCGTTCGGCTTCTGCGCGGCGGCGGGCTTCGGCGGCTCTGCGCGCAGCCTCTGCTTCCCGCTGGCTTTGCAGCTCAGCCTGGCAAACCCCCTTGCGGCAAGGGGTACCGGTTGTTTTTCTTTCACAGTGACAAGCCGTCAAAAATAAAGCGGCGGCGCATAACAGGGCTAGTTTTTTCATGAATCCTCCTTATTTGCTTACAAAAACGCGCCCACTGTACGGCAATGTGGACGCGAACGTCAAATTATTTATCCGGATACGGAAATTCTATTTCCACGCGGCGGTTCTGTTGGCGGCCTTCAGGTGTATTGTTGGACACGATGGGCTTTTCCGCGCCGTATCCTTTGGCGGTAATATTGTTTTTGTCTACTCCGCGGATTTGCAGGGCTTTGGCCACGCGGTCCGCGCGTTTTTGCGACAGGCGCAAATTGCTTTGGGCATTACCGCTGGAATCGGTATATCCGCGCACTTCCACTTTGACAGACGGATCTTTTAAATACACTTTGACTGCCTCGTCAATTTGTTTGTACGAGGCGGTGGCAATTTCATCCCCGTTTACATCAAAAGCAATGGTGGTAAAATACATTTGGCCCACACGGCCGGGCTGTTTGGGCCCCGTGGCGCAGGCAAACAACAAAAGAGTGCCTGTGCAGCATAAAATCAGTTTCTTCATTTCAATAAATCCTCCATAAGCACTTTTCCGTTTTTATTCTACAAAATTTTACACGATGGTACACCTTTATTGCGCATTAATTCGCGGTACAGGGAGGTAACGCTTTTGCCCAGCTGGGGATGTACAAAATCTGGCAACAGATAGCTTAAGGGCTTTAAGACAAATTCCCGTTCGTGCAGACGCGGATGGGGGACAAAGAGCATGACGTCCGTGTCAAAAATTACCTGGTCGTCATAAAATAAAATATCCAGGTCTATGACGCGCGGGCCGTTTTTAAACGTAGGAATGCGGCCCAGTTTTTTTTCCAGTTCTTTGAGTTTGCGTAAAAGATCCGCCGGCCGATACGGCGTGGACAGGAGTACCACTGTATTTACAAAGTCCGGCTGGGCGTCATACCCTTCGGGTTTGGACAGAATATACGGGGCCACTTCTTTGACCTGTCCCAAAGCGGACAAAGCTTTCACGGCGCGGTCCAGCTGTTCTTTGGGTTCCCCCTGATTGCTGCCCAGTCCCAACACGGCCAATGGCATTATTCCTCTCCTCTGTATTCCACCCAACGGTCGTCCGATTCTGCCACTTTAATAGAATAAAGCTGCGGCATTTTTACCTTAATGCGGTCATAAATCCAAATAGCCAGCGATTCTGCCGTCGGGAACGGCAGGAAGGTGGTTAAATCGGAGCCGTTGAGGCTTTTTTCCAGATCAGTTTTAAACATATTGCTGATCTGGCGGAAATCTACCAAAAAGCGTTCTTCATTAATATCTCCGTAGAAGGTAGCTTCGTAACGGAAAAGATGTTCATGCAGCGGCTCGGCCAGCGTGCCGTCGTGGCTGTGCATGGCGCGGAAAGAGCCCGCCTGCGTTAAGTATACTTTGCTCATGTGTTTGCCTCCAGTTCCAAAAAGAAGTTGACTACTTTTTTTGTTTCCCGCACATCGTGTACGCGCAAAATGTCCGCCCCCGCGGCCAGTGCGGCGAAGTTGGCGCACAACGTCTGAGTTTTGCGTTTGGGCGGTTTTTCGTTCGGCTGGCTTAAAAATTTTTTATGAGACAGGCCTATAAGCAGCCGTACGCCTAAATCCGCAAACGTAGCCGCGTGCGCCAGCAGCTTGTAATTTTGTTCCCGCGTTTTGGCAAAGCCGAAGCCCGGGTCCACGATAATCTGGCTTTTGGACAGACCACAGCGTTGCGCCCGGGCAATTTTATTCATCAGGAAATCTTTAATTTCGGATAATATGTCATCGTACTGCGTCAGGGTTTGCATTGTTTGCGGGTTGCCGCGGCTGTGCATGATGACGACTTGCGCCCCGAAATCTTTGACCAGTTTAAACATTTCTTCGTCGGGTGTCCCGCTGACATCGTTAATAATGTTTACGCCGGCTTTGAGGCCTTCCAATGCAACGGGGATTTTAAAGGTATCCTGGGAAATGACCGCCTGCGGCCAGCGTTTACGCGCCTGTTTAATCAGTTCCAGCGTGCGGGCCAGTTCTTCTTCTGCGGATACAGGCGTGGCGCCCGGGCGGGTGGACTCCCCGCCGATGTCCAGAATATCGGCTCCGTCGTCCAAATGGCTTTGGCATTTGGTCAGCAGTTTGTCTAAATTGTTTTGCGGATCCCCGTCATAAAAAGAATCCGGCGTGGCGTTGACGATGCCCATGATTTGTTTGGTCATTTTATTCCTTCCGGCGGCGAATTTTAAGATCTTTGCAAATCGAGCAAAGCGCCGTATTGTTTGAGACGTTTGGGCGAGTTATACGACGCGCCATTAAAATTTAAATTTTACGCTCCGTATTCGCGGGGCTTTTTGGGTACTTTCCCGCCCTTGAGAAAAGTACCTGTTTATTTTATCATGTCCAAAAACTCGTTTCTTACTTCCATTTTTTTAAATGCGCCGCGTATGGCGCTGGTTACCATGACGGC
>CALUVA010000006.1 GCA_944324105.1 uncultured Elusimicrobiales bacterium
TACCGCATTGCCCAGGTAAAAGACGCCGTTTATAAAAACGGCATATCGTCCTGGCAGGAGGCCACGGCCCTGCCCGCCGAGCTGCGCGGGCAGCTGGAGCAGGAACGGCCGATTTTAAGTTTTACCGTAAAAAAAATGGTGTTATCCGAGCAGGACCGCGTGGCCAAGGCTTTACTGAAACTCAAAGACGGCCTGCTGATTGAAACCGTGCTTTTAAAGCCGCACGACGGCTGGAGCGTGTGCGTATCCACGCAGGTGGGCTGCCCGATGCGCTGTAGTTTTTGCAGTACGGGGCGCATGGGCTTTAAGCGGGATCTGACGGACGAAGAAATCGCCGACCAGGTGCTGATGTGGTTTCAGTATGTGAAAAAAGAAAAAATTGGAGAACGTATTTCCCATGTGGTATTTATGGGAATGGGGGAGCCGCTGCTGAACTATTTAAACACGGTGAAAGCTGTGCAGCATTTAACCAACCCCGATTTTTTAAACATCGGCGCGCGGCACATTTCCATTTCCACATCGGGAGTGGCTGACAAGCTGCATAAGCTGGCCGTGGATTTGCCTCAGGTCAACCTGGCTGTATCTTTGCATAATGCCGACGATGACGAACGCAGCAAGCTTATGCCGGTTAACCGTCGCTGGGACTTGGAAGAGCTGCGTAACGCGCTGGATGAATACCTGGCCCTGACAGGGCGGCAGGTGTTTTTGGAATATGCCGTCATAGACGGGGTAAACAACCGGCCTGAGCATATTCGCAAACTGGGCAAATGGATACGAGACAGCAAATTCAGTTATTTGCTGCATGTCAATTTGATTGCTTGCAATTTGGGCCGCGGTCAAAAAACAGATGATCGCGCCGTGCAGGATATGGCTGATGCGCTTAAAGCCATGGGCATTGGTGTAACTATACGCAAAAGTATGGGTAACGACATCAGCGCGGCCTGCGGGCAACTGGCGTCTAAAAATTAGGAGGGAAATATGAAAAAGTTATGGATTTTGCCTTTTATGCTTCTGGCGGGGGCCTGTGCCACGCTGAGCCAGGCCAATTTGGACTGGATCCCCATTGGCCCGGAATTCCCAAAAAATCAAGCGGCCAATGTAGAAATTTTAACCGATAAGAATCAGATCACCCGCCCATACGGCAACTTGGGATTGTTGCGTATTAAAAATTTGGAACCTGATCGGGATACTTTAAAACGCGGGGTGGAAAAAGGACGCAGTTTTGTGGCATCTAAAGGAGCAGACGCTATGTTCTTGGGGCAATATAACAGCGCTGAAGACGGTGCGGCCAATCCTAAAGTAACGCTGATTATGTATGCCATAAAATATGTGGATGATTTGGATGAAGCAGATCTGAAAGCTATGGAAAATTTTGAAATCGAAGGCGCCTTGAACGCCAGTGTGGGGATGTAAAGTATGAAGAAAAAAGCCATCGTGCTATTTTCCGGAGGGCTGGACAGCACCACCTGTTTATACTGGGCCCTGGACAAAGGCTATGAGTGCGAAACGCTGACCGTTTCTTACGGGCAGAAGCATGACAGGGAAGTGCGTTCCGCGCGCCAAATTGCCGACAAACTAGGCGTAAAACAGCATTTTCTTACGCTGGATTTTCCGTGGTTGGTATCTAGTTCTTTGGTGGATAAAAACCAGCCTATTCCCGACCAGCCTATGGAAGAAATTGAGAGCGGCAAAATTCCTTCCACCTATGTGCCCGGCCGCAACCTGGTGTTTTTGTCCGTGGCGGCTTCTTTGATGGACGCCGTCCATGCCGACGCCATAGTGGCCGGCCCCAATGCCGTGGATTTTTCGGGTTATCCTGACTGTACACCGGCGTTTTTTGACGCGGCGCGCGAAGCGATTAACCGCGGCACCGAGCGCGGTGTAACCTGCGGGGTGGAAGTGTTGGCCCCGCTGATGGATTTAAACAAAGCCGATATTGTGCGTTTGGGGGCTAAGCTCGGCGTGCCGTTTGAACTGACCTGGAGCTGTTACAACGGAGGGAACAAGCCTTGCGGGCACTGCGATTCCTGCAAACTGCGCGCGCGCGGTTTTGCCGAAGCGGGCGTAAAAGACGGCAGCGTGCAATAAATATGAAGCCTTATGTGTATTTAGTTTGTGCTATTGTCTTGGAAGTCGTAGGTACCAATTCTTTAAAAGCCAGCGACGGGTTTACGCGGCTGTGGTTTTCGCTGTTGACGGCGGCGGCGTATGCGGGTTCTTTTTATTGTTTAAGTCTGACGCTGCGCAGCATTAATTTGGCGGTGGCGTATGCGTTGTGGAGTGCTTTGGGTATTGTGCTGACGGGGCTGGGCGGATATCTGATTTTCCGCCAGCGGCTGGACGGGCCGGCCCTGTTGGGCATCGGGCTGATTGTGGCCGGCGTAGCCGTTATCAGTTTGTTTTCCAAAACGCTCGGACATTAGGGAGGATAAATGATGAAAAATATTTGTTTGGCGGCGGGGATTTTATGTATGGCTTCGGGTCTATTTGCACAGGAAGTGCAGCCCCCGATGACGGAGCAGGCTTCCGCCGGCCCGCAGACGGTTAAAGCCGCCAAGCTGGTGCCCGCCCAAAAAACCGTGCAGGCGCAAGCACAGCCGCTGACGCCCGAAGAGCAAAAAGAACGCTTTGACGCGCGCAATAAAGAAATACGCAAACTGACCAAACGTTACCGCAAAACTAAATCCGAGGAAGAAAAAGCGCAAATAAAAGAGCGTTTGGCGGAAATTGTATCCGAAGCCACGGATGAGGGCATTGCCTGGAGCAAAGAACGCATTGCCGCCACGCGCGCCGATATGGACCGCTGGGAAAAAATGATACAGGACCAGGAAGCCAACTTGGAGCAAATCAAAGCCCGGCGGGTGGACGATATTTTAAGCGGGGAAGCGGAAAGACGCCATAAACTGGCGCAGAAACGCTGGAAACAGGAAATGAAAGACCGCAAAAAGTGGATGAAATAAACGGCGGTGGATATCTTATAACAGGCGGAACAATATTTGTTCCGCCTGTTTTTGTACTCGGTCAAGAAGAGTTTAAAACCGGCCGGAGCTTTCCAATGCGCTGAGTGCTTGGGTAATATCGCTCACCACTACGATAAAACGGGTGCGGCCGTCTCCCATACAGGCTCCATAAATAGTGGTAATATTAATGTCTTTTTTATGCAGCACATCGCCGATATCATAAGCCAACCCCACGCGGTCAGGGGTGTCTATACAGATGGCGTCCGTCTTTACGCTGGTGAAACCTGCTTTTGTTAGAGTGTGGCTGATTTCGGCGTTGTAATTGACCGCCACGCGCACAACTGCCGCATCAAAACGCACATCCTGGGAAATGGCAATAATACTGACGTGTTCTTTGACGAATAGTTCCGCAAAATTCTTCAACGCACCTGGTTCGTTAACCAGGAACACGCTGTACTGTTTTACTACGCTGATGGACATGAAAGAAACCTCTTTGCGTCAAACCCTTGCTGCCGGGGCGGCGCGCGGACGCGGCCGCCGTATGTTAAAGCAATCCTACTTTTATTATATCACACATTTCCCGGTGAATTTTACCGTTGCTGGCCAGTGTCTGTGCGCCAAAAGCGCCAAGTTTTGTCCATTTTTTGCCGCGGTAATCGGTTACTTTTCCGCCGGCTTCTTCCAAAATCAGTTTTCCCGCGGAAATATCCCACGGGTTTAAACTGTCTTCCCAATAACCGTCAAAACGGCCCGCGGCCACCCAGCACATATCCAGCGCGGCCGAACCCAGCCGGCGTACGTCATGGCAGGAAAGGATAAATCTTTTGAAACGGGCCAGCAGTTCGTCCATGCGCTTTTCACGTTCGTAAGGAAAGCCCGTTACTAACAGGGCATCCTGCAGTTTGCACACGCGGGAAACATGTATTTTTTTGCCGTTAAGGGTGGCTCCTTTGCCTTTGCATGCCAAAAATAATTCGCCCATACATACGTCATATACGCCGCCCAATACGATATCGTTTTTATGGGCCAGCGCCACGGATACCGAAAAGTGCGGCACGGTGTGGGCGTAATTGGTGGTGCCGTCTATGGGGTCAATAACCCATTTCCAGGCGGAGCCGGTGTTCTTCAGGGCGTTTTCTTCGGCTAGGAAATCATGCTCCGGAAAGTTTTTTTTAATGATTTGTAGAATCATTTTTTGGCAGGCTACATCGGCCTGTGTAACCAAATTGGCCTTCCCCTTCAGGCTGTAATTAACTTTACCCAAACGCCGCCGGGCAATGTCCCCGGCGGCTTTTAAACATTCCTGCAATACGGCAAATTCTTTTTTCATTTCAGTTTTAATATGTCCGCTTCTTTTAATTTATTTTCCAGGTACAACATAGCCTTGCAGTCGTCTTCGTTGTACATCAACACTTTTTGCAGCAGTTCATCCCGGCCGGTTTTAAGCCAGTTGGTAAAATACACCATGCTGTCCATGGCCCCGCAGTCGTCTTGCCGCCAGTTGAAGCCAAAGGCCGGCGCGGCGGCCTTTAAAGAGAAGCTCGGCGCGGGCAGGTAAAAAGCCTTCTGTACGGCTACTTTCAAGTCATAGCACAAGCTGACCAACAAATTAAGTTTTTGTTCGTCGTGTTTGTTTTCCAGCGCCATTTTACGCATTTTTTTGGCCTCGTATTCCGTCCAGTGGTACAGGACGGTGTTTGCGGGGTCTTTAATATAATCGTAAAATTGTTCAAAGATTTTGATTTCTTCTTCGGGAGTTTTGGCCACAAAGGACACATATTTATCCTCTTCTTTGTCCCAAATGCCGATTAAATAGACAAAAGACTGATTGTCTTTGGTAAAGGTTTCCGTGGCTTCAAAATCAAAATATAAATTGCGTTTTTTGGCGGGAGGGGGAAAGTGTCCTTCTTCCTTTAATACGGGTTTGTGGCGCAGGTAGGCCATGGAATTATAATAAGCGTCCGTGGCGTAGGGCTCCTCCAGAATGCCGCGTAATTTTTCCAGCCCGGCGCGGGCTACGTCATCGGTGCTAAACATACCGTAAATCTTCAGACACTGGCGCATTTCGGCGCTTAAAGCGGGCAGCATTTGCAGGTCCTTGCTTTGTTCCACTATTTTATTGGCGTACACACGCCAGGGAGGATTGGCCGCCTTGGGGGGCTTATGCGCTTCCGGTTTTGCTTTCCCGTCTCGTATCAGACGGAAATAAGCCAGTTCCCGTGTTAGCCGTTCTTCATGTTCCAGATAGTCCACTTCTGTGGTTTTACCCTTCAGTTCCACGCGGCAGTAGCGCGGGGTATAACCCTGTATGTCAGCCAGGATATGGTTAAGCAAAGATACCTGTAAGGCATAGTGTTCTTTTAAATCGTGTGCCCGCTTGAATTGGACGATACGGTAATGGTAGGGGCCAAATACGCTGTTTCCTTCGTCTACGCGCCGCAGCAGATTGATGCTGCCGTATATGCTGGCTGGCAGGTTCCACAATGCGGCGTTGGCAATAGCAGGCTTGCCGTCGGCCATGGCGCGCAGGGTGCCTTGGAATCGGTCGGTATCATTTGTCGCACTGACAAACTCCACTCCCGGAAAATGCTCCCGTATCCAGGCGTCACGGCTGTTGCGGTCCGTGCGGACTTTTAAGTTTTCATAACGGTTTAGCTCATTGACTGCTTCTTCCGCCGGTGCATGAAAGGCGCACCAGATACCAAAGGGATCCTCCAGCAGGGAAAACATTTTGGAAGCGTTAAAATCGGTTTTATCCGGCGTGCGGCCTGCGGAAAAACGCATAAAGAGGGTGTCTGTCAGTGTTTCATCCATTATGTATATTCTATATCTTTTAGGCCTTCCTTGTATATAAAGAAAGCAAAAAGGCTGTTTCTTCCCATTTTGGTACGGGTTTTGCTGATGTCCGTTTCCCCGGAGCAAGCCGCAGGAGCCTGCGATGAGAGTACTGCCTGATTTGTGGTCTGGGGCACTGGAGAGGGGTGGTTGTCTGAGTCGTTTGGACCTTAACAATCATGATACAAAATCAGAGGTTGATTTTCCGTGTTTTTCTGCGGTTAAATATGATAATATAATACATATGCTAAACGCACTTTTGTTTCAGTTGATTGGTTTTGTCGTGTGTTTCATTTTGCTGTTTTATTTTACGGCAAAATACCGCGCCGCTTTGGTACGTGAAACGGATATGGACTATCCGGTGGAAGATTTAACGGTTATGACCGTGGCTAAACCTTCTTTTGCTTCCCGGGCGTCCATTTTAAGTTCTTTGCAAAATACTTCCGCCTTGGAAGTAACGGACTTAAAAGAAAAAGTGAAAGAGCTTTATTACCGTTTGGAAGAATTGAAGTTGGCTCAGGACAAAAACAATGCCGATTTGAGCCGTTTGGTTTCTCGTATGGAGCAGCGGCTATCTACTTTTGAACAGGAATATGTGGCAAAATTACAACCAACTTTGCTGAGTCTGATTGAAGATTTGGAAAATATCAAAGTTTCTGAAAGGCCCGAAAAATAGCAAAAACAGTTTTAATTTTGTGTTAGCCCGTCTTAAAAAGGCGGGCTTTTTTATTACTGTATAATCGTACCTTATATAATGATCGGTGCAAATTTGGCGTTCTTTTTGCTTTACCCTCCTAATCTTCAGGCGAGGCGCAGTGTCTTTACATTGCTTTGAAATCTGATAATATAAATTAGATTTTAAAAAAATGAAATCTGCAAAAACACCTCCGGTTGGCCTATATACCCCTAAATTTCATATAATATATCCATAATAGAGTTTTACCAAAAACTCAGGAGACAAAATGAACAATAAAACCAAAGAGCCTATTGCCATTGTCGGCATCGGCGCCATTATGCCCGGAGCTTTAAATAAAGACGAGTTCTGGCAAAACATTCAAACTGGTAAATATTGCATCACCGAAATCCCCAAATCTTATTGGGACTATAAACTTTTCTACAGTCCCGACCATAAAGCCGAAGACAAACTTTATTCCAAAATCGGCGGTTTTATTCCTGAAGGTTTTAAATTTAATTCCATTAAATACCGCATTCCGCCGCAGATTGCCAAGCAGATGGACACGGTACAGCACCTGGCCATTGAAACCACGCGCATGGCGCTGGAAGACAGCGGGTATGACAAAAAAGAATTTAACCGCGACCGCTGTGCGGTCATTGTAGGCAACTCCATGGGCGGCATGAAAAACGAAATGTCCAACACCCGCTTAAACCGCCCCTTCCTCTATGAAATCTTAAAAGAAACCCCTACTTATAAATCCATGCCTGCGGATGCGGAACAAAAACTGCTGGATGAAATGGACGAAGGGGTTCGCCAAAAGTTTACGCCTATCACTGAAGATTCCATGCCCGGCGAGCTGGCCAATGTTATCGCCGGCCGCCTGGCCAATGTCTTTGACGTGCACGGCACCAACTTTACCGTAGACGCCGCCTGCGCCACTTCGTTGGCCGCTGTGGACCAGGCCGTCAACGGCCTGCGTGAAGGTAATTTTGACATGGCCATCGTGGGCGGTGTGGACCAGATGATGTCCCCTTCCGCTTACATTAAATTCTGCAAAATTGGCGCGCTGTCCGAAAAAGGTTCCTGCCCCTTTGACGCCAAGGCCGACGGTTTCGTCATGGCCGAAGGCGCGGGCACGGTCATTTTAAAACGCCTCTCCGACGCCGTCAAAGACGGCGACAAAATCTATGCCGTCATCCGCGCTGTGGGCGCGTCTTCGGACGGCAAGGGCAAAGGCATTACCGCTCCCAACCCCAAAGGCCAAAAAATCGCCGTACAAAAGGCTTTTGAACAGGTGGAGTACACGCCGGGCGATGTCGGCCTGGTGGAAGCGCACGGCACCAGCACCCGCGTGGGCGACGCCGTAGAGCTTAACGCCCTGTATGAAATTTTCGGCCCTTACGCCAAACCCGGCACCATCGGTCTGGGCAGCGTAAAAAGCCAAATCGGCCATGCCAAGGCCGCGGCGGGCATTGCTTCCTTAATTAAGACCTCTTTGGCCTTATATAATAAGGTGTTGCCGCCTTCAGTCAATTTTGAAACCCCGAACCCGACCGTAGACTGGGCCACCAGCCCTTTCCGCGTGATTACCAAGCTGGAACCGTGGAACACTGACAAGGTGCGCCGCGCCAATGTATCCGCTTTTGGTTTCGGCGGTACGAACTTCCATGTGGCGCTGGAAGAAATGAACGACGGCCTGCTGAAAAAGACGGAAGACAACAGAGTCTGCGCCGCCAAAATTTCCAATCCTACCTCCGCCGTACAGGAGCAACAAACCATGAATGCAAATGAGTATAGCCTGCTTGTCCCGGGCGAAAAAATCCAAAGCGACGTGCTGACCTTCTCGGCCGACACCAAGCAGGATTTATTCAACGAATTGGGCAAAGCCGTTTTGGCCATTAAATATGACCCGACCTATCTGCCCAGCATTTCTTATAAAAACCATATTCAGAAACCCCGCAAATTCGCCGTTTCCATTAACGTGGAAAATCCGGAAAAACTGAAAGAAAAAATTGAATATTTCATCAAAATTGCCGGCGGGCAGGATGTATGGGCCCAGGAATCGCTGTATCTGAAAATGAAAGGCATTTATCCGTTTACGCCCAGCGAAAATAAACCCAAAGTTTGCTTTATGTTCCCGGGTCAGGGCTCGCAGTATGTGGACATGATGAAAGATTTGGCTTCCAAATATAAAGTGGTTATGGATACCTTCATGGAAGCCGACCAGCACCTGATTAAAATCATCGGCCAGAACCTGACCGATACATTGTGGAGCAAACCCGGCGAAACCAAGGAGCAGCTGGCCGCGCGGGAAGCCGCTATCAAGAAAACCGAAATGACCCAGCCCGCTATGCTGACCGCCGATGTGGCCATGATGCGCCTGCTGTCCTCTTTCGGTCTTAAACCGGACGTAGTCATGGGGCACAGTTTGGGCGAATACGCCGCCGCCGTGGCCGCTGGTATTTTTGATTTTGAAAACGGTCTCAAAGCCGTCTGCACCCGCGGCAAGGTAATGTCCGAAATTAAAGTGGAAGACAACGGCAAAATGGCTTCCATTGCCGCCACTGCCGAAGCCGTGGAGCCGCACCTCAAACGCATCAGCGGGTATGTGGCAGTGGCCAATAAAAACTGCCCCACCCAGACCGTCATCGCCGGCGCTTCCAAATCCGTGGACGACGCCATTAAAATGTTTACCGATATGGGCATTCAGGCCGTGCAAATCCCGGTGTCCCACGCTTTCCATTCCGAAATCGTGCGTCCGGCCATGCCGCAGTACCGCGCCTTTTTGGATACGCTGACTTTTAACTCGCCCAAACTGCCCATTACCACCAACGTTACGGCGGAATTTTATCCCAATGACCCAGAGAAAATCAAAGATCTCATGGTCACGCAGATTTCCCACTCGGTGGAATGGATTAAACAGCTCAAAACCACTTACGATTCCGGCGTGCGCCTGTTTGTGGAATGCGGCCCCAAACGCGTGCTTTCCGCGCTGGCCGCCAGCACGCTGTCTGATAAAAAAGATATTAAAGTACTGGCCTCTAACCACCCCAAAAAAGGCGGTATTGTGGAGTTCAACGACCTGTTTGCCAACCTGATTTCCTCGGGCATCGCCATTGACTGGAAAGGCACCGATATCTTTGGCGACAATTCCACCTACAATCCGGCCTTTGTCAAATGGGTGGACGCTTCCGCCACGCCGACTGAAAAGTGCGAAGGCAATATGCCCGCCAAAATGGAGCGGCTGCTGGAAGAAGGCGCGGAATGCTCCGTGCGCAAAAATGTGGTCATCAGCGGTATTGCCGCCGGCGGCCCGGGCAGCTGGGACAAAGTATTCCGCGAAGGCGTGCTGGACGAAATCCTGCAGGGCCGCAATTTGATTGAGCCCGTCAGCAGCGACTGCCAGCAAAAACAAATTGACAAAAATGTGGAAGTCGTCATCAAATCCAAAGACGGCAATCACCGCATTGAACATTTAAGCTCCGTAGCGCAGGCCGTCAAACTGGCCGCCAAAGCCGGCAGTTTTGATTTGGAAAAAGAATTCGGCCTGCCCGCCAAATGGGTGGCGTCCATGGACCGCTGTTTCCAGCTGGCCATCGCCGCCGGTATTTTGGCGCTCAAAGACGCAGGCATTCCGCTGGTGTTGTATTATAAACCCACTTCCACGGGCGGCTATCTGCCGGACCGCTGGGGCCTGCCGGAAGATATGATAGACAACACGGGCGTGATTTTCACTTCCGCCTATCCTATTACCAACAGCATGATGGGGGAATTTGCCCAAAAGCTGACGGCCCTGTTGGAAAACAAAAACGCCAAAGAACTAACCAAATTCTATGAAAAATTTATCAACCAGATTTCCGACCCGGCGCTGAAAGCCGAGCTGAAAGCCTGGTACGACAGCGAAATGGCCAAAGTGCCCGCTCTGCAGTCGTTTACTTCGCAGTTTATTTTAAAGACCATTATCATTGCCCAGTCGCATTTTGCGCAGTGGATCCGCGCCAAAGGGCCCGCCACTTCCATGAGTGCGGCGTGCGCCAGCACGGCGCAGGCCATTTCCGTGGCGCATGACTGGATACGCCTGGGCCGTGCCAAACGCGTAATCGTTATCAGCGCAGATGATATTACCAATGATTCCATTGCCGAATGGATGCTGACGGCCTTCCTGGCCTCCGGCGCCGCCACGACGGAAGCGGACGTGACCAAAGCCGCCCTGCCTTTTGACCGCCGCCGCAACGGCATGATTGTGGGCATGGGTGCGGTGTCCTTGGTTGTGGAAGAACAGAGCGAAGTGGAAAAACGCGGTATGAAACCGCTGGCCAAACTGCTGGCCACGGAAATCCGCAACAGCGGCTTCCACGTTACCCGCCTGGATGTGGGGCATGTGGCGCAGGTGATGAATGAGCTGGTTTCCCATGCCGAAAAAGACTTCGGTTTAAACCGCTCCGACATCGCCAAACAGCTGGTGTTCATTTCCCATGAAACCTATACGCCCGCGCGCGGCGGTTCGGCCAGTGCCGAGGCGTATGCCTTAAAATCCACCTTCGGCAAAGACGTCAGCTCCGTTATCGTCAGCAATACCAAAGGCTTTACCGGCCACTCCATGGGTGCGGGGCTGGAGGACGCCATTGCCGTGCGCTGCCTCAACACGGGCATCGTGCCTCCCATTGCCAATTTTAAGGAAGCCGACCCCGAGCTGGAAGGCATTACCTTGAGCAAAGGCGGCCATTACGACTTTAAATACGCGCTGCGTCTGGCGGCGGGTTTCGGCTCGCAGATCGGCATGACGCTGCTGGAGAAAATGTGGAGCGTGGGCGACCCGCGCATTTCCGATCCGGCCAAACACGAAGCCTGGCTCAAGCAAATTTCCCACCAGGAAAATCCGGTGCTGGAAGTGGAACACAATACCCTGCGCGTAAAAGACAATTACAAACACGGTGTCAAACCCTCGCTGGTCATGGAAGGAGCGCAGGCTTTTGTAGATAAAGTCAACGCCATTCATGCCAAAGCGGCTCCGGCTGCGTCTGTAACGCCTGCGGCCCAGCCCGCACCCGCCGCGGCCCCGGTGGCTGCTGCTCCGGCGGCTGCGCCGAAAGCGGCTCTGCCGAGCCTGAGTGAAGGCGACGTAACCAAAGATATATTGGCGATTGTGTCCGAAAAGACGGGTTACCCCGAAGACATGCTGGATCTGGACTTGGATATGGAAGCCGACCTGGGCATTGATACGGTCAAACAGGCCGAACTGTTCGCCATCATGCGCGAAAAGTATCAGATTGCCAGACAGGAAGGCGTGCAGCTCAAGGACTATCCGACGATTCGCTCCATTATTAAGTATGCTATCGCCAATGCGGGCAGTGAAGCGGGTGCCGCCTCTGCAGCTCCAGCCGCCGCGCCTGTAACGCCTGCCGTGGCTCCGGTGGCTGCTGCTCCGGCGGCTGCGCCGAAAGCGGCTCTGCCGAGCCTGAGTGAAGGCGACGTAACCAAAGATATATTGGCGATTGTGTCCGAAAAGACGGGTTACCCCGAAGACATGCTGGATCTGGACTTGGATATGGAAGCCGACCTGGGCATTGATACGGTCAAACAGGCCGAACTGTTCGCCATCATGCGCGAAAAGTATCAGATTGCCAGACAGGAAGGCGTGCAGCTCAAGGACTATCCGACGATTCGCTCCATTATTAAGTACGCTATGGCCAATGCCGGCACCGAAGGCCAGGCCGCCGCGGCTCCAGCCGCCGCACCTGCTCCGGCTGCCGCGCCCGTAACGCCTGCGGCCCAGCCTGCTTCTGCCGCGACCCCCGTACAAACGGCGGCTCCGGTGGCTAAACCTGCTGCGGCCCTGCCGAACTTGGACGAAGCCAGCGTAACCAAAGATATCCTGTCCATCGTAGCCGAAAAGACGGGTTACCCCGAAGACATGCTGGACTTGGACTTGGACATGGAAGCTGACCTGGGTATTGATACGGTCAAACAGGCGGAACTCTTCGCCATTATGCGCGAAAAGTATCAGATTGCCAGACAGGAAGGCGTCCAGCTGAAAGACTATCCGACGATTCGTTCCATTATTAAATATGCTATGGCTAATGCTGGCACTGAAACAGGTGCCGCCTCTGCGGCTGCCGCTCCTGTAATGCCTGCGTCCCAGCCCGCGCCTGTCGCGGCCCCCGTGGCTGCTGCTCCGGCGGCTGCGCCGAAAGTGTCCGGTCCGTTGCCGAGCTTGGACGAGGCCAGCGTAACCAAAGACATTACGGCGTTAGTGGCTGAAAAAACGGGTTATCCGGAAGACATGCTGGATCTGGACCTGGACATGGAAGCCGACCTGGGCATTGATACGGTCAAACAGGCCGAGCTGTTCGCCATTATGCGCGAAAAGTATCAGATTGCCAGACAGGAAGGCGTCCAGCTGAAAGACTATCCGACGATCCGCTCCATTATTAAGTACGCTATGGCCAATGCCGGCACCGAAGGCCAGGCCGCCGCGGCTCCAGCCGCTGCGCCTGCTCCGGCTGCCGCGCCCGTAACGCCTGCGGCCCAGCCCGCGCCTGCCGCGGCCCCTGTGGCTGCTGCTCCGGCGACTGCGCCGAAAGCGTCCGGCCCGCTGCCGAGTTTGGACGAAGCCTCCGTTACGGCGGACATTAAAGCCATTGTGGCAGAAAAGACGGGTTACCCCGAAGACATGCTGGATCTGGACCTGGACATGGAAGCCGACCTGGGCATTGATACGGTCAAACAGGCCGAGCTGTTCGCCATTATGCGCGAAAAGTATCAGATTGCCAGACAGGAAGGCGTCCAGCTCAAAGACTATCCGACGATCCGCTCCATTATTAAGTATGCTATGTCCAATGCCGGCACCGAAGGTCAGGCCGCTGCGGCCCCTGCCGCCGCGCCTGCTCCGGCTGCCGCGCCCGTAACGCCTGCGGCCCAGCCCGCGCCTGCCGCGGCCCCCGTGCAGACGGCGGTCCCGCAAGTGCAGGAAGAGCCTGCCGCCCCTGCCCTGCCCACCATTGAAGTGGACAAAGTGCAGGACGCCGTGCCGACCGCCGGAAAAGTGGAAAAGCCTTCTGAAGAAATGCTGACCACCAACCCGACCGCACCGATTAAGCCGCATGAGTCTTTGGCCGAACGGCCCGAGCGCGAAGGGTACGCCGGCGAACACTGCCATGAGAAAAAACTGCGCAGTGTAACCGTCGTGGCGCAGGCCCCGCTGACCGAGCGCGAAAACCGCCGCCTGGCCAAGGACCGCACCGTGCTGATCTTTGCTGACAATTCCCAGCTCATTAAAGCCTATCAGGAAGAGTTTAAGGAATTGGGCGTCAAAACGCACGTGTTCACCACGCTCAAAACCCGCAGCAAAAACACGACTATCGTAAACTGGGAATCTTACGAAGAAACCGAGGCCGCGCTGAAAGAATACGCTGCCGAAGACCCCAACATTCAGGGTATCGTGTACCTGCTGGGTGCGACGGTCAAGAAATTTGACAAGAAAGTCAGCCCGCACAATGAACTGACCAAATACGTCATGCCGCTGTTTATTGCGCTGCGCGTATTTGAAAAAGGTCTGTCCAACCGTGCCGACGCCGACACGTTCTTTGCGGTCAACACCAAGATTGACGGTAACTTCGGTTACACGACCAAAGATGAGTTTAACCCCATCTCCGGCGCGCTGACCGGCGGCGTTACCTGCTACCGCAAAGACGTGTACGAACGCACCGGCGCCATTTCCAAGCTCATTGATTTTGAGCCCACGGCCACGCCCGACGAAATGGCCCGCTACACCATGGACGAAGTGCTCCACGGTGATATGCGCCTGATGATCGGTGCGCGTGAAGGCGGCCGCAGCACCATCCTGTCCGTGCCCGTGCGTTTGGACCGCAGCGAAAAACGCTTTGACCTGGCCGGCAAGACCATTATCTTCACCGGTTCGGGCCGCGGCATCGGCGCCATGCTCAGCCAGAAAATCGCCGCGCAGTACCACAGCAAAATCATCGTGCTGGACATCATTGAAATCCAGGAAAAGACCCCGCTGTGGGCGTCCATGAACGAGGCCGAACTGGCCGCGCTGAAGAAGCAAATCTGGGAGGACCTCAAGGCCGACAAGACCCAAAAGGCCACCCCGGTGCTGCTGGAGCGCGCTTTCGGCCGCGTGAAAGATTCCATCACGCTTTATAACAACCTGCAGAAACTGCGCGAGCTGGGCAGCGAAGTGGAATATTACCACTGCGACGTGATGAACAGCTCGATGGTTAAAGAAGTCTGCACGAAGATTAAAGCCAAAAACGGCCGCGTGGACGGAATGATCCACTTTGCCGGACTGGAACGCTCCAAACTCATCTATGACAAAGACCCCGCGGAATATTACCGCATCTTTGACGTAAAAGCCACGAGTTTTGCCAGCTTCCTGGCCAACAATATCGTGCGCGACGACGGCTTCTTCGCTTTCGCTTCGTCCATTGCCGGCAAATACGGTAACCTGGGCCAGAGCGATTACGCGTCGGCCAACGACTATTTGGCCAAGTCCGCCTTCTCGCTGACCAACCAGGGCTACCGCGCCATCTCCATCGCCATGAGCGCCTACAAGAATGTGGGCATGGGCGTGCGCGCCGGCGTGGAAACCTTCCTCAAATCCAACGGCGTGGACTTTGTGGATCCCGAAGACGGTATGCAGATATTCCTGGACGAAATCGTGTACGGCGACGTGCCCGAAATCGTGCTGACCGGTTCTCTGGGCCGCCTGGACTGGGATCACCAGCACCGTTTGGAAATGGATGAAATCGTACCCCGGGGCGCGCAAAACGCGCCCAAGGGCGGCGATAAAGGCGGCAAAGGCGGTTCTTCTTCCGCCGCGCCCAAAACCGCCGCGGTGGACGTGGCCCTGCCCGACCCGTCGCAGGCCAATCACTTTTTAGGCAAAGTGGCTTCTTTGGAAAAAGGCAAAGAAATCCACGCCGAAAAAGAATTTAACCTGCAGTCCGATCCGTACCTGGCCGACCACGCCATTGAAGGCACGCCGTATGTGCCGGGCGTGATGGGCATTGAAACGTTTATGGAAACGGCGACGGCGCTTTCCGGTTCTGTGCCGCAGGGCTTAAAAGACGTGCATTTTTACCTGCCCATTAAACTGCTGCGCAACCGACCCCAGGCCGTACGCGTCATCGGCGCGGAAGCCGGCGGGGATATTTCCATGGAAATAGAGTCCGACTTTATTAACAGCAAAGGCGTTAAAATGGGCAATACCCGCCGCCACTTTACGGCCAAGGCCCTGCAGAGCGGTTTCGTGTCCACCTGGAATGAGGTTAAAGACCACATTCATTTGGACGTGAACGCCGCCCCGCAGATTTCCAAAGAGGAAATCTACAAAAAGTATTTCCACGGGCCCAGCTTCCAGGTGCTCGGCGGTATTTTGCGCGCGGACAAAGACAGCTCTTTGGCCGTCTACAACACCACCCCGCAGCCGCAGTGGAAAGACGGGCAGAAAGTGTTGCTGGCCAACCCGATGCTCATTGAAGCCGCCTTCCAGTGCTGCGGTTTCCGCGATATGGCCATTGACAACAAAATGACCCTGCCCGACGGCATTAAAGAAGTGGCCGTATTCAAACGCCAGACGCCTCCGCAGAAGCTGTACCTCTACGGGCGTTTTAAAGGTTTGACCGCCGACGGCAAAACCCTGCACGACGCGTATGTGTTTGACGAAAAAGGCGACGTGTGGGTGGAATTCCACGGCTACCAGGCCATCGGCCAGTAAGCGCCTGCGCGCTTTTGCGCGGCGCGGCGCAAGCCATGCAGTATCAAACGCAGTTTATTAAAATTAAGGAACTGCCCCCGGCGGACTCCTTTCTAAGCTCTTCCGAAAGCGCGTATTTGCAGACGCTGCGCTCGGAAAAGCGGAAGGGGGACTGGCTCGGGGGCCGGTTCGCGTTAAAGACGCTTCTGGCGCGTGAAAGCGGCCTGCTGCCCGTATGCAGTCTGCCCGCCGCGAAGCCGGAAGGCGCGCCGGAAATGTCGCCCGCCGCGCTACATGTACTTAAGCAAATAGATATTGTGAAGCTGCCCAGCGGCGCGCCGCAGGTGTTTGTCGGCGCGGTGCCGGACGCGCGCAGCGTCAGCATTACCCATTCGCACGGCTGGGCCGCCGCGGCGGTGTCTGCGCCGCATACTTTTTTGGGCATTGATTTGGAAAAGACGGAGCCGCGCAGCCGCGCCTGGGCGGAAGAATTTTTTGACCCGTGTGAACGCGGGGACGGCTCGCCGGCGCACTTAACCAAAGTATGGACGCAGAAGGAAGCCGTAGTCAAACTGCTGGGGCGGGGCCTGTCGCTGAACACGCGCGAAATTATCCTGGCCGGAAGCGGCCTCAAACTCACGGGCCGCGCGCTGGAAGCCTGGCAGGGTGCGGGCCGGCCGCAAATTATACTTAACTCCGCCGCATTTGACAATGATTTTGTGTTTACCGCAGCCTTTGCTCCCGCCGCCGCGGGCGCGAAGTTTGGTAAAATATAGTTTTAGGGAGGGCAAATGATAGAACTTTTTGACAATCCCAGAGAGGATAAAAAATCCGACCGTCCGGCTCCCAAAAGCCTGGTCAAATTCCGCCAGATTTACCAGGATGCCATGGCCGGCGCGGGGGAAGAAAAGAACAAAGCCCAAAAAGCCAAGGGCAAATTTACCGCCCGGGAACGTCTTTCTTATTTACTGGACCGCGACAGCTTTTTTGAAATTAAAAGCCTGGTGGAAAGCAACTGCCACGATTTCGGCGTATCCGACAAGCACATCAAAGGCGACGGCGTCATTACCGGTTTCGGCCGCATTAACGGCCGGCCCGTGGCCATTTTCGCGCAGGATTTCACGCAGCTGGGCGGCTCTTTGGGGCTGGCCCACGCCAAAAAAATAGCCGATATTATGGACAAAGCGCTGGAGGCCAAAATCCCCGTCATCGGGCTTTTGGACAGCGGCGGCGCGCGCATTCAGGAAGGCGTGAGCAGCCTGGACGGATACGGGGAAATTTTTTACCGCAACGTGAAGGCTTCCGGCGTTATTCCGCAGATTTCCGTCATTTTGGGCCCCTGTGCCGGAGGGGCGGTGTATTCGCCCGCGCTGACGGACTTCATTTTTATGGTGGAAGGCATCAGCCATATGTTTGTCACGGGCCCCAGCGTGGTTAAAGCGGCCACCGGCGAAGAGGTGGATTTTGACACCCTCGGCGGCAGCAAGCCCCACAGCGAACAGAGCGGCGTGTGCCAGTTTGTGGCCAAGTCGGAGCAGGACTGCTTCCGCCAGGTGCGCGAACTGTTAAGTTTCCTGCCGCAGAACAACCAGGAAAACCCTCCCCTGGAAACCACTACCGATATTACCGACCGCCCCGTGCACGTGCTGGAACGCGTGTGCGAAATGGACCCCAAGAAGGCGTTTCGTATTCATCACGTCATTTGGCGCCTGGCCGACAATTATGAATTTTTTGAAATACACCAGAACTTTGCCAAAAACGTGGTGACGGGCTTTATCCGCATGGGCGGCGAAGTGGTGGGCGTGGTGGCCAACAATCCGGCCCATTTGGGCGGCGCATTGGACTGCGACGCCAGTGACAAAGCCGCGCGTTTTATCCGCTTTTTAAATGCGTTTAATATCCCCATTTTAACACTGGTGGACATCGGCGGCTATCTGCCCGGGGTGCAGCAGGAGCACGGCGGCATTATCCGCCACGGCGCCAAGCTGCTCTACGCCTATGCCGAAGCGACCGTGCCGAAGGTAACCCTGGTGTTGCGCAAAGCCTACGGCGGGGCGTATATCGCCATGGGTTCCAAATATTTGCGCGGGGATTTCAACTTTGCTTTCCCCAGCGCGGAAATTGCCGTTATGGGCCCGCGCGGCGCGGTGGAAATCCTGTATTCCAAGGATTTAAAGAAAGAGGAAGACCCGCAGAAAAAAGAAGCGATGAAGGAAAAACTGACGCAGGAATATTCCGACAAATTCGCTTCGCCGTACCAAACAGCCATGAACGGCTCTATTGACGAAATTATAGAGCCTTCCGAAGCGCGCGCCAAAATCATCAGCGCGCTGCGCATTCTGAAAAACAAACGCGATCCGCGCAAACACACCAACACGGGCAATATCCCGCTGTAGTGCAGTTTTGAAAGACAAACCCCCGCGGCTTGTTTGGCCGCGGGGGTTTTGTTTTAGACAGAAACGGCGGAGAAAGTTTGGCTGATTACCTTCCGCTTTGCCAAATCATCTGGCGTATTTTGCGGTTGAAATGCTCCTGCTTTACCAGTTCTTCCAGCGTCAGGTGCATGCGGTAGCGCCAGTAGAACGGGGAAACGGCGGGCACGTTAATGCGCTCTTTTTCCGGGTCCGGCGCGCGCAGCGTTTCATACATAGCTGTCCAGTCCTGAAAGGAAATCAAACACAACATAGACGGGCTTTGCAGGTGCATTTGCAGGATTTGCTCACACACGTCCGCGGGCATTTGCTCCGGCGGGGTTCCGGGGCGGTGCAGTTCTTCGCGCCAGAATTTTTCCGTCAGGGTGGGATTTTCCCGCCACCAGGCGCGCAGTACGGACATATCATGCGTGCCCGGAGTGGCTACGGACAGATACGGATAGTTCTGCGTGTTGGCGAAGGTTTCGCCCATTCGTTTGGGCATGCGTTGTATTTCCAAACTTAAAATTTGCAGTGCGTCCAGTACCTGCGGCACGCAATGAGGAATCATTCCCAAATCTTCGGCGCAGCAGAGCATACGTGTAGACTGGGCCAATACGGGTAGTTTTTTAAGTGCTTCCTGCTTCCAAAAGTCGTCCTGCCGGCGGTAAAAATAATCATTGTACAGCTGCTCATAAGCCTTTTGCTGAGGAAGGGGAAGCGCGCGGAAAGCTTCGCTTTTCAACGCGCCGATGCGCGGGTGATATAATTGCGGGTCCCGCCGGTCCGGCAGGAACAGCACTTCCGCCGCCAGCGTATACAGGCCGTCGCGTATTTTTTGTGAGGATTCATCTGTTTGGCTGGCGAAAGCTGTTTGAATTTTGCGTTGCGTGTCGCATTCTTTACGTAAGGCATACAGGCCGTTTTCGGCGGGGAGCAGAAAATGCTGTTTAACAAATTCCGCATCTTCACCGAAAAGTTCCTGCAACAGCCCGTCGGAGATATACGGGCGTAAATAAGCTTGGTCAAAGGCCAGCCCTGCGAAGGAAATTTCCCGTGCGCTTAAAGGCAAAGCGGGGGAAAACTGTCCTAAAATCCCTTGTACGGCATGCAGGGGGATTTCCCAGATGCGGAAAAAACCGAGCACATGGTCTATACGGTAGGCGTCAAAGTAGCGCGACATATGTAAGAAACGCCGTCGCCACCAGTCATAACCGTCTTTAGCCATTTCTTCCCAGTTATAGGTTGGAAAGCCCCAGTTTTGCCCGATTTCGGAGAAATCATCCGGCGGGGCGCCTGCCTGCGCGTCCAAATGAAATAAAGCGGACTCAGCCCAAGCGTCGGCCCCGTGAGGGGAAACGCCGATGGGAATGTCTCCTTTAAGTGCGACACCTTTTTCCCGCGCATAACGGTGCGTATCCAGCAGCTGCATATGCAACAAAAACTGTATATAAAAATAAAAGTGCGCATTTTGACGGTCTTTGGTGTCTGCGGAAAAAAATGATTTCAATTCTTGTTCGGAAAATTTGGAATGTCGCGGCCAGCTGTGCCAGTCCGCCGTGCCGAAACGGTCCCGCAGGGCGCAAAACATGGCGTAAGGAGCCAGCCAGGTATTGTTGGTGTCCCAAAATTCTTTAAATGCTTCGGAAGCTAATACCTGTTTGCCTTCTTTTTTATAAGCCAGGCGCAGACGTTCGTTTTTAAGTTTGCAGACGCCTTCATAATCCATTTGTGGGGCGGAGTTTAGGCGTGCCCGGCGCGTCTGGAAATATTTTTCTTCCCGCGCCGAAAGTTTAGGCAGGGAGGAAACGTCGGCATACATAGGGTGGAATGCATACACGCTGACGCAGCTGTAGGGATAAGAGTCCGTCCAGGAGCCGCTTTGTACGGTATCATTGACAGGCAGGAGTTGAATGACTTTCTGTCCCGTTAAAACGGCCCAGTCTACCAATTTTTTCAGTGAGCCGAAATCACCCGCGCCCCAGTCATTTTCCGTACGAATGGAAAAGACCGGCAGCACTACGCCCGCTGCGCGAGGCTGCGGCAGGGAAAAATGCGGGTATAAATTGGAATAAATGACCGTTTCCCCATCTGCGGGGGCCGGTCCGTGCAGCAGGCGGTTTTCGCCTTGTTCCCACTGCACCAGACCGCTGTCATCTTTCAAAATAAACTTATAGGCCAGCGGGAAAGACAGCTCAGCCGCGTTGATACTGACGGCCCATTCATTAATCCCCGAGGGGACAAGCGGTACGGCATTTTGCGGGTCCCATTCACCCAGCTGCGGTGCGGCGGCGCAGAGATAGGGTTTTTGCCCTGGTATCAGTCCCGGAATTTGTGCGTGCAAAACTATGGAGGAAGAATATTCCTGGGTATGCTGGGGCTGTATGTCTTGTGTTAATACCGCACTGTAGAGCCAGGATTTTTCCGGCAAATCACGCCATAAATCATATAAATCATAGGTTTCCCTCTCGGCGGATAAAAACAGGCAGCGGGCTATGGCGTTCCATTCGCGCCGCACGGTATGCTCGCCGCGTATGACTTTGTAGGAATATGCCATTTCCGCGTTCTGTGCTGGCAGGATTTCCGTCGTGCCGGACCAATGTTCACCGTCCAGGCACTGCAGCGGTACGCGCCGGCGCAAGAGCGCATGGCCTGTTTGTAACAACAATACGGCACAGAGTATTTCATCCTGTGCGGCGCGGTAAGGAATGTGGAAATGGATTTTCATGCGCGATCCTTATGCTTTTTTAGGTGCGGCATTGTCCTGCACAAAAAAGGTAAAAAACGCAGCCAGCAGCAGACTCACACCACCCACGCCCACGGCGGCAATGGCGCTGCCGCCCAGCAGGTGTTTCATGACGGGGCCGAAGAACAGGTTCACGCAGATTTGCGGAATTACGATAAAGAAGTTAAACACGCCCATATAAAAACCCATTTTTTCGGCGGGCAGACTGTTGGCCAGCAAAGCATACGGCATGGCCAGCAGGCTGCTCCAGGCAATACCCACGCATACCATGGGGAAAATCAGCCCCATTTGCGTAAACTTCAGTCCAAATAACGTCAGCCCCAGCGAACCTAATCCGACGGCTCCAATGGTCAGGCACACAATGTGAATGTATTTGGCGGAAAATTTGGTAGTCAGCCATAAGAGTGCGAACGCAAACACAAACGCTACGCCGTTGTAAATACCAAAGCAGGAGCTGCCCCAGTTGGCCGCCGTTTCATAAGCCGGCGTGCCGGGTACGGCGTCAAACACGGCCGAAGCGATACCGGGCGTGAAATACACCCACATAATCATAAATGCCGCCCAGGTAAAAAATTGCACTACGGCCAAGCGGCGCATGGTGGAAGGCATGGTAATAAAGGCCTGCCACATTTCAGCCAGTGTTTTTTTAAGACTAAAAGTTTGGGACTGCAGTTTTTTAAACATTTCCATATCCTGCGGCGGATATTCCGGCGTGGTTTTAATGGTAATTAAAATGGCCGCTATCAGCACGACGGCTCCTGCATAAAAGGAATATCTGACCGTAGCGGGGATGTGCCCCAGAGGGGCCTCGGTGCTGACGCCCAGCGAAGTTAAAATCTGTGGCAGGAAAGAAGCAATAACTGCACCGGCTCCGATCATCACGCTTTGCATGGCATAACCGGTTTTACGCTGGTTTTCCGGCAAAATATCTCCCACAAAGGCGCGGAAGGGCTCCATACTGACATTGACGGAGGTGTCCAAAATCCACAGAGCGATTACCGCCATCCAGATGGCCGAAGCCTGCGGCATTAAGATTAAAGCAATGGAGGAGAATATGGCCCCTCCTAAAAAGTACGGGCGGCGGCGGCCGAGTTTGCACCAGGTGCGGTCGCTGAAATAACCGACCAGCGGCTGTACCAAAAGCCCCGTTACGGGGGCGGCCAGCCACAAAAGCGGGATTTGGTCTTCCCGCGCGCCCAGGCGCGAATAAATGGCGCTCATATTGCCCATTTGCAGGGCCCAGCCAAACTGTATGCCGAAAAATCCCAGGCACATCAGCATAATCTGCTTGAAACTTTTTTGTTCGTGTAGTCCGTCCATGGTATCCTCCGTATAACTGCCGATACTTTCATTATAACAAGATTTTTCCGCGCAGGAGCATTGTGCGTGAAGTCAGAATTGCTATGATATATGGGATATTAAGGAGGCATTATGTGGGCCGTATTTGCGCTGTTGTCTGCGGTGTTTGCCGCACTGACGTCTATTTTTGCCAAAATAGGCATTGAAGGGATTAACTCCAACCTGGCTACTGCTATTCGTACGCTGGTGGTGCTTGTGTTGGCCTGGGGAATAGTATTTGCCACGGGTGTGCATCACCAGATAGGCGATGTGGGCCGCAAAAGCTGGCTGTTTTTGCTTTTATCCGGCTTGGCGACGGGGGCTTCCTGGCTGTTTTTTTACAAAGCCTTGCAAATAGGAGACGCTTCCCGCGTGGTGCCGGTGGACAAACTTAGCGTGGCTATTACTATTTTGCTTTCTTTTTTCATTTTGCATGAAGCCGTTACTTTTAAGGTGGCGGCCGGCGGGCTGCTGATTACGGCCGGTGCGCTTTTGATGATTTTTTGAGCCTGCCAAAAGGCTGCTTTTTTTGATAAGATTTAACTATGGAAAACCAATCTTTGGACAGCGTCAACGAATATTTTAAACACCTCGGGCAAATTACGCGCGATATGAACCGCGAGGAAATGTCTGCGTTGTGGAAAAAAGTAAAACAAGGCGACAAAGCTGCCAAAAATAAAATGATGGAGATGAATTTGCGTTTGGTTATTCCGACGGCCAAACGCTTCCAGCGCCCCGGCATGGAGCTGATGGATTTGATAGAAGAGGGGAACCTTGGCCTTCTACAGGCTATAGATAAGTTTCAGCCGGAAAAAGGCTATCGTTTTTCCACATATGCTGTTTACTGGATTGAACAGTATATCCGTAAATATATTGAAGAGCAGTCCGGTTCCATCAAAATTCCGTCCCACGCGTGGGGCAATCTCAAAAGATGGTTCAAAGCCTGGAATAATTTAAAAGAAGCCAATGGACGCGATCCGTCCCTGAGCGAGATGGCGGCAGAACTGGATTTAAGTGCGCGCCAGGTAAAGGCTATTATGGACACGCTTAACGCCGCTACGGGTGTAGACTCGTTGGCCTCTTTGGTGGGAGAAGAAGAGGAACTGACGTTGGAGGATATGCTCAGCGATGACGGAAAAGGCAATCCGCATGATGTGTTTTTGCATTCGGAAAATATGAGCGTACTGCGTGAGAGCCTGCAAAAATTAAATGACCGCGACCGGCAAATTTTGACCATGCGCTTCGGTTTGGCCGACAATGAACCCAAAACATTGGGAGAGGTGGCTGAACAAATGGGGCTATCGCGTGAGCGCGTGCGTCAAATAGAGGAGCGAGCCGTGAGTGAAATGCGCAAAGCTGCACGGAAGGCCGGTTTGCTGGAAAATATACCGACGGATTTCCGCACCCGTAAACTGCATGCAGGGATGTCTGTTAAACAAAAAACAAATGTTTTAGGAGAAGTGATAGATCAAAGTCCGTTGGCGCGTTTACTGCGCCGCCGTGCTGCTGCGCAGGAAGCCGCCCGTCAAAAAGCGCAAAACGCCGGCGAGAAATCCGCACCGAAAAAACGGGCCAAAAAGGCAGTGCGGGTGAAGGCTCTTTCCACGAAAAAGAAAACTACTTCCGCAAAAATAAAAAAGAGTAAAAAGAAATAAATTTTAAAAAGGGAAACCCCCGCTATAAAGCGGGGGTTTTTGTGCGCTTTTACTGCCATCGTTATTTTCTTTTATATCCCTGTGTTTTACGATGAAAAAAGCGTTTTGTAAAGGTAATTGCTATACAAAACGCTTCTGTAAGAATATGCCCCCGGCGGGAGTCGAACTCGCAACTTTCTCCTTAGGACGGAGCTACTCTATCCAATTGAGTTACGGGGGCGTTATCGTTCTATTTTAGCAAGTTTCTATATGGACCGTCCAAATCTCTAATATAAACATCCCTTGCCTGCCGGGCGTATGCTTATTTATAATACAGGCAGACAGGAGGTGTATTTATGCCTTTTACCGATATTATAAAGCTGCGCCGTTCGCGTTATGAGCTGACGGACCGGCTGCCCATATCCGAGGAAAAGCTTGCTGAAATTATCGGGCAGTGTATTTTGTATACTCCTTCGGCGTTTAACTCACAGCCGGCCCGCGTCGTGTTGTTGCTGGGGGAAAAACACAAACAGTTATGGAAACTGACGGAAGATTGTCTGCGGGAAATTGTGCCTGCGGACAAGTTTGCTCCAACGGAAAAGAAACTCGCTTCTTTTGCCGCAGCCTGCGGTACGCTGCTGTATTATAACGATAAGGATACAGTACGGCAATTACAGGCGCAATTCCCTACATATAAAGACAACTTCCCCATATGGGCCCAGCAGGCCAACGGTATGTTGCAGTTTGCCGTATGGAGCGCTTTGGCCGAAGCGGGGGTGGGGGCGTCTTTGCAACATTACAACCCGCTGATAGATGCGCGTGCGGCCCAGGCATTTGAGATCCCTTCTTCCTGGCAATTAATAGCACAGATGCCTTTTGGAACAGCTGAAGGTATACCGATGGACAAAGCCATCATTCCGCTGGAGAAGCGTTTGTTTGTGAAAAAATAATATTGATAATCATTAAAAAACCCCCGGTTAAAAACCGGGGGTTTTTGTTTAATTTGTTTTTATCTGGCCAAATTAATAGTTCCCCTTGTCCCGGCTTTCGGAGCTGCGGTCGTAATTCCTTTCAGGCCGGACTTTAAGAAAGACGCTTCAGAAGGGGACAGCAAACTCATCTGATGCAGTGCTTCTGCGCCCTGGATGCAAATCTTGCGTAGTTCCTCGTCTTTTTCCATGGCGGCCAGCTGTTTCGGCGTGGCATTGAGGAACAATCGGAAGTTGGTGTTTATGCGATCGGCCTGCTTCTGCGCATGTACGCTGTGGGCCGAAGCACCTAAAGCCACCAATAAGGCGATTGCCGGCAGATTTTTGGAGTGGAAAATATGACGGCAAATGGCGACCATGCGTTCAAAGAGTGGCATATTTTTTTCTACACTCCAACGCATCATATGGCGCATATATTCGCTGGCACTGATTTTGCCTCCTCCGATGGAAACAGACATGCCCTCATCAATAAAATGCATAAATTCTTTGCGTTGTGCTTCCGTAACGGCCTGCAGCCAAGGTTCTTTTAACAACTGGGCACGTAAGGCGGAACGCTGGGAAGTCGGCAGATTTTTATCGAACAGTTTTTCATAGACATTCAATTCTTTTTCCCAGTCATAGGAATAGCTAAACATGGTCGTATAATGTCCTTTTTTCTGGTTGAAGCGGACCTGTAACTGCTGCAAATCTTTTTTTAGTTTCACGATTCTGTTATGCATGACGCGAATGGTCTGAGATTTGTTTGCGGAAATGGAACCGGTTTTTTGGAGCTGTTGGGTCAAAGAGGCAATTTCTTTTTCTAGTTGGGCAATACGGGCCTGCTGCCAGCCTCTGTCGGTGTTAACCAAGCTGTTGTACTGCTTTTTCCATTTGGAGGCTCTAGAGTTGGCAATGCCCAGTTGTTCCTGCAAAGCCCGGTTTTGCTCTTCCAATTGCTGAACCAGCGAATATTGCTGTTGGCGTTCCTGTTTGGCAATTTGCTGATATTTTCTGCTTGTAACCCGGGCATTATGCAACTGGGTTTCAAAATTTCCCGTTAATTCTTTGATTTGTCTCTTGTGCATGATATGCTGTACAATGCCCAAACCCACTGCGGTGCCGCCTAAACTCAATAGGGCAATTCCTTCGTTGGAAATCCACGGTGCATGTTGGATGTCTTTTTTGGCGCGTTGTTGATATTGGGCCAAAGTTTGGGGCTCGGCTGGGACATTTTTCGCAAACAGGGCTTGCTGTCCCAGCAGAGAAAAAGAGAGCAATAAAACAAGAAGTTTACGTATCATATTTAATACCTCGGATAGAATGATCGCATTTATGGATAATCTTATTCTAGAAGTTACAAAAGAGGGGAACAAGGGTCCTAGGGCCCAAAGTCTTTCTAGGCCTTTTTTTCATTCAGCGTGCCCGTAAGGGGCGGCGTGGGTATGAAGAATATGCCGGTCGTGTCAACAGGGATTTTTCTTCTTCAGTTAAAGGAGTGGCGGCGAGCAGTTCCACGGCCTGCACAATTTGTCTGCAGTAGGATAAGGCCTGAGGATAACGAGCCAGTCGGTGTAGCTGTTCATCCGTCGCATCTAAAAACAGGGCAGGATTTGCCGCCAGGCGTTCCATGGTCTTATCTGAGAAGGAAGATGAAACCAGTAAATCAGTAACAGCCAGTATACCTGTTACAACCAGCATACGTTTGGCAATGACAAGGTACAAAGAAGTGCTAGAAGATTGAAAGGCTTTTTGTTCCAAAAATTTTAATGCATTTTGCCTTCCGGATTTCTGTTTACGGAGTACGGCTTCATCTAATACTTCTATTAACCCCTGCTGCTCAGATAACGGCAAGCGGCTGATGCGCGGGCGGTAATTTTCCATAATATATTTACTGAGAAATGTTTTGGGTTTTATCTCTTTGACTGGTTCGTCAAACAGGGATGGTTGTGCTGGACGAGGTGCCAGCGGCTGGGAAGGTTTATCCAGCCAGGATAAGTCTTTTTGTCCATGACTCGCGGTGGGAGGCAGGTCAAATAAATCGTCAATTAAACCCCAGCTGCGGCGTTTGGCAAACAAATGCCGTGCCGGACTACGCTCGGCCAGTCCTTTTTCCGGGAACAAACGGGAGTGGCTTTTGGCGGATGATACAGTTTGCCACATACGCTGCTGTGCCAGTTCCGTTAGGGCAGCCATGGCTGCTGTGCCTGCAGAAAGAACCAATAGACGACGTATATATACTGCTGTTTCAGGGGATTTTTGCAAAATTTGCTGTGCACGGTTGCGCAATGCCTGCAATTCGGCACTGCGTTGTTGAAAAGACATAGCCCTGGCTTCGGAAATCGGAGTACAAAGCAACAGTACTGCCAGGCAAAAACATAAAAAACGGTGAATGGAAAGCATATTTTATTGTAAGTAAATCCTTTATCTCCTGCAAGGGTTATTGGACCTGGCCGGCCTATAGGCCTTTGAATCTTAAAAAGCCCCGTCTTAAGACGGGGCCAAAATTAACGAACCAATTGTTTGCGAAGATTTTGCCGAAGCGCCTTTTTTTGAGCTGCTGCTTGTTTGGCCGCATACAATGTAAAGGTTTGGGCTTCTTCATCAGTGAGTTTTAGACTGTATGCTTGATCTATAACTTCTGCCACTTTGCGGCATAAAGCATTTGCACGGGGATTTTTTTCCCAAGCTTTCAGTTGATCAGCGTCGGCTTGCAGAAATAAAGCCGGATTTTGTTCCAAACGACTCAATCGTGTCTGGGCTTGGGCATCTGCTGCCGGAAAGGCTAAGGTAAACAACAAAGCCGTGACGGCAAAACCTTTAATATATTTCTCCACAGCGATAAAAGCTTGTTTGCGGGTAATGTGAGAAGCCTGCCACGTCAGACGGTTTAAATTCAGCAGGGCTTGGGCCGGTTTCTGTTTAGCCAACAGATCTACTTCACGTAAAAGGGCTTTTATTTCTTCTTCTGGCATGTTATAGAACAAAGAAGTGTTTTCCGTAAGCAGGCGTTTGGATAAATCCGTTTTTGCCGAAGGCATAAATTTTTGAACCAGAGACATTTTGGGCGGTTTGGGGGTAGTGGATTTATTTTTTATCTGCAGGATTTGTTCGGCGGTCTTGGCACGGTTTTGAGCCTGTTCCAATTTCCAAGCAAGTGCTTCATTACGTGCATACAGACGGGAAGAATAGTGTTGATAGTCTTTGATTGCCTGAGTTAATTTTTGGGTTTCGGCACGCAGTTGTTTATTTTGGCGTGCCAAACTGAATTGTTTGATAAGTAAAGCCCCGCCTCCGATACCTATTGCCGTTAACGGCAGTAAATAGCGTTTCATCCATGGAGTCTGAGCAACTTGTTGTTTGGCTTTGGTTTGCACCTGTTGTAACGAAGGAAGCGACTGAGCAAAAGAAGAAGAACACAAACTGACGGCTAATAGGCAAGCAATCACGCGGGAAGCTGGTTTCATAAAACCTCCAAGAGTAAGAGAACTTCTTCTTTTATTATAAGCACAAACGGAACAAAAAAACAAGGGCGAAATAATTTCTCCGTCGTAATAAACCCTATATTTCACTGCATAAATTCATTCATGTTTTTGGCGGATAAATCTTGCTGTAAGGTTGGTATTTTTAGGGAAAGGAATATAAAATTTGAAATAAAAAAGAGCCCTTGCGGGCTCTTAGAATGGTTTCCGGACTAGGACTCGAACCTAGAATGACTGGACCAAAACCAGTAGTGATACCATTTCACCATCCGGAATTTAAATTTAGGGTGCAGGGTTTTCTTCCTGCGTTTGTCCTGCCTCTGTTGAAGTATGCCCAGCCTGTGGATGCTTGGCCCGTTCTTCTTCATAAGCTTTTAGGACATTTTCCTCTAAATAGCGGCGGAACTCCTGGTTAATAGGGTGTACCATGTCTTTATGGCTGCCGTCAGGCAGTTTGCGCGAAGGCATACACAAAAACACCCCTTTTGTTCCTTCCACTACTTTCATGTTGCGTACAACAAACGCATCGTCAAATGTTACACTCGCAAATGCTTTGAGGCGCTCTTCCCCCATTAAGTGAATACGAATTTCAGTTATTTTCATCCTGGCTCCCTCCGAAACGTACGGTGAATACTTTTCGTCCCTTTTGTTTTATTCTCCCTGCCAAATCTTCGGCCTGGTCCCGGTCGGGGGTTAAAGCGAAAACGGTGGAGCCGGAACCGGACATCAACGGACTTGCGCCCAAAGCGAGAAAGTCTTCTTTTACGTTGCGTACGGAACTAACAAACGGCAATACCGCTTCCTCCAGTCTGTTAAACAACAAAGGTTGCCAGTCTGCCGGAGGAAGACCCTGGCGTATGTACTCTATTAATTTATCTAAATTGGAAAGGCTTGTCAAGACGGTCTGACGCGTCGGTAGACGCAGGCGCCCGAATACCCCCTTGGTGGGCACCGGTGTGTTCGGGTATACCAATACAGCCCAAGGAAGCAAACCAGGTGCAGAAAGCGGGCTCAGTTTGTCTCCAATTCCTTCCCCTTTTAAAAAACTGTCGGAATATAAGAACAGCGGCACGTCCGCTCCCAGACGTGCGGCTTCTGGAAGCAGTTCCAGCGGATTTTTTTCAAATAGCTGACACAGCCCTCGCAGTACGGTGCCTGCGTCGGAGGAGCCCCCTCCCAAGCCGGCGCCAAAAGGGATATTTTTTTCCAAACGGATATGTACGCGCAAAGTCAAGCCAAAATGTGCCGCAAAAACCCGTACAGCACGCAAAGCCAAATTGTCATCGCCACAACTAAGACCTTCTGCTAAAGGCCCCTGCAAATCCAGCCAAAAGTCTTCGTTGTCCGAAGTTTCCGCGTCTAATTCTATATGGTCGGCCAAAGACACTTTGGCAAATAGGGTAGATAACTCATGGTAACCGTCTGATCTTTTGCCAGTAACTTCTAAAAATAAGTTAATTTTGGCCGGGGCCTGCAGTGTTATGTGAGCCATATATATCATTGTATCTTTTTATGGTCGGAGAGAAAAAGTTTTTTCGTGTATTGTGCAATAAATATATATCTAAGTGTGTATTAAAAATGAGCAGAAGTATGAAATGGAGGGGAAATATGAGGATATTTTTTGGGATAGGGGCAGTGTTGCTTTTTTCGTACCCGGTATATGCGGAAAACAATATTCGAATGGTTACTTATTTCCCGGTTCCGTATGTATCTTATAATGATTTAGAAGTTGTGGGCACCTGTGATGCCGGGTTGATGGATGTGTGTAATTTGGAGATAGGGAACGAATTGAAAGTTTTTACAAAGAATAACGATAGCAGAGATTTAAATACCGGCAGTTTGATTGTATAAACCGGTAAATTGGAATTAAACTCCGATTTGTCTGAATCGGTAGTAGATGGAGTCAGTATATTTGCCGGGGAAACCTCTTCTGAAGAAGGCGTACTGGAATTTGCCCATAATCTGGAAGTAGCGAATATAGATGGAGAGGAAATTCAAAGCGCACAAGCTCAGAATATAGCTTATCTGAAAAATATGACATTGTTCGGGGAGGAGTTCCCTTACTGTGATGCGTCGGGTAATGAAATCAGCTGGCAGGAGCTGACTATAAACGGGGAAAACGGCGTATTTCTGGTATGCGGAACGGGGGAGAGCTATGAAGTTTCCTGTGAAGATGAGCCTGAACAGGAAAAATGCTGTTCCGGATGCGAAACTTGGGACGGCAGCAGCTGTGTACAGAAAACTTGTTCCAGCGGATATGAACTTAATGAATCTACCTGTCAGTGTGAGGCGACAGAAGATGACGACGAATCTGTTACCGCTGGCGTATGGGAGAAAGGGCTGTCTGTTTCTGGCGGCTGGAGATGCGATAGCAGCTGCAATATTATTTTCGACCCGGAAGACGCCAGTTATAACATTCCGCAAGGTTCTTGTTCTCCGATAGGAAAGGTCCGCTATGTGGTAAATGACGTAATGGATTCCGTTGCTTGCAGTAGTCTGGGGTCGGGAATTGGCAAGTTGTGAGAATGGATAAATATGTTTGTACGGAACAATAAAACATATGATCTCTAAAAGCTGTATAATTAAATTCCTCCGCCTAAAGGCGGAGGAATTATGTTAATGAGGCTAATCAAGAGGTTTGCGTTCCGTATTGTGCAGCAGGCTGCCCCAATGGTATTCTTCGTTTAAGAGCAGTTGGCCATCTTCGTTGTAAACCGTACGCGGCCCTTCCAACAAACCTTCGGTATAAAATTCAGAACTGTGTTTCTGCCCGTTCTGGAAAAAACTGAAACGTTCTCCGTCCAAACGCCCGTTTTTATAGTTTTCTTCGTACCAAACAGGGCCTTCCGGGAAGTAAATTAAACGTTTGCCGTGTAATTTCCCGTTTTCGAAGGCTTCTTCGCAGCAGGTTTTGCCGTTTTGGTATAAGGTAACGCGGGAGCCCTGCAATTTGCCGTTTTTATAAAACGCTTTAATGCAGGGAGCTCCGTCTGGATAGCAACATACCCAATCTCCGTCCAGCTGTGAATTCTTATAGTGGGCGACGGTTTTTATCAAACCCTCAGTGGCGTAGCTGTAATACTCCGAGGCTCCCTGCAGCTGTCCCTTCACATAGTGTTCACGGGAAACGGGACGGGCCTTTTCATCATAACGGACCAGCATACCTTCCAGTTTGTTGTTTTTGTACTCGGCATCTGCGCGCAGCAGACCGTTTTCATCAAATTCTTTGGCGGGGCCATCCGGGATATCTCCCAATAACTCCAAGGTAGCGCCGCTGGCGGATACAGTCTGTTCAGCCACTTCTTTGCCGTCTATATAAAAGGACTGGGTTTTTTTGTTGACCTTGATAACAGTGCCGTCATAATGGGGCTGGGGCTTGGGGGCAGGGGTAATGACGGGCGTGCCATGCAGGGTGTGATCGGCTACTTCCAGCAAGACGCCGTTTTTATATTTTTCGGAAAAAGTTATTTCACCGGTGGATAAGTCAACGATTTGCAGGTCCCCGTCCAGCTTACCGTCTTTATAATGTTTTACGGTTTTGGTGTTGATGTCAAATTCTTCTACTTCCCCTTCGGGCAGCGTACCCGCGGTGTTAATAAGGTTGTGATCTTTGTCCAAAAATTCTTTGGCCAAAGGCACCGCACGGTAATAGCTGCGGCTGTCGGGGGTAACCAGGCAAATGATTCTCTCTTTCATGTGTTTTCTCTCTTTCTTTCATTGTAGCATACTTTGAGTGTATATCCGGCGGCCCAGGCAAGCGGAAAAGCTCCCGCCGGGAGCTCTTGACAGGGTCTTTCTGGTCTGGTACTCTTTAAATAATAAAGAAGTTTAATTTTATGGCCGGAAAGGGGGCGTTTGTGAGTGAAGTGATTTTGACGGATGATAATTTTGAAAAAGAAGTACTGCAGTATCAGGGTGCCGTGCTGGTGGATTTTTGGGCGCCTTGGTGCGGGCCGTGCCGCATGCTGGCGCCTGTGGTGGAAGAGTTGGCTAAGGAGTATGAAGGCAAAGTTAAAGTGTGCAAATTAAACACCGATGAAGGCTCCATGACCAGCGCCAAATACAACATTACTTCCATCCCAACGCTGATTTTCTTTAAAAACGGCGAAGTGGCTGGCCAGAGTGTAGGATTGCAGTCCAAAGCGGCCCTGCAGGAAAAACTCAACTCCCTGCTGTAGATTTTCCCGGAGGATAGATGAAACATTTCCTGGCTTTTTTGTTCTGTGTGCTGGCATTACCGCTGGCCGCCCAGACATATAATTATGCCGGGCAAAGCCTGTTGCCGGCGGATATGTATGAAGCATTTTTGTCTTTGCCTTCCTTGCGGCAAGAACAAGAAGATTTGGCTTTCCGCGGGTTTGAGTTAAGTCCTCAACAACAGCAAACATTATCCGACTATGAGCAGTGTTTAAAAGGGCTCATTATGGTGGAAGTCGGCTTTCCATCCTGCAAGCCCTGCCGTATGCTGGTGGGAGAGATGAATAAGGCGGACGCTTCCGGTTTTTCTCTTTTACAGCAATGGGCCAGTAAAGGCGGCCGTTTTTATCAACTGGACTGGACCAAAGACAGCCGCAGCCGCGGTGGAGAGAATTTATCGGCCCTGTGGCAGGTACAAAGCGTGCCCGTGCTGCTGTTTTTTAAAGACGGGCAGCTGCAGGCCCGCTTAAACGGGTTTAATGCGCAAAATCCGGAGTCTTCCTTGGATAAAATAAAGGCTTGGATACAGAGTGCCGGGCAATAATTTAGAAGCTTGCTCCGGCCCGCAGTTTGTCCGGGCCGGATTTATTCTTTTGTATGACTTCTTCCGAACAAACGCTTTTTTTAATTGACGCGCACGGGTTTTTGCACCGCAATTACCACGCGCTGCCCAAACTGTCCACTTCTTCGGGGCAGGAAGTGGGCGCGCTGTATGGTTTTGTGCGGTGGCTGATTAAGCTGCTTAATGAAAAAAATCCCGCCTATGT
>CALUVA010000007.1 GCA_944324105.1 uncultured Elusimicrobiales bacterium
CCCACCAGCACGTCAAACACGCCCTGGCGGAACTGCTTTAAAATTTCCACACGCTCCAGCGCGTCAATATCCGAATGTAGATAACGCGTTTTGACGCCCTTTTCAATCAGAAACGCGCTTAAATCTTCCGCCGTTTTTTTGGTCATGGACAGCACCAGCGTGCGTTCTTTTTTGGCGATATGCTCTTGGATTTTTTGCAACAAATGGTCTATCTGGCCCGCGCTGGGATGCACGGTGACTTTCGGGTCCACCAGCCCCGTGGGGCGGATGACCTGCTCCACCACTTCCCCGCCGCTGGCCTGCAGCTCATAGGGTCCGGGCGTGGCGGAAACAAAAATCGTGGACGGGAGCAAACTTTCAAATTCGTCAAATTTCAGCGGACGGTTGTCCAGCGCCGAAGGCAGGCGGAAGCCAAAATCCACCAGCATTTGCTTGCGCGAACGGTCCCCGTTAAACATGCCGCGCACCTGCGGCAGGGATACGTGGGATTCGTCCACCACCATTAAAAAATCCCCGTGTTTGCGCAGATAATCTATCAGGCAAAAAGGCCGCTGCCCGGGCTTGCGCCCGTCCATATAACGCGAATAGTTTTCTATACCCGGGCAAAAACCGGCCTGCTGCAGCATTTCCAGATCATACTCCGTGCGCTGTTTTAAGCGGTAGGCTTCCAGCTCTTTGCCCTGGGCTTGCAGCTCGGCGTGGCGTTTTTCCAGGTCGGCGCGGATTTGGTCCAGCGCGCGGGCACGGTCTTCGTCCTGCACAACGAAATGCTTGGCCGGATAAACCCAGGCTTCGTCCAGTTCGCGCACAATATCACCCGTAATGGGGTGTATCTCGTAGACGCCGGCAATATTCTTTCCTTTTATCTCCACACGCACGGCGTTAAGCCCGTACGGGGGAAAAATGTCCACATACGGCCCGCGCATACGGAAATTGCCGGCAATAAATTCCATTTCATTGCGGTTATACTGGATTTTAATCAGCAGGCCGCCCAACTGCGCGCGTGTCATTTCCACGCCTTTTTTAAGGTACACGCACAGTTCGCTGTAACTATCCGGCGAACCCAGGTTGTAAATGCAGGACACGGAGGCCACCACAATCACGTCATTGCGCGTAAGCAGGGAAGTCGTGGCTTTCAGACGCAATTTGTCTATATGGTCATTGACGGCAGAGTCTTTTTCAATATAGGTATCCGTCTGCGGGATATACGCTTCGGGCTGGTAATAATCATAATAAGAAATAAAATATTCCACCGCATTTTCGGGAAAAAAGTGTTTAAACTCGGCATAAAGCTGGGCGGCCAGCACTTTATTGGGGGATAAAATCAGCGTTGGGCGGTTTAAATTGGCAATGACGTTGGCAATGGTAAAGGTTTTGCCCGAGCCCGTCACGCCCAGCAGGGTTTGCCGCTTCTGCCCCTCCAGCACGCCGCGCGTCAGCGCGGCAATGGCTTTGGGCTGGTCGCCGGACGGCTTAAATTCGGATACGAGTTTGAAATGATCCATGTATATATTGTACTCCAATTTACAGGAGAGAAAAGCAACGCGGGATAAAACCGTATTTTATCCCGCGCATATAAACACATTAAACACAATAAGGATTAAACTGCACCGTGTATAAAGTTGGCGTTAAGCACTCCAGGCAGCAGCTGTGCCACCCCGTCTATCATAAACTGCATGGCAATAGCGCACAAAATCATACCCATAAAACGGATCACAATCTGCGTGCCGTTGGTGCCCAGCAAATTAAAAATACTGCGCGACACCACCAGACAAACGCCCACCGCAGCCGTCGCCAGGAAAATGACTAAAATCATCATCACATACATTGGGAACGTAGTCACTTTTTCGGCATACAACACAACGGTGGTAATGGAGCCTGGACCGATAAAAAGCGGCATGGCCACCGGCACCAAAATGTGGCTCAGGCGATTGCGCGCTTGGGAGAATGTGCCCCCTTGTGCAGAAGCAGTCTCAATACCAGCAGGATCAAATTTGCTTTTACCCTGCAACATACGCAACCCAACAATTAAAATAATCACGGACCCCGCCAGGCGAAACGCCGGCAACGTAATACCAAACACGCTTAAAATATGCGTGCCAAACATAAAAAACAAAGTCAGCATAACAAAAATGGACAAGGCCATCAAAATAGCCACCGCACGCTGTACTTTGGGCGTATCATTTTCCACATGTTCCAAAAAAATGGGCACATTGCCGATAGGGTTTAAAATAGCCACGATACCGATAAAGGCGTTAACCAGCAGACTCCATTCCATATTTCGTTGTTTTTCTCCCAAAAAACAGAAAATAATGACTGTATATTTAGTATACCAAATATACGGGATAATGCTGGAGAGGCTCCGGCTCGCCAAGTACAGCCGCGTTGGCAGGGGAAAAGATTTGAGCGGGGACGTAAAAATTGTTATAATAAAAAGGTCTGATTTAAGGGCAGTTGGCGCAGTGGTAGCGCGTCCGCCTCACACGCGGAAGGTCACAGGTTCAAATCCTGTACTGCCCACCATTTACCAAAACAACCATGCTTAAGTATGGTTGTTTTTTTATACTTGGCAAAGAATATCTCAATCCGTCTTACTCCTCCAGGTAAACACCGGCGGACTGGCCGGACGCCCAGAGAATGGGAGCGTTGGTTATAAAAAGACCTTGCTCCTTCGTATCACATACGGCATAAACACGTTTCTGTACAAACGGTCCTTTGGTCGGGGTAAAACCACAAATTATGCACCAACAGACCGCTAGCCACAAAGCTATATACAAAATGATTGCTGGTCGGACACGGCAAATATCTTTTTCTGGAATCCAAAAATAAGATTCATAGCGCCGCACCAAGACATAACCCAAATAAATTCCGCCTATCCCCGCCGCATAGCCGGCAAGACCTTGGATACGCTGTCCCCATAAAATAAACACCGCCCCGTCGTACAGTTCCAATCCCCACACGGCGGCACAGCAACATGCCAGACAAACAAACCATCTTACGGCGCCTTTTCCCCCGCCGCGGACATACAACAGCCCCGCAACGGGTACAGCAAAAACAGCTGCCAGCACACTCCAATCTGCCCGCACGGCCTGTTCCATATACCACACGGCTATCCCCTCGGGCATGGCAAAGCAGGACGGACACATGCCGTAAATTATCAGACGTTTGAGCATCATGAGCGCCCCCGTCAAAAGCCCCAAGCAAATACTTGTACGGATTATTTTTTTATTCATTTTCCACCGCCAAAGAAAGCCCGTGCAAAACCCTCCAGGCTGTTACAGTTTGTTCATCATGCAAAATACTGCGAATTTGCTTGTCTTCCTCCAAGGAAATATCTTCTGCGCCCGGCAGTATTTCATGTTTTTCCGAGGACAATTCTCCCAGCACTCCCCGTCCCAGCCAGTAATATGCATGAAGGCCGCAGCAATTCCCGTTTAACAGACTGTGGCCCAGAGCATAATAGGTTTCTCCCTTGGGAAGAATCAGCTCCAACAAAGTAGCGGCGATGTCCATATGGCTGCCCGCCGCATTGGAAGGCAACATATCTTTATTGATACCCCGTCCCAATATTACCAGCGGCACTGCTAAACGTTCGTATAACGACGGGTTGGGATTTAATGTCCAGCGGTCGGCATGATCTCCAGTGATAATAAACAGGCTGTCCGGATATTGTTTATACATCTCCAACACAAACTCCGACAGATATTTATCAGCATACTGAAAATGCTGCAAGCGCTGGCGCAGCAAATCTTTATCCGAGGCGGAAGAAGGGATAAAAGCAGCCGCCTCTTTCTCATTCATTATCTCCGGCTCTTTACTCATATCCACCACCAGCGGCGTATGGTTAGAACTGGTCAAAATCAAATTAAAAGACGGCTCCGGCGTAATTTTTTCGGCGATGCCTTGTAAGAAGATTTTGTCTTCCACTCCCCACACGCCTCCTTCTCCGCCAAAATCGGCATAATAGAAGCTTTCGTCCATTTGTTGGCTGTCCATAAAAACACCGACATTTTCCCAAGAGGGGAACCCTCCATAAAAGAAACGCGTTTTATATCCCTGTTTTTTTAATTGCACGGACAGCGCCGTTTCATAAGGCTGACGCGCGCTGGGACGGTTGGCTGTCAATAAATTTACTTCGGGCAGCCCCAATAAAACCGACGTTAAACCAAACATCGTTCCGTTGGAAGCAGGCAAAAAATGGCGAACAAAGATGCTGTCCGGTCGGCTTATAATTTCCCTCATTCCCTGTGCAATAGGCAAAGAGGCGTATTCCTCCCATAAAGGCCAAAGCATGTAGGTTTCCGCCACAATAAGAAAAATATGCCGCGGCTTATCTATAGCCGCACCGGAGGCCTGGCGTGTCAGAAAAGGCAGCAAACTGTCTTCCTGATAGGAAGTCCTGCCCTGCAAGCGGGCCGCCGCCTTCCGCACAGCCGAAACATCTATATCGGAAGAAGAAGCCGCAAATTGTTTGTAAATACGGCTGGCTTTATATAAAGCCTGAATATCATCTAAAATCGCTTCATTCAGCAAATGCTGGTTCATACGCGCGGCATTTTTCCAATAAATGGACCCTTCGTAGCCCCAGCTTCCTCCATGGCGCACATATACCGCTGAAGCGGCCAGCAACACGCACAGGCATACCGCGGCCGTCTTTTTCCAAGGCAGCATTTTTAATGCATGTGCCGGCTGGTCTGCCAATTTTATCCAGCCGCGAAAACACCAGCCAAACACCGCAGCCATTGCTGCCGCCGCCAAGATCCGCCATACAGCGCCGTATTGCATCACAGAGGTGCTGATGATAGCCCCTACGTCATCATGCAGGGTGTTAAATACAAAAGGGCTGAAGGCATTGTTAAATTCATGATAATACGGAATACGGGCCTGAAACAAAAGAGATAATCCAAAAATACATATAAAGGCCCACATATTGCGTACCTTTTCCGCCGGCCAAGCAAGCCATATTTGCTTGGCCAAAGTTCCCAATACAAAAGAAGGCAAAAACAAGGCTCCTGCCGTTTTTAAACTGATACGAAGCCCGTACCACATGGTCAGCCATAAGTCAGCCGAAGGAGTATCCGGTAACAGCAGCCCCCGAAAGTTAAACAGAAAAGCAGCCCGATAAAAGGACAAAAGCAATAATATAAAAATGAAAAAGAAAACATCGCGGCTTAAGTTTTCTACAAAAACGTCGTAACGTGTTTTGGAAGGCGTGTCCATGGCAAGTCCTCTTACCGCCTGTCCAACACATAAAAAAGCGGCGGTATTAAATTAAGAGCTGTTCCAAGTGACCCCTAAAATAATAATCGCCGCCCACCCATTTCCTTCTGGAAAACTGGTGCAAGCACATACGATTATTTGATGACTTGGAACATGCTCGGGAAACAAATGCTGTTTCCTCTGCTCGGCGCGGACGTTTTCCGCGCTTCAACAAATAATCTTTAGATTTTAAACAGAAATTTTTCTTTTTTCGTTAAATCTGTAGAAAGATTCCACCTCTAAATAAATATATTTGTATGATATCAAATTCTTTATTTGTGTCGCACATTCCTCGCCCATAAAGTTATGTTTGGTTTCCAATACCGGCCGCAAGGTCTTTTTTGCTTCCCCGCGTCATAAAAAGTAGAATATATCTGCTTCGTTAAAAGCGGAATTTTGTTTATGCCGACAGAAAAATACACCTGGCTGATTACCGGCGGAGCCGGATTTATCGGCTCGCACCTGGCCAAAGCATTGGTTGCGCGCGGGCAGCATGTGCGCGTATTGGACGATTTTTCTGCCGGCAATCCGCAAAATCTGTTGCAGCTGCGGGATCAAATTTCCCTGATACAGGGAAATATTTGTGACATGCAGGCCGTGTTGCAGGCCTGCAAAGGTGCAGACTATGTGCTGCATCATGCGGCCCTGGTGTCCGTCCCCCAGTCGGTGGCTTATCCGCGGGAAACCCTGCAAACCAATATACAGGGCACGGCCTGCGTGCTGGAAGCGGCGCGCCAATGCGGCGTGCGCCGGTTAGTGTTTGCCTCCTCCTGCGCCGTATATGGAGACGCAGGACAAACTCCGCTGGCGGAAACCGCCCCGCAAAATCCGCTTTCTCCTTATGCTTTATCCAAACAGGCGGGTATGGCTTTATGCAGGCTATATACCAAAGTCTACGGTCTGGATACGGTTTCTTTAGTGTATTTCAATGTATTCGGCGACGGGCAAAATGCCTCGTCCCCGTATGCGGCCGTGATTGCGCATTTTTTGCAGAAGGCCGCAAACGGGAAGGGACTGACTATTTACGGAGACGGTCTGCAAAGCCGCGATTTTGTGCATGTGCGCGATGTGGTGCAGGCCAACCTGCTGGCCGCGCAAAAAGGAAAAGCAGGGGAAATCTATAACGTGGGCAGCGGCCGGAGCATATCCGTCTTGCAGCTGGCAGACATTATAGAAAAGATTTCCGGTTTGCACGCCGAACGCACTTTCCTGCCCGCGCGGCGCGGGGACATACGCTTCTCTGCCGCCGATATCGGCAAAATACGCGCCCTAGGCTTTGCGCCGTCCTCTTCGCTGGAAGCAGACCTGCGTGTTTTATGGGACAGCCTTTCCAAATAACCTGTGTACCTTTGTATTACGCCGTTTTTATGATAATATAAAGAAAAAGCATTTTCTTTGGAAGGAGTCGCCATGTTTAAAAACACCGCTTCTTCGGCCTATGCGCCGATTAACAACGCCTGCCTGCTGATTTTGGCCGGCACGGCTATGACTTGGATTTTGGTGTATGCCAAAGCCGTGCTGATGCCGTTTGTTATTGCATTGTTTCTGTCTATTGTGCTCAACACGATTGCCGACTGGATGAAAAAACACTGGAAGGTGCCGCATCTGCTGGGCTTTCTGGTAGGAATTTTGCTGTTTTTAGGTTTGGCGGCCTTATCGGTGGTATTTATCAGCAATTCCATTTCTTCCTTCGTCAACGGGGCCAATATTTATGCGGAAAAACTTAACGACACCGTCGCCTGGGCCCTGGAAACCGCACAAAAGTTCGGCATAAAAACCAATTCGGAATTTTTGGCCGACGCCTTAAACCGCCTGCCCGTATTCAACGTGCTGCGCACCATGGGCGGCGGGGTGGTGTCTTTTATTTCCAACCTGACGCTGATTTCGCTGTTTTTGATTTTTCTGTTCATGGGACGCGCAACGGGAGATGAAAAAAATGCGCTGGTCTCCAACATAGAAAAGCAGATTTCTTATTACCTGATTATCAAAATCTTTGTTTCCCTGCTGGCGGCTTTGCTGACGTGGCTGATTTTATCTTTGGTCGGCACGGAGCTGGCGTCCATGTTTGCCGTCCTTACATTTGTGCTGAATTTTATTCCCAACATCGGGCCGTTTATCGCCACCATATTGCCGGTACCGGTGCTGTTTTTGCAGTACGGTTTTGACTGGCGCATGATCTTGGCCATTTCTCTGCTCTCCGCCACACACTTTGTGGTGGGTAATATTTTGGAAACCAAGTGGCTGGGGAAAGGCATGGACTTAAACCCCGTTGTGGTGATTGCCTCGTTAATCTTTTGGGCTTTGGTCTGGGGTATTATAGGTGCGCTGCTGGCCGTGCCGCTGACCTCCATTATCAAAATGATTTTGGAACGCAGCGAGCCCACCAAACCGTTTGCCGACCTGCTGGCCGGGCGTTTGCCTTTTAAATAGGAACTACTATGCGTGCACATGTTTCGCCTTGGACATATATTCCTTCCCTGTATTTTTTGGAAGGTCTGCCATATATTATCATCAACACCGTTTCCGTGGTGTTGTATGCTGACCTGGGCTTTGCCAACGATCAAATTGCGTTTTGGACCGGCTGGCTGTACCTGCCCTGGACGCTGAAAATGCTGTGGAGCCCGCTGGTGGACGGCAAAAGCACCAAACGCCGCTGGCTGCTGGGCGCACAGACCGCTATGGCGGCCGTATTTCTGCTGTTGGCCGCGCTGAACGCTTGGAACGCCTTTGCCCACGCGCAGGCTACCAACAACTTGACCTTTTTCTCTTTATCTTTATTTGGGTTTCTGGCAGGCGCGTTTGTGTCAGCCACGCTGGATATCGCCACCGACGGCTATTATCTGCTGGCTTTAAGCGCGCCACAGCAGGGATATTTTGTCGGCATACGCACGATTTTCTACCGGTTGGCCATGATATTTGGCAGCGGGATTTTGGTGGCTGCCGCGGGCGCTTTGGCAAAGGCCGGACCAAATTTATCCGCCGGTGCTGTAAAATGGCCGCAAAACTGGTCGCTGATGTTTTTGTTTTTGGCGCTTCTGTTTGCCGCCGGCGCGCTGTGGCACCGTTTTATACTGCCCAAACCCGCCGCGGACGGTCCCGCCGCCGTGAAAGGGCAAAACACCTGGACGGACGCGTTTAAAACGTATTTCACGCAAAAAAATATTCTGTATATTTTAATTTTCATCTTATGTTACCGCTTGGGCGATGCCCTTTTGGAAAAAATCGTGCCGTTGTTTTTACTGCGCGGCGCGGAAGAAGGAGCCATGGGGCTTTCCGTACAAAGCTACGGCTTAATTAAAGGCACGCTGGGGCTGGGGGCCGTTATCGCGGGCAATTTGGCCGGCGGCTGGCTGCTGGGGCGATACGGATTTAAAAAATGTATTTGGCCTTTTGCGGTCATTTTGATTTTGCCCAATCTCTTTTATATTTATATGGCTTACTGCACTCCCGGGCTGGCCGTGACGGCCCTGCTGATTACGCTGGAACATTTTGGCAACGGGCTGGCGCTGATGGCGTTTTCCGTATTCATTATGTATGTGTCACAGGGAAAATATAAAACATCGCATTATGCCATATCCACGGGCATTATGGCTTTGGGCATGATGGTGCCGTCCATGCTGTCGGGCAAATGGCAGATGATGCTGGGATACGGCGGTTATTTCATCCTGGCCGCGGCCGTCAGCCTGTGCACGCTGGCCGTCATCCCGCTGACGTTTAAAATCAAATCCATAGAAGAAACGGAAAAGGCCTTCCGCAGCCATCATATGCAAATTTCGGACGCCGATTAAATGAAAAAAGAAATATTAATTCCCACCGAAACCGTCAATCCCCGCACGAAGAAACTGGACGTTTCTTCCCCGCGGCAGATTGCCCGCCTGATAAACGCCGAAGATTTTAACGCCGCCCGCGCCGTGCAGAAAGCCGGCCCCGCCATCGCCAAAGCTGTTGATTTGGCCGCCAAAACCTTTCTGGCGGGGCATAAAATTATTTTCATAGGAGCCGGCACCAGCGGACGGCTGGGCGTGCTGGAAGCAGCCGAATGCGTGCCCACGTTCGGCACGGAGCCGGAACAAATCATCGGGCTGATCGCCGGCGGGAAAGAAGCCATGTTCCGCGCCAAAGAAGGCGCCGAAGACGACGCCGGACAAGGCGGCAGAGATATTTTGCGTCTGGCGTCAAAAAAAGATTTTGTCATCGGGCTGAGCGCCAGCGGCATTACGCCGTATGTGCTCGGTGCGCTGAAAGCGGCCCAAAAAGCCGGCTGCCACACCGCACTGATGGCCTGCAACAAAAAAGCCGATACCGCCCATGCGGACATTTTTATTTACCTGCCCACGGGGCCGGAAGCCTTAAACGGTTCCACGCGCATGAAAGCCGGCAGCGCCACCAAAATGGCCTTAAACGCCATCACCACCGGCGCTATGGCGCGCGCGGGAAAGGTATATCAAAACCTGATGGTGGACGTACGCCCCACCAACCAAAAACTCGTGCGCCGCGCCCTGCGCCTGATACGCGCCGTATCGGGGGCCGATGAGCAAACGGCGGCACAACTGCTGCAGGAATCGGGCCGAAACGTCAAAACCGCCATTGTCATGCATGTAAAAAACTGCACGCGGGCGCAAGCCGAGAAACAGCTGAAAAAACACAAAGGTTTTCTGGCGGAGGCGCTGCGTGAAAAATAAAAAAACGGGCCTGGTGTTGGGACTGATGAGCGGTACCAGCTGCGACGGTCTGACCGTCTGTGCCATACGGCCGGAGCCGTTTCAAATAATGGCTTTTAAAAATTACGTTTATCCCGCCGCTTTGCACAGCCGCCTGCTGCACGCCAAAGATTTGCGCGCGCCGGAACTGTCGGCCCTGCATTTTGAACTGGGCCGGCTGTATGCCCAAAAAGTAAAACTGTTTTTAAAACAAAACGGCTGGAAGCCGGCAGATATCCTTTGTGCGGGCTGCCACGGCCAAACTGTCTATCACGGCCCGGCAGACAAAGTGCCCAACACCCTGCAAATCGGAGAACCCTCTTTTCTGGCGGACCTGCTGGGGCGGCCCGTCGTCAGCCGTTTCCGCGAAAAAGACATCGCGCTGGGCGGACAGGGCGCACCGCTGATTCCGTTTTTTGACGAATATATATTCGGCAAGGGTGCGCCAAAAATTTTGCTGAATTTAGGCGGCATAGCCAATATTTCCGTTGTCGGAAAAAAGGTAAAAACCTTTGGCTTTGACTGCGGCCCGGCCAATACGCTGATGGACCTGGCCTGCGTGCGTTTTGTCCGCCGTCCCTTTGATAAAAACGGCGCACTGGCCGCGCGCGGCCGTGCCGATGAAATACTCGTCAAAAAACTGCTGGACCAAAAATACTTCCGCCAAAAACCGCCCAAAAGTTTGGACAAAAATGAGTTTGGGGAAAACTATTTGAACCGCTGGTTTTCCCGTATCAAAAATCCGGCGGATTTGCTGGCTACCTTAAATTTATTGACCGCTTCCTGCGTGGAGGACGCGCTGGAAAATTTCGTGCCCGCGCCGCTGCGCCGGCAAATTATTGTTTCCGGCGGCGGCGCTTATAACAAAACCCTGCTGGAAAATTTAAAACGTTTAACAGGTTTGCCCGTTATCACGTCCGCCCAGGCGGGCATAGACCCGCAGGCCAAAGAGGCCGCCGCTTTTGCCCTGATGGCCTGGCGGGCTCTGCAGGGCAAAACAAATCATTGTGCGCGGGCCACGGGCGCACGAAAAAACGGCATATTGGGGAGCATTACTTTATGAATATAAACAGACTGATTTTTCCCGGGTTTTGGTTTGGCAAAAGCCGCAAAGAAGACGCGCTGGAAATGGCGCGGCGCGGCGCGGGCGGCTTTTGCATATACGGCGGCACGCGCGAAAGCGTAGGCGAACTGATTGCGGATTTAAAAGCGGCCTCTCCGTTAAAACATGTGTTTATGTGCGCCGATTATGAGGACGGACTGGGCCGCTGGATAGAAGGGACGGACTGGGTGCTGTCCAACCTGGCCGTCGGCGCCAACGGAACGAAAGAAGCCGCTTACCAAAAAGGCCTGACGCTGGCCCGCGAAGCCAAAAGCGCGGGCATAGACTGGGTGTTCGCCCCGGTATTGGATTTGTGTGACGAGCCGCAAAACCCCATCGTCAATACGCGCTCTTTCGGTGCCGACCCGCATGCCGTGGGCCGTTTGGGCGCGGCTTTGTGCCGCGGCCTGCATGACGGAGGCGTATTAAACAGCCTCAAACACTTCCCCGGGCACGGACGCACAAAAACCGATTCACACCTGGCCTTGCCCGTCCTGCACCAGAGCTTGCGGGAGCTGAAACAAAATGAATTAATCCCTTTCCGTGAGGCCCTGCCCTATGCGGACAGCGTAATGGCCGGACACCTGCTTTTTGAAGCCGTGGACAAAGACCACCCCGCGTCTTTTTCCCGTGCGGTTATTACGGATTTGCTGAAGCGGGAAATGGGTTTTGAAAAACTGGTGTTTACCGATGCCTTGTGCATGAAAGCGCTGGGCGATGAAAAACAGGCCGCACTGGCGGCTTTGCATGCGGGCGTGCATATTTTACTGGCGGCGGAAGATTCCGTCGCGCTGTCCGATTTTTTGCAAACACAAACCCTGCCGGAAAACTGTGTATCCGTTTCAGCGCAGCTGCTGGACCGGGCGGAACGCTCTCTGCCGGCGGTCCCCAAAACAGGCTTTTCCGCAGCGGAGTTTAATGCGCGCTATGCCGCGTCCTGCGCCGTTTGGCAGGGCCGCCCGCCGGCGTTAAAAAAGGGTCAAAGCGTAGCTTACATGGAATTGGGAAACGAAGAAAATTTCGCCGCGCGGGATTTTTTAAACACGCTGCAGGCAGCCGGCATACATATTAAAAAAGCCGGAGAAACGGCCGACGCGCTGGCGGCGGTTTCATTTTCCAATTACAAGGCTTTTAAAGGACATATCAATTTGTCTGATACTCAACGGGCGCAGCTGGCACACTATGCCGCCCAATACCCTCAAAGCATGTTTATCAGCTTTGGCAGTCCTTTCGGCGCGGAAAATATCCCTTCGCTGACGGCACGGCTGTTGCTTTTCAGCCCTTCCAAAGAAGCGCAGATATGTGCGGCAAATATTTTGCTTGGGAAAGAAAAAGCAATGGGAAGAAGTCCTTTTTAACATGCAAAAACGCTCCGGCCGCACCGGAGCGTTTTTTATTGGTTATCCGATTAATAAGAAACTTTATCTTCTTTGGCATCCCATTTTTCAAACGGCTCTTCATTATCCTCCAATGCGATGCACACAGTGGGAATATGCCGTTTTTCGGCGGGCAGGGCGATTTCGTCATAAATAAATTTATCGTCAAAGCCGTGCCGCGCCGCCGTGTACCGGTCGGCGGCGAAAAACAGGGCTTTGGGCCGCGCCCAGTAAATAGCGCCCAGGCACATGGGGCAGGGCTCGCAGGAAGAATAAATTACGCAGTCTTTTAAATCAAAGCTGTTTAATTTTTTGCAGGCGGTGCGAATGGCGTCCACTTCCGCATGCAGGGTCGGGTCCTGGCTGCCCAGCACCTGGTTGCAGCCGCGCGCAATAATTTGCCCGTCTTTGACAATCACCGCCCCAAACGGACCGCCGCGCCCCGTGGCCACATTCTCCCGCGCCAGGTTTACGGCCTCCTGCAGAAATTGTTTATGCATTTGCAGTTCTTTTTCATCCATAATAAACTCCTTTTCAGGCGTGCACTATATTATATTACAAATGCACCCTGCGCGTGGCGTTGCGCCGGTTGTCCAGCACGGCCCCGCCGCGGACGATAAAGCGCGCATTGGCCGCCACGGTAAAATTGATTTTCCCGTCATCTACTTCATAAGACACGCTGTCGCGCCCGCCGCTGTAGCCGCGGTTGCTCCACAATTTACCTTTGCGGTTTAACAGCACGCCCCAGCGGGCGATAATGTTCTGTCCGTCCAGGCGCATTTCATCTTCGGGCCACATATCCGTAAAAGGCAAAACAACTTTTTTGACCTTTATATACTTTTGCAAATCCCGCACTTCTTTTAATTGCTTTTCCGTATCCTCGCTGATAAACACCGCGTCCAGCGTGCGCGCGCCGGACTTTAATACGGCACGGGCCAATTTGTCCCCGTCTATGCCCGCACCGAATAAAAAGCGCGTGCCGTCCGGGGCGCGATAGAGCGCGGCGTTTTGGTTCCATTCATTGAGCAGCCACACGGTGGGAGGATTAAAGAAAAGATACTGTGCGGCGGGTGCCAGCAACATGAACGCCAAAAGCGGTTTATACACGCGGCGTAAAAAATCCTTCTGCGGCAAATGAAACAGCAAAAACACGCCCGCATAATAAGCCGCTATCCACCCCGCACGCCACGCCGCCGCCGGCACGGAAGCCAGCGGAAAAGAGGCAAACACCTGTACCAGCCGTTCAAACAGCCACAGCACGCCGGCCGTGACCGCATGCAGGATAAAACCGATATGCAAAAGCGAAAAAACATAATACGCAAAACTCAGTGCCATGAGCAAAGAGGCCAGCGGCACCAGCAGCATATTGGCCAACAGGCCGACGAAAGACACTTTAAAAAACACATTGGTAAACACCGGCAGCAGCACCAGCTGCGTGCTGAGCGTGGCCAGGAAAATCTGCACAAAAAATTTTACCCAGCGCGGCCAGGCGTGCGGAAGTTCGTAATTATTCAGACACACAATAATGGCCAGCGTAGCTAAAAAGGACATCTGAAAGCCGGTTTCAAACACCGCCGCCGGATGAAAAAGAAGAATCACAAAACAGGAAAGCACCAACCCCTGGAATACCCCGCTGTTGCGGTGCAAAAAATATCCCGCCACGGCGCAAACCGTCATAAAATACGCGCGTACCAGCGGCGCGTCCGCGCCGGCAATCAGCGTATATACTCCTGCCACCGCCAGCGCCGCCAGCACGGTTTTGCGGCGACTCAACCCAAACAGCGCACAAAACGCAAACGTCATCAGCGTGACAAAGCCCACATTGCCGCCGGAAGCCACCAGCAGGTGAACGGCGCCGCTGTCCTGAAAGTCCGTATACAGGCCGGCGTCTATTTCGCCGCGCTCCCCCAACAATACCCCGCCGGCTATGGCGGCGGCGTTGCGCGGAAAACTTTGCTGAAATGTCTGCAAAATATCCCGCCGGACGGCGGATACGGCACGGAAGAAAAAAGACGGCGGACGGACTTGCTCCGCCGAAGAAACCGCTATTTCGGTGAAGATATGTTGGCTGGCCAGATACGCGCCCCAGTCAAAATTACCCATCAGCGCAATGGAATACGGCTTTTTCAGCCGTCCTTCCAGCCGCACCGTTTCATGCCAGAAGGGCGCATAATTTTTAAAACGCGCATAGACATAACCGCCTGTTTCCTCCCCGTTTACATCATAAACTTTGACGACGGCGTTGCGGCTTTTGGTTTTTTCCACGGGAAAACTGACCACCTTGCCGGTCAGCGTGACGGTTTTTAAAGGAATTTTGTGGTAAACGTCCGTTGCGGACGGAGCCGGTTTGTAAAAAATAACCAGCAGAAGGATATACAAAACAAGCAATAACAAAAGCGGTCTTTTGTAATAGCTGGTATGCATTTACATTTTGGTACGGCCTTTGAGGGAATAGCCCAGCGTCATTTCGTCTATATAGTCAATGTCCCCGCCCAGCGGCACACCGTAGCCGATACGGCTGACGCGCTCCACCAGCCCGTGCAATAAATCCGCCAAATACAGGGCGGTGGTTTCGCCTTCCGCGTCGGGGTCGGTAGCCAAAATCACTTCGCGCACGGGGGGATTGGCGTTTTGCACGCGCTCCAAAAGTTCTTTGACCTTGACCTGCTGGGCGCCGCGCCCTTCCATGGGGGAAATGGCCCCGTGCAAAACGTGGTACAAGCCCTTAAACGCGCCCGTTTTTTCTATGGATTCTATATCCTGCGGGTCCTCCACCACACAAATAACGGAGCGGTCCCGGTCCGGATCGGCGCAGATGTCACATACATCACTTTCGCTGTAATTATGGCAAATACGACAGAGCTTGACGTCTTCTTTGACGGCCAGCGCGGCGGAGACAAATTCCTCCACTTCGCCCTGCGGCGCGCGCAGGAAATACGCCGCAAAACGTTCCGCCTGCCTGGGGCCCACCCCGGGCAGCCTGCGTAATGCGCGCACCAACCGGTCCAAACTTTTCATACTATGCCAACACTTCCCCGCCGATAATGTCTAAAATGCCTTTGAGTTCCTCCGGCACTTCTTTAGATGAAGCCGGCTCAATATCGGCTGAAAAATCTGCCTTTACAAAAGGCTCTTCATCGCTAATGCGGTTTGACCCTGCTGCAAAAACGGGAGCGGGGCGGGCCGGAGTCTGCACTGCCGAACGCTGCGCGGCGGAAGCGGACGCGGAAACGGAAATTTGAAATTTAATATGCCGCCCGCTGAGCTTGAAAGCCTTTTTTTCCAAATCGGGCAGTTTATTCTGCGCGGGCACTTTGTAAAACTCTTTGCCTTTGCTAAAAGAAATGGTCCAGCTGTCCCCGTCAAAATGGACGGAACAGTTGGTCATCACATCATAGACAAACGGACTGCCCGAAAAGGCCTTCAGCAAAGCGTCCCAAAGCTGGCGGTTGTCCGTAATCAATGCGCCGGTTTCTGACGAAGCCTGCGCCGACGGACGCGAAACAGCGGCGGGCTCTGCCTGTGCAACAGCAGAAACATTTACTGAGGGCACGGGCTCTTTAGCCTGCGCGGACGTATGCGTTCCGCCGGATAAAGTTTCCCGTTGCGCAGTTGCAACCCCATTTTTCCGTTCAGGTGCAGTGTTTTCCTGTACGTCCGCCGCAGCCGCGGCAGACGCGGAAAAATGCGTTTGCGGGGTATTGGCCTGCGGAGAAGCCGTCTTTCTGACCGCCGCGGGACGCGAAGCGCCCGAAGCAGGCGGCACGGAATTTCCTCCCTCTCCGCGCTCCAGCGCTTCCAAACGGCGGATAAATCCGTCTACATCAAAACAGCTGTCCATGACGGTAAACAAACCGACTTCCGCACTGACCAACGCATTGTCGGAAAATTTGACCTCTTCGGCCAGCTTGTTGACTTTGCGCGACAGCGCCGCCAAAAGCCCCGCCGATGCGCGCGCCGTCATTTCCTGCGCGCCGTCAAACGGAGCGGCGCCCTGGCCGAGCGAAAAATAAAACAAATCCCCCAGCGCGTTTTTTAAATCCTTCAAAAACGCATTCGCGTCAAACCCTTCGGCGCGCAGGGTTTCAAAAGCCCCGTGCAGGGTCGCACTGTCTTTGTCTATCAGTGCGCCGACGGTTTGGCTCAGCAAATCCTGCGGGGTCAGGCCCAGCATTTCGCCCACCAGTTTATCGTCAATTTTTCCGTCGGAATATGCAATCGCGCGGTCCATCAGCGTCAGGGCGTCGCGCATGGCGCCGCCGGCGTTTTTGGCGATGATGCGCGCGGCTTTTTCCGTCAAATCCAGCCCTTCGGCTTCGGCCAAATCCATAAGGTGATTGGTGATTTCGTCCGAAGTCATCGGGCGGAAGCGGAAAGTCTGGCAGCGGCTGACGATGGTGGCGGGCACTTTGTGTTTTTCCGTCGTAGCCAAGATAAACACCACATGCTGCGGCGGCTCTTCTATGGTTTTGAGCAACGCGTTGAAAGAACTGGCCGAAAGCATATGCACTTCGTCCAAAATAAACACTTTATAGCGGTCGCGCGACGCGGCCAAAGCCACGGTGTCAATAATCGCCTCGCGCACTTTTTCCACCTGCGTGTTGGACGCGGCGTCCAGCTCCAGCACGTCCATATCTTCGCTGCGTGCAATTTCGCGGCACTGCGGGCACTGTCCGCACGGCTCGGCCGTTGGCTTGTCATTGCCGTGGCCCGTGCAGTTTAACGCTTTGGCCAAAATGCGCGCCGTGGTGGTTTTGCCGCAGCCGCGCGGGCCGTAAAACAAATACGCATGGGCGATGCGGCCCAGCCTCAACGCATTTTGCAGGGTTTTGGAAATACTTTCCTGCCCAACCAAATCTTCAAATTTCTGCGGGCGGTATTTATTGGCCAAACTGACGTAGGGGGTGGTATTTTCTTCGCTCATGGGTTAACCTCTGAAAAAACGGCGGGCGGCGCGCTGGCTGCGTTTATAGTCCAGACTGATGATGCCGGGCCCCAACAACAAAAGCGTGCCCAGCGGCGCGCACAAAAGCAGGCACAAAGCAACAAAGGCCTTGTTATAGTCGCCCGCGAAAAATATAATAGCACAAATCAGCGTCAGCGGCAACGCAACCAAGGCGCTCAGCCGCGTATGCCAGCCCAGCAGCAGGAAAAGACCCAAAAACAGCTCCGCCGCCCCCACAAAAAATGCCAGAGGAACGGCAAAAGGAAAACCCAAAGCCGCCGTATTGACCAAAAATTCCCGCCAGTAAAATAAACATCCCAACGAGAAATACACCATGGCCAGCCCGGTAAAAACCCGGCACAAAAACATAGCCCTGGAAAAAGCCTTTTCGTCAATTTTACAGTGTAAAACCGGAGCGGTGTCCTGTTTGCTCATAAATTCTCCGTATTAAAATTCCGTACTGGCCGACAGGGAAAAATATGTTTTGCGGGTTTCGTCCCTGTTCGGTTCAAAAATTTCTACGCCGCCGGTCAGCGTAGTCAGCCCTATATGCAGGGCCAACCCTGCGGCCACGGCAACGGCATGATCCCCCCGGACCAAATAACGGTAACGCGCATATACGGCATAGGGGGTTATCCAGCGCGTACGGTACGCCAGGCGCGCGGCCAGCGCGTCGCTGACAAACCCCTGCACCACCGCCGTCATAAACGGGATTTCCGTCCAGTTGGAGGTAATATCATGGGGCGGCTTGTTATTATATTTTATCACTTTATCATAGCGGGCCTGCAGCCAAAAACGTCCTATTTCACTGCCCGCCAGGGCAGAAGCACCCGTGGCTACGGTTTTAAAACGGCCGGCCAGCGGCGTACCGCGCAAATCGTTATCCACCTTGTAGCGCACCTGTCCCGCATATACGCCAATGAGGGGCCTTTTAAATATGCCGCAGCGGTAACACAGCGTATATTGCGCCCCGATACCGTACCCCACATTTTGAAACCCCAGTTTTTTGGGGATATAAGATGCACCGGCAGCTAGACGGAAATTATCCGTCAGTTCATATTCTGCCAGCAGGGCCGCTTTGGCTGTGGCGCCGTTTTCATCTTCTTCGCTGTCACTCATGCGGTAATAACCGCCGGAAGGCGTCAGAATAAATCCGTTGTCCAAATCCAGCCTTCCCACGCCGCGCATGGCGGCGTACCCGCGCTCCCCGTGGACGCTGGCAAAATGGAGCTGCCCGTAGGAATACACCCACGGGCAGACCAGTAAAACCAGCGTTAACAAGAAGCGCAAACGAAGCATTATTTTTTGGCTTTATTCTCTTTGGCCTTTAACGCGGCGACTTTTTTATCCTCGTCCTGCAGGAATTTGACGTAATTGGTCGCTTTGCGTTTTTTCCACGCGCCCTTGTGATACCCATATCCGATAATCAGCGGGATCAGCGTGGTGCATTCGCCGTATACCATTTGTTCCAGCGCGGTGGACACTTTGCCCCAGCTGGAGGCTTCTTTGAGCGTAGAGCCGGACAGGGCGCCGTCGCGCTCATCGGCCACGGTGATTTGCACGGCATATTTGTGCATCGGAATTTCCGCACCCAAAATTTCGGCCGCCACCACCGTGTCCTGGGCAAAGTTCTTCGGTACGCCGCCAGAGAACATCATCAGGCCGGTTTCTTTGGCTTTGATTTTGATTTTGGTCAGCTCCAGGAAGTCTTTGGCGCTGTCAATGGACACATGCGCCGTCGGATGTTCGGTCTGGTGCGCCACAAAGCCAAATCCCGCGGAGCAGTCGGAAAAAGCCGGCACAAATATGGGCACGCCGTATTTGTACGCATTGTATACGACACTGTCTTTGCCTTTTTTGTTCTTCTCCAGCCATTTACCCATTTCCCAGATAAATTCGCGGGAAGAGTACGGGCGGGGCTCCAGGGAGTTGCAGATTTTGTGCACGGTTTCGTCGCACTCTTTCAGTTCGTCTTCGTTGATGTAGGTGTCGTAGATGCGGTCAATGTGCAAATCGCGCAATAAATTGTCGTCGGCGTTGTGCTGGCTGCCCAAATAGTGTTTATAGCCCAGGGCTTCAAAAAAGTCTTGGTCTACGATGTTGGCGCCGTTGGAAACAATGGCATCCACCATTTTGTTTTGAATCATATCCACAATGATTTTTTTCAAACCGGCGGAAATCAAAGAGCCGGCAATGCACAAAATGACGGAGCAGTTTTTGTCGGACAACATCTGGTGGTAGATTTTGCTGGCACGGGCCAGATCGCGGGAGGAATACGCCATGTTTTCAAACGCTTCCACCATGGGGACCACATTGTATTTTTTCATATCAATGTGTTTGATGGTGCCTTTGAGGAAGTCTTTTTGCGTGAGTTTTGCCATTTTTTGTTACACCTCTGCATGTGGAGATATGCGCCGCAAAAACGGCGCGTTTTTTTGTTTTTTTTCTTTTAATAAATTATATGAAAATTTCGCGGTTTTTCATAGTAAAATATAAGAAAATGCGCCCGCAAAAAACAAGCGCGTTTTCCAGCCGTTTTAAAGGAGCTTTTTATGTACCCCGAACTGCAAAAACAAGACCCCGAAGTTTTCGCCGCCGTGGCGGCCGAACTGCACCGCCAGCGCACCAAGCTGGAGCTGATCGCGTCGGAAAATTTTACCTCGCTGGCCGTCATGCAGGCCCAGGGCTCGGTGCTGACCAACAAATACGCCGAGGGTTACCCCGCCAAACGTTATTACGGCGGCTGTGAATTTGTGGACCGGGCCGAAACCCTGGCCATAGAACGCGCCAAAAAAATCTTCGGCGCAGAGCACGCCAATGTGCAGCCGCATTCCGGCGCACAGGCCAACATGGCCGTATACGTCGCACTGGTTAAACCCGGCGACACCGTGCTGGGACTGAACCTGTCACACGGCGGGCACCTGACGCACGGGCACCCCATGAATTTTTCGGGAAAATATTTTAACATCGTGGCCATGAATGTGCGACCCGATACCGAAGAAATTGATTATGATGAAGCCGCCGCATTGGCCCTGCAGCACAAACCCAAACTGATTATGGCGGGAGCTTCCAACTATTCGCGCGTGTTTGACTGGAAACGCCTGCGCGAAATAGCCGATTCCTGCGGGGCGTATCTGGCCTGCGACGTGGCGCATTATGCGGGCCTGATTGCCGCCGGAGAATACCCAAACCCCGCCCCGTATGCCGACGTGGTAACCACCACCACGCATAAAACCCTGCGCGGGCCGCGCGGCGGGCTGATTTTATGCAAAGAAAGCCTGGCCAAGGCCATTAATTCGGCCGTGTTCCCGGGCGTACAGGGCGGGCCGCTGATGCATGTCATTGCGGCCAAAGCCGTATGCTTCGGCGAAGCATTAAAACCGGAATTTAAAGCCTACCAGCACCAGGTGGTGTTAAACGCCAAAGCGCTGGCGCAGGCTTTGAAAGACAAAGGCTACCGGCTGGTGGCCGGAGGGACGGACTGTCATGTCATGTGCATAGACCTGCGCTCCAAAGGGCTGACGGGCAAAGCCGCCGAAGCCGCCCTGGACAAAGCCGGCATTACCGCCAACAAAAACACCATTCCGTTTGACCCCGAAAAACCGTTTGTTACCAGCGGCCTGCGCCTGGGCACGCCGGCGGTCACCACGCGCGGGATGAAAGAAGCGGATATGCAACAGGTGGCGCAGTTTATTGATGATGCGATTGCACATCATGACGATGACGCCTATTTGGCCCGCGAAGCCAAAGAGGTGGAAACATTCCTGCAGGCTTTTCCGCTGTATCCACAGTTGGGATAAAAATATCACTACGCATAAAAAACCCCGCTTGCAAAAGCGGGGTTTTTACACAAAAACAAATTTTATTTTCCGGCATTGATTTCGGCTATCAGGGCTTCGGCCTGTGCGTTGCCGTTTTGCTTGGCCAGCTCCAGCCATTGCAGCGCTTTACTTTTGCTGGGACGGAGCCCGATGCCGCGCCAGTATGACTGGCCCACCACATATTGCGCATTGGCGTGGCCCAAATCGGCCGCCTGTTTAAATGCGGCTATAGCCTGTGGAATACTTGCCTGCGTGCCCTGCCCCTGCATGTACATAATACCGCACATATACAGTGCGCCCGCATGATTTTGTTTGGCCGCCTGCCCAAACCAATCCAACGCCTTTTGAAAATCCTCCGGCGTCTGGGCGGACTGATAAATTTTTTCGCCCAGCGCGTATTGCGCCGGCGCGTATCCGCTTTGGGCGGCCTGCTCCAAATACTGCAAAACCTTGGCTTCGTCTTTGGGCAGGGGGCCTTCGTCTGCGCCGTATAACAGCGCCAACTCATATTGCGCCTGCGGCAAATTTTGTTCCGCCGCCTTTAAAAACCATTGCGCGGCGGCATCCGTGTTTTGGGCCAGCGGCTGCCCGATCTGATAAGCTCTTGCCAGGGTCAGCGCGGCCTGGCCGTCCCCCTGCTCGGCAGCCTGGAGCAAATCATTCATTTGGCGGGCCTGTTCGTAAATTTCCGGCATTTGGTTTTGCGCGTCATTTAACGCGTTCTGTGCGTCCGCATCGCCCTGTACGGCGGCCTGTATCCACCAAAAAACGGCCTGCACCGGGTTGGGCTCCAGGTTTTCGGCCCCCGTTTGGTACAATCTCCCCAACATATACTGTGCGGCACTGTAACCCTTTTCCGCCGACAATTTTAAATAAGACAACCCGCCGTCCACGTCCCGCGGCAGCTGTTCGCCGGACAAATACAGCTGGGCCAGCTCATAGGCCGCCTGGGCATTGCCCTGCGCCGCCGAGCGGGAAAACCAGTCCGCGGCCGTCTGCGCGCTGGGAGGCACGCCCTGCCCGCTTACATATATTTTGCCCAAAGCCAGCTGGGCGTCCGCATCACCTTGTTCGGCCGCGGTCTGCGCCGCACGCAGCGCTTTGCGCTGGGGATTGTTATATACATAAAAATATACTCCCGCGCCCAAGGCAATCACCAATAAAAACCCCAGAAATTTTTTCATTTCCTTCCCCTTTTGTCATAAAATACCCTTCGTTTTCATTGTATAAAAAAACCCGCTTTCGCTTAACGCAAAAGCGGGTTTTTGCCAAAACGCTTTTTAGGCCGCGGAAGCCTTTATCTGCTTAATCAAGAACAGCAGGTATACCACCGCCGCCGTCATCACCAACACCGAGCCGGTCTGGCTGCCTGCGGCGTCGGAAGCAAAGCCCATCAGCAGCGGGAACACCGTCCCTCCGATCAGGCCCATAATCATCAGGCCGGACACTTCGTTCTTTTTATCGGGGCGGGACAGCAACGCCTGAGAAAAAATAATGGAGAAAATATTGGAGTTGCCCAGTCCCACCAGCGCAATGCACGTATACAGCGCCCACTGGCTGTTAAACGCCAGCATGCCGCACATGGCCGCCAGCATAAAAAGCACACTGACCACAAATACTTTTTTGGCTGAGAATTTGGCCAGCAGGAAAGCGCCCAGGAAACAGCCGATGGTGCGGAACATAAAATAAATACTGGTGGCGTAAATAGCCTTGGACAGCGGCCAGCCCAGGCGGTCCATCAAAATCTGCGGCGCGGCGGTATTTGTGCCTACATCTATGCCCACATGGCACATAATGCCGATAAAGCACAGCAGCACCATGCCGTCGCCCAGCAGGGCAAAAGATTCTTTAAAACCGGTAATTTTGCCGGATATTTCTTCTTCTTTGATGTCTTCGCGGCCCAGCATAATCAGCGCAATCAGCGCCTCCACCGCAAACACCGCATACATCAGTGCCCAGTTGTTGTATTTGGCCGCAAACCAGGCCGCCAAAATGGGCGCGATAAAAGAGCCTATGGCTTTGACAAACTGCCCGAACGTCATAAAGCTGGCCAGCTTGTCCCCGTGCACGATATTGGACACCAGCGGATTTAAAGACACCTGCATAATGGCATTGCCGATACCCAACAGCGCAAAAGCCAGCATCATGGTGGAGAAGTGATAATATACCAACGGCAGCACCAGCGCCAGCAGCGTTACGGCCAAACTGATGAGCACGGTTTTGCGGCGGCCGATTTTATTCATCAGCATGCCCGTAGGCACGGAGCAGACCAGAAACCAGAAAAACACCATGGAAGGGCACAGGTTGGCTACGGTATTGGACAGGTTAAAACTTTCTTTGACATAGTTTGTAGCCGTACCGACGGAATCCACAAAGCTCATGGCAAAAAAAGCCAACATGACCGGAATCAACTTCATCACCAGCGAAGACTCTTTTGTCTGTTGCGTCATATATTCTCCTTTTAATGATACGCGGGCCACGCGCCGGATTTGGTGCACACGAAGGCGGAAGTTTTCACCGCCGCTTCATGGGCCTCTTTCAGGCTTTGGCCCGTCAAAATGTTATACACAAAAGCGCCCGAAAAACTGTCCCCCGCGCCGACGGTGTCAGCCACCTGCACTTTGGGCGTGTCCAGGCGGGAGGTTTCCTGCGGAGAATATACGGCGCTGAATTTATCGCCCGCCGTAAACACAACATAGCGCAGGCGGAATTTGTCCAAAAAGCGGCGGCACACGTCATCATCGCTGCCGGACAGATGAAACATCTCCCGCAGTACGTTTATTTCATCGTCGTTAAATTTAAACACATTGGCTTTGGAGAGCAATTTTTCAATAAGTTCTTTGGAATAATAATGCTGGCGCAGATTGATGTCAAAAAAACGCAGGGCGTGCTGCGGAGCCGCCTCCAGCAGCGCTTCCACCGTTTTACGCGAATCCGGGTGGCGCAGCGCCAAAGAGCCGTAACATACGCAGTCGGCGCGGGACACCAAATCCAAACAAGCCTGCGTCAGCGGAATATGGTCCCAGGCCACGCCTTCCACAATGGTATAGTCGGGAATGCCGTCTTTGAGCCGGACCTGTACATGCCCCGTCGGATACGGCTGCACGGAAATACAATGCCGTATGCCGGCTTTGTCCAGTTCACGCAAAATTTCCTCGCCCAAAGCGTCGTTTCCCACAGCACTGACAGCGTATCCTTCCGCCCCCAGCTGCGTGGCGTGATACACAAAATTAATGGGTGCGCCGCCGGCGCGTTTGCCGCCGGGAAGCATATCCCACAAAAGTTCTCCTATTCCGGCAACGACGGGTTTTTTATTCATGTTTTCTCCGGCCGTTTTCTTTTATTGTACACAAAAAAACGCCAAAAGTAACGCGGAGCAAAACATTGTTTTGCTCCGCGTATACACATACCGTCAAAAGACTTATTTCTGTTATCCCAAATGCCGCTTTTTGACTTTCATGCGGGCGATGGCCTGCTTAATTTCCAGCTCCGCCAGTTCAAAGTCAATATCGGCGTCTTTACGGGAAAGAGACTCTTTGGCGCGTTTGATTTTCTGCTTTTCTTCTTCTTCGTCAATCTCATCGGCCAGGTCCGCCCCTTCGGCAAAGACGTTAACACTGTCGCGCAGGATTTCGGCAAATCCGCCCAGCACGGCAAACTCTTCTTCCTTGCCGTCTTTTTTATAGCGCAGGGAACCGAAATCCAGCTGCACGACCATGGGGATATGCCCCGGCAGCACGCCCAATTCCCCCGCGGCGGCGGGCAGCACGACGGACTGCACCGGCAGCGCGTCCAGGAGCTGCTTCTGCGGGGTAATCAGGTTTAAAGTCAGCGTTTTGGACATAATTATTCGTTGTCTTTAATCTTTTCGTAATTGGCCAGCACGTCTTCTATGCCGCCGCACATGAAGAAGCAGGACTCGGGAATATGGTCATACTCGCCGTTAACGATACCTTTAAAGGATTTAATCGTATCGGCCAGTTTGACGTATTTGCCCGGGCGGCCCGTAAACTGTTCGCCCACCGCAAACGGCTGGGACAGGAAACGCTGTATTTTGCGCGCGCGGTTGACGGTGTTTTTGTCTTCATCGGACAGTTCGTCCATACCCAGAATGGCGATGATGTCCTGCAAGTCTTTGTATTTCTGCAGAATACGGCGCACTTCCTGGGCCACGTTATAATGTTCCTCCCCGATGACGCGCGGATCCAAAATGCGCGAGGTGGACTCCAGCGGATCCACGGCCGGATAAATGCCCAGGCTGGCCAGCGAGCGGGAAAGCACCGTCGTCGCGTCCAGGTGGGAGAAGGTGGCCGCCACGCCCGGGTCGGTCAAATCGTCGGCCGGCACATATACGGCCTGAATGGACGTAATGGCGCCTTTTTTGGTGGAGGTAATACGCTCCTGCAGTTTGCCGATTTCGGTGTTCAGCGTCGGCTGATAACCCACGGCTGAGGGCATACGTCCCAGCAAGGCGGACACTTCGGAGTTGGCCAGCACGAAACGGAAAATATTGTCCAGGAACAGCAGCACGTCCTGGCCCTTTTCGTCACGGAAGTATTCCGCCTGCGTCAGGGCCGTCAGGGCCACTTTGGCGCGGGAGCCCGGGGGTTCGTTCATCTGCCCGTAGACCAGCACCGTTTTGTCCAGCACGGAGCTGCCGTCTTTGAGTTTCGTGTCCTGCAATTCCAGCCACAAATCGTTGCCTTCGCGGCTTCTTTCGCCTACACCGCCGAAGACGGAACTGCCGTGGTGTTCGCGCGCCACGTTGTTAATCAGTTCCATAATCAGCACCGTTTTGCCTACGCCCGCACCGCCGAACAGACCCACCTTGCCGCCCTTCATGTACGGGGCGATCAGGTCCACCACTTTAATGCCGGTTTCAAATAATTCCGGCGTGGGGTTCTGGTCCTGCAGGGAAGGAGGCTCACGGTGAATGGGCATATGCGCTTTGGCGTCAATGGGGCCGCGGTGATCCTGCGGCTGGCCCAGCACGTTCATCAGTCTGCCCAGGCAGCCTTCGCCCACGGGCACTTTCAGCGGTGCGCCCGTGTCACGCGCTTCGGCGCCGCGCTGCAGACCGTCGGTGCTTTCCAGCGCCACGCAGCGCACAATGCCGTCACCCATTTGCTGGGCGACTTCCGCCACGATGACTTTATCTTTGGAAAGTTGTATTTCAATGGCGTTTTCAATAGCCGGCAAATGGGCGGCGTCAAACTGTACGTCCACTGCCGCGCCGATTACCTGGCTTACTTTTCCGGTATTCATGTTTTCTTCCCCTGCTAATTTATCCGTTGAGGGCGTTGGCCCCGTTTACAATATCCAAAATTTCGTTGGTAATTCCCGCCTGGCGCACTTTGTTGAGCTTGACGCCCAGCGCGTCGGCCAGTTCGCCGGCGTTTTTGCTGGCCGCATCCATGGCGTTCATGGTGGCGGCCAGGTTGGCGGCCTGGCTTTCCAACAGCACGCGGTACATATTGGCCTTCATCAGGCGCGGCACCAGCGTGCGGAAAATCTCTTTTACGCCCGGCTCAAACAGGAACTCTTTTTCGTCGTCTTTTTTGACTTCGTGGTCCAGCTCAAAAGGCAGCATTTCGTACTGCGCCAGCCGCTGGCTGCCCATGGACTTAAAATCGTTGTAAATCAGCGTCACGGAGGAAAGATTATGTTCAAAAAATTCTTTCATCACCGCTTCCCCCAGCAGCTCCGCATGGGCGTAAGTCACTTTGGGGAAAATACCCACGCTGCTGTACACGATTTTGATGTTCTTATGGCGCAGGCGGCCGATAAAATCGCGCCCTTTTTTGCCTATGCAAAAAACGGACACTTCCTGATCCTGGTGTTCTTTTAAGAACGCCACCGCCGCGCGCAAAATGACCGCATTGAAAGAACCGGCCAGGCCTTTGTCGCCGGTGATGACGACCAGGCCGATTTTATTTTTGTCGCCGGTTTTGTTGACAAAAAAGCGCGACGCCCAGCTTTCTTTGCCTTCTTCGGGCTCGGGCAGGGCCAAAACTTCCTGTTTTAAATCGGCCACCATATCCAGCATTTTTTTGGCAAACGGGCGGGCGTTGTCCATGGCTTCCTGCGCTTTGCGTATGCGCGCGCTGGAAATCATTTTCATCGTCTGCATGATTTGCTGCGTGGAACGTATGGCCTTGATGTTTTGGCGTATGTCGCGAAGCGATTCCATACCAAATCCTTATTTGTTTCTTTCTTCCAAAATTTTCACGTAGTCGGCAATGGCCGTTTCCAGCGTGAAGTCCGGCTTATAGCCGATTTTTTCCCAGGCCAGGTTCATATCCGCCTCGGTTTTGTTTTGGAAGAACGGATACGGATTGTCTATATAATCCGGCTCCAGGTTGGTGCCCAGTTCGTGGTTGAGGCACTTAATGACGTCGTTATAACTGCGGGCAATGCCGGTGGCGCAGTTGTAAACGGCGGTTTCCTTGCCGTTCTGCAGCGCGCACAAATTGGCTTTGACCACGTCTTTGACGTATACAAAATCGCGCATTTGCTCGCCGTATTTAAACACGCGCGGGCGCTGGCCGGCCTTCATCTGGTTGTAAAGCTGATAGACCATGCTGGCCATTTTGCCTTTGTAATCTTCGCCCGGGCCGAATACGTTGAAATAGCGCAGGCCGATGATTTTCATATCCTGGTGGTCATGGCTGAACAGGCGGGCCACATTGTCGTCAATGACTTTGGAAAACCCGTACACATTTTCGGGGTGCGTGGGCTGGCTTTCTTTCATGGGCACCGCGCCGTTGCCGTATGTGGCCGCCGAAGAAGCGTAAATCACTTTCGGGATTTCGTTTTCGGCCGCATAGTTCAGCAAATTGCGGAAGGCTTCCACATTCTGCTCCATCATCTGTTTCTGGTCCATGACCGTGGTGTCCGTGATGGCCGCTTCGTGGAAAATGGCGTCAAAATAATCGTTTTCCGGCAGGTATTCAAACAAATCCGCCGCAATCACGTCGCCTTTAAAACCGATTAAGTTTTTGAAATGGCCGTTTTTGGAAAAGTCATCAATGACCGCCACTTCATGGCCCTGGGCTTCCAGCGTTTTGGCAATGTTGCTGCCGATAAATCCGGCCCCGCCGGTTACCAGGTATTTTTTCTTGCTGTCCATGGAAATTCTCCTTTAAGCGGCATGGAAGACGGTTTTAAACTCGTCCAGCGCCGCATCTAATTTTTTGGCCAAATCATCGGTCATTTCTTTGGCGTCGTCCAGCTCTTTCATCAGATCTTTTTTCTGCATGTCGGCCCAGGCCAGCAGCTGTTTTTCATATTCGCGCACCTGTTCCACTTCTATGGCGTCGGTGTATCCGTGCACGCCGGCGTACAGGGCCAGCACTTCCTGGCTCAGGCGCATGGGCTGGTATTGGTCCTGCTTAAGCAATTCGCTCATGCGTTTGCCGCGCGCGATTTGGCGCTGGGACTCTTTGTCCAGCTCGGAACCGAACTGCGCAAAGCCTTCCAGCTCCTGGTACTGGGACATATCAATACGCAGCGTGCCGGCCACTTTGCGCATGGTTTTGCGCTGGGCCGAGCCGCCCACGCGGGACACGGAAAGCCCCACGTTGATAGCCGGCTTGACGCCGCTTAAAAAGAGGCTGCTTTCCAGGTAAATCTGACCGTCGGTAATGGAAATGACGTTGGTCGGAATATAGGCCGACACGTCGTTGGCCTGCGTTTCAATAATGGGCAGGGCGGTCAAAGAGCCGCCGCCGTTCTCATCGGAAAGTTTGCAGGCGCGTTCCAGCAGACGGGAATGCAAATAGAACACGTCGCCCGGGTAGGCTTCGCGGCCGGGCGGACGGCGCAGCAACAAAGACATCTGGCGGTAGGCCTGGGCGTGCTTGGACAAATCGTCGTAAATAATCAGCACGGCTTTGCCTTTCCACATGAAATATTCGCCGATGGCGCAGCCTGCGTACGGGGCGATGTACAACAGCGAAGCCGGATCGGCCGCCGTGGCGGCCACAACGGTGGTGTATTCCATGGCGCCGAAATCCGTCAGCGTCTGCACCACCTGCGCCACCGTACTGTTTTTCTGGCCGACGGCCACATAAATGCACAGGCAGCGCTGCTCCGGCGGTAAATTTTTCTGGTTGATAATGGCGTCCAGCGCAATGGCGGTTTTACCCGTCTGGCGGTCGCCGATGATCAGCTCGCGCTGGCCTTTGCCGATGGGCACCAGGGCGTCAATGGCCTTCAGGCCGGTTTGCAGCGGCTGTTTGACGGGCTGGCGTTCCACAATGCCGGGGGCCACAATGTCCAGCGGCATGTTTTTGTCCGTCTTGATTTCGCCTTTGCCGTCCAGCGGGCGGCCCAGCGGGTCCACCACGCGGCCGATAATGCCGTCACCCACGGGAATACTGATCACTTCGCCAGTTCGTTTGACGGTGCCGCCTTCCTGCACCAAATCGTCCGACCCCATCAGCACGCAGCCGACGTTGTCATATTCCAGGTTCATGGCCATGCCTTTGACGCCGTTGCCGAAGTCCACCAGCTCGGAGGCTTTGACCTGGTTTAAACCGTACACGCGGGCGATGCCGTCGCCGACCTGTATGACGGTGCCGACTTCACTCAAGTCCGCTTTGGTCTCAAATTTTTCTATTTTTTCTTTAATAATATTGGTTATTTCTTCCGGTCTTATTGCCATAATCGCACCGTTATTTGGTTAATTCTTCTTGTAATTTTTCAAACCGGCCTTTCAGCGTGCCGTCTATCAGCACGTCCCCCAGCCGCGCGCACAGCCCGCCCAAAAGGGACGGGTCCGTCTTATATTCAGCCCGTATGTCCTTGCCGGCAAACTGCCCCAGCGCTTCTTCCACTTTTTTCTTTTGCTGCGGCGTCAGTTCAAACGCCGTCTGCACTTTGGCGCGCGCAATGCCCAGGCGGCTGTCCAGCAGGGCGCCCACCTCGTCCACGCACGCGTCCAGCAAATAATACCGTTTGGCTTCCAGCAGGGCGGACACGAACCCCTCCACCCGTTTGTCGGCGGACAGGGCCTGTTTGGCAAAGGCCAGCTTGTCGGCCGACGGTACGGCGGGGTCGTCCATATACGCTTTGGCTCCGCGCAGCGCCTGCGCCGCCTGGCGCAGTGCGGCAAAATGCGCCGAAGCCTCCGCTCCGTCCTTGCTTAAAGCGTCAAACGCGCGGGCATAACGCCCGGCTAAAATACGGTCTGCACTTTTCATAACATCTTACGCGCGGGCCGAACCCGCGTTTTTAACCTCGCGCAACACTTCGTCCACCGTTTTTTCGGCGGAAGCCTGGTTCATTTGCTGGCCCGTAATTTTGGCGGCCGCCAGCAAAGCCGTGCTGACCACCTGGTCGCGCACGTCGGCCAGCGCTTTGTTCTTTTCCGCCTCAATCTGCGCTTTGGCCTGTTCCAGCAGGCGCTGCGCCTGCTGCTGGGTTTGCTCCAGCAGCTGTTCTTTCTGCGCATTGCCCAACGCCACGGCTTCCTGCATCTTTTTGGCGGCTTCGGCGGTGATGTGCTGCAGCTGGGCGTCCAGCTCAGCCTTGATTTGCTGCGCTTCCTGCCGCGCTTTGGCGGCGGCGGCTTTGTCGTTTTCTATTTGCTGTTCGCGTTTTTCCAGCGCGCCGATGAGGCTTTTCCACGCAAATTTATGCAGCAGCCACACCAACAGCAAAAAGTTGACGACCGTCAGCGCCATCACCCCGAAATCGGGATTTAACAGTTTATCCATGCTTTCCCCTTCCGGAAAAAACTTACATGACCATGGTCAACAGACAAATAACCAGACCCAACATCGCGGCACCTTCCAGCAGAGCGGCGATGATGATCATGGTCGTGCGGACGGCGTTGGCGGCTTCGGGCTGGCGGGCGGTGCCTTCCAAGGCGGCATTACCGATTTTACCCAAACCCAAACCGGCTCCGATAACGGTCAGACCCGCGCCGATACCGGCGGCGATGTATTTCAAGACTTCCAGTTCCATATGTTTTCTCCTTTTGCGGGAAGCCCCGCGTTTTTAAATTAATGAGAGTGTATGACCAGCCCCGCGTAAATGGACGTCAGCAGCGTAAACACATACGCCTGCAGAAACGCCACCAGCAGCTCCAGCAGGGTCATAAAAATTTCCAGTCCCATGGCGGGCACGGCGGAACCCACGCCCGCGATTTTGCTCATCTGTCCGATGATAAAAATAATCAGCAAAAGGCTTAAAAGCACCATGTGCCCCGAGAGCATATTGGCAAACAAACGAATGGCCAGCACGCATACGCGGATAATCAGACTGATGACTTCCAGCGGGAAAATAAGCGGCACCAGCCACCACGGCGTACCGCCGGGCACAAAGGTTTTGACAAA
>CALUVA010000008.1 GCA_944324105.1 uncultured Elusimicrobiales bacterium
ATGTTGGGCCGCCAAGGCCTCCCGACACTCTTTGTCCCCGGGAGATATATGCCCCGAAATTTGCCGGAGCTTACCGGTCAGCACCGGGTCAAAATGCTGGGCCGTGGCGGCCTGGCCGGCAATTTTGGCCTGTACCAGCTGGGCCCACCATATACCGTTTTGTTCCGCACCGTATTTGCTTTGCAGGTGGGGACGCCGTGCCCCGTCTATATTTGCCGCCAGCGGCAAGGTTAAGGCGCACGGCATAAACTTTTCATCGGTAGTCAGCACCACCGCCCCGTTTTGGGCCAGCTCCCGCAGAACGCTCATGGATAAGCTGATTTGCTGGTGAGCCAATACCAGTACCGCTATATCCATCAGGGCAATATAATGCGTTTCTTCTTTTGGGGGAAAGAAGATTTTTAGGCGCCCCGTATCCACGGAGAGACGCGTTTCCCGTTCTATACTGATTATATGTTGGTTAGGCATTTTCCTCTTTTATTTTTCCGATATCCGCACGGCTAGGTACCAGCTTGTAATTTTTGATATTGGAGGTAGCCGCATCAGCAGGTTGCACCTCCGTCGTTTCCCGCAAGAATAACCCAGCTAGAGCACCGAACTTTTGCACTTTATAAAACTTTTTATCCTGCGTGTTATACAATATATCTCCAATAAAAATACGTATTACACCATTGGGAACTTGAAGGCCGGGATTATATTTCCACAAGGGGATTAACTCTTTTCGCTTGCCTGTTTTAGCATCAAAGTCCATGCAGGCATAACCATAATTCTGATAGGCCTTATCGTGTACTTGTCCCGCTTTATCTATTGAAGATAATTTTTTATCGGCATTATTATCAAAACTTCGTATCCCACGCCCGGTTAAATACATATATTTCACTTTTTTCAGTTTATGGCCGCGATAAATAATGCCGTCGGAAGGATTATCTTTGCATCCGCAAAGGGCCTCCTCCTGGGTAAGCCCCCGGGCCAAACGCTCTTGAAACTGACGGATAATTTCCCGCTTCAGTGTATCGCCAAATACTAAAAGCTCTATATTTTTAACCGTCTTTTCCGGCGTAGGCTTTAAAAAGCTGTCCAAAGAAGCCCGTTTCACAAAACGCTCCGCCCCGTCTTTCATAACGGCACGGTAAGCCGTTTCATCAAATAATTTCCCGCTGGGGAAATGATCCGGCTTATGCCACACCACATACTCATAAAGCCTGTTTTGGACATCCTTTTTAATCTGGGCATATTGGGGGATGTCCTCCAGCGTGAGACCCGCAATATCCTTACTGCGGTCCCTGTTCCCGTCTTTATCCAAGCCCGGGATCAGATGCAAAGTCCCGTACCGGGAATGGTGCCGGGCCGCTTTTTGCAGTAAAGACAAATCACACAGGCCGATAATCGCCGCATCCACGGCATGGTGGCGGTGATCGCAGCGTTTGTTAAACTGCATTCCGGCGCGCATTTCCGCACAGAAAGATTCAAACAATTCCCTGCGGTCATTATCGGTGTTTGCTTTTTCCGGTTGCTCGGCGCAATATTTTTCAAAATCTTCTTTCAGCGCCGGCCCCTGTTCCCAACCAAGGCGCGGGGAGGCAAACAGCTCTTTCCACTTTTCTCCGTCTATCGGCTTGTCGTCTTTGTCAAACAGTGTTTTCCCTTCCTGCAAACGAATAGAAGGCAATATCCGGTCAAAATGCAGCTGGCCGCGCAAATAAGCCGTCAAAGCGCCGAAAGAAGGAGTTACTTTCGGGCAAATATCTTTGCACAAATCCAACACTACTTTACCTATCCATGCCGTCTGCTGGTTCTGGCGGTTGGAAAAATCGCTCTTTACTTGTGCGGGGGTGCTGAGCAAATTATTGATTTTGCGCAGGATACGCGCACCTTTTTGCGTCGGTTTTTGTTTGCGTTCCCGCTGGGAATAATAACCGCGTTTTTCTTTGGCATACAAACTCCATAAATGGGAAACAAAATTGATTAAGGGGCTTTGCTTCCCAAAAGCCAATGTTTCTTCCCCCTTTTTCTTTTTGGCCTTATTTTCTTTTTGCCAGGAAAGATAATTGTCTATATCTTCCTTAAATTTCCATTCATAAGGCAAGCGGTTGCTTTTGTCTTTGTTTTGCTGGGTAAAGGCCAAAACTTTGTTTTCAAACACATTGGGCCCGCCGATTTCCCCGCGCTGCGGGATAATATGGTCCACCTGGGTTTGTTTTTCGTCAAAAGCCTGCTCCATGGAAATCACTTTGCCGCTGTACGGGCAGGTTTTATCCTGCTCCTGCCACAAAAGATATTTCTCAATATTTCGCCCCGTCACGCGGATATGGTGCGCCTGAAGTTCTTTGACGGCTTCCTGGCGTTCTTTGGCGGCGGCCCTGTTTTGCCCCTCCAAAAACTGTCTTCTGCGCAGGGAATTTTTTATCTCGCGGGACAGCTCCACCACCACTTCCGCAGGCTGGCCATACTTTTTAACCACATAATTCATCACCCGGTGAAATTCCGTTAAAGCCTTGCTGATAACGGGATCATTGATGGCTTCCTGATGCAGGATTTTGGCCGCGGAACGCAGTTTGCCGCCCGCAGGCCTCTGATTTTGTTTAGACAATGCGGCAATAATGTCCGTTTCTTCGTTCCCCTGCAACAGTCCTTCCGTAATTTGAAACAAGGCCGGCACGCTAAAAGGAGCGCGCCCCTGTTCCAACCGGAAATCGGTATGTTTGGAAAAGAAATGTTTTTCGCGCAACTGCAATATAAACTCCAACGCCGCTTTGGAGTGCGCCGGTTCGGCCTTTATGTTGGCAGTCAGCTCGGCAAATTTCGTTTGGACATAGGCAGGGTTGTTGTCTTCTATATCGCTGTAGGTGGTGATATTGGTCAAAAATTCGCACACCAGTTCCTGAGCTTTATCGTCCAAATTGCTCCATTCATTCAATACACCGGCCTGGTAAAACGCGGCGGCCGTCGTATTTCCTTTCAGTCCGTCCTCGGCCGAGCGTCCCCTGTCTACAGTAAACCGCTCGTCCGCACCTAACCCCAGCAAAGCGTAAATTTTGGCATAACTAAATTTGGCCGACTCTTTGGAATACTCCTCATACGCGGTCTGTACATAATGATAAACCTGCGTTTTTTGGGCCAGCGTCAGCGGGTAATCTTCTTTGCCCGTTTTATTATAAATGCGCAGGTTGGACAGCGTCTTGGCCAAACGGTAATTTTGATAAGCAGGCTGACTCAATGCCGCCCGTTTTTCCTGCGGGTAAATACTGCAGGCACCCACTGTTTCCAGCTCCCACTTAATGGGCCGCTGATAAAATAAAGCGGAATGAAAAGCCTGCTTTAACGTAATTTCTTTTTGGCCGGGAAAATCCGGGAACATATTTTCATAACCGACCGTGTAATTACGGTTTAACTCTGCATGGTATTTACTTTGCGTCTGCCAAATACGTTCAAACTCATCTTCCACGGCATCACGGTAAATAAAAGTGCCGTCCTCCTCCACTTTCCGCCAGGGTTCCCCCTGTGCGGCGGTTTTCCGCTCCCAAAGCAGCTGGCCCAGGGTTTTATTGCCTTGCAGTAAAGCCTGGGTTTGGTTTAATTTTTTACCTACCGTACCATCTTCCAGCGTACCTTTATAGCCCCGGTTTTTCACCAAATGGGACAACACTTTCACCAATTGCACCAAAGACAGTTCCTGTTCCAACGCCTGGGCACGCAAGGCATGCACATCATCTTTATTGGCACGCAAATCCTGCGCCGATACGCCCAGCGAAGCCGCGATATAAGCTATTTTTTTCAAACGGGCCGCTTTGCGCTGTATTTGCTTGCGTATCAGGCGTGCATTACGTCGCGCCGTGTTTAACGTAACCATTTCTTTGGGGGCAACGGGCTCACCAAAGATGTAACTGTCCAAATGTTCCAGTTTGTTGATTTTCCCGCCTTCCCGCAAAGAATACAAAGCCATTCCTATGGAGGACGTACCTAAATCAATGCCCAGTCTGTAAGCAAAAGTTTGTTTTTGTTCCATAATTTTCTCCTGAAAAAGTCCCTCTGAAAGCGACAAACAAGTTAAAAGCATTATATATTATTTTCTGCTAAATCCTTATTCTTTTTAATTAGAAATCAGATAATTCCCTATCCTTTGGGAAAACCAAAACATACAGAAATATAACAGTAATATTGAAATATTCGTGCAATAAAGCAAATGAAATCCGTGTTATATAGACGGAAGATCTTCATGCGTGTCATCTTCCTGTGTGAATGGGTGCCGGCCCCTCGGGGGCCGGCTTTTTGATTTCTTCGGGAAACAAATATTTCCCGCTGCGTCGGAAGTTTTCCTGCAAACAAGCCTTCCAGCGTAACAGGGAAATTCTTAACGCAAAAACCCCGGGGCTTACCCGGGGAGTTGCAGAAAGAACCGTTTGGAATTCAGTTAAAACACCAGACTGCCTTTGTCGTCCCAGTTGGAATAGAGTTTGCAGTCCGGCCTTAAGATCAAATATTTAATATCTTCTTTTAAAGCAGTAGACATGCAATCATCATCCACAATAACGGACATTTCCCGCACGGAATACAAGGTTTGCCCGTATTCCATAATCCTTAAGGGCCGGCCGTTTTGACGGATGAATTGCTTGATTTCCTCCAAAACGTGAGAGGAGACCGCATGCTGCTCTATCCATTCATCCTGCGGCGTGCCCAGGCCGGACGAATAAAGCTCCCGGAAGGTCAGCTGGTCGGCCTTCAGCTCTTTGGCACGGCGGAAAATTTCTTCCGCACGCTTGTTGTTATAGACGTCTGTTAAGTTCAGGGACAAACGGAGATTAAAATCATACCGCTTGATCTCGCAGCATAAATGTTCTATGTCCACGGCCAAATGCTCCGGGGTACCGTTAATTTTGGCATTGTTCCCATCACTGAACATATCCGACATAGACAAAGCAATGGTATTTACGCCGACATGGTTGCGCAGGAAACGCAAATACTCATCGTCCAGCAATACCCCCGTGGTCTGAAGATCTATTTTGCGGAAAGGTTTGGAAAGGTGGTTATTAAGCGTGCCAAAAATTTTCAGGAATCCCCTGTTTTGCTGCGGCTCGCTGTTTCCCGTCAGCACAACGGTATTGCAGCCGTTATCCCTGGCAAATTCCAGCCTTTTTACATAATCGCGCTCATACAAATCATAAAACCGGTCATTGCCTTCTTTTTGGTTTGTATAGTCTTCGGTGTGCATTTTGGAAACGCAAAAGGCACAGTTGTTAATACATTTTTGATTGGGCACAACAACGGATAAACTTTGAATTTTCATGACTTGTTTCTCCTATTAGGTTTTCCTGTCTAAATCTTTTTAACCGTGTTTGGCCGCGTCCAGCAGCAGCTCCAACGCTTTAACAGACGCTTTGGCAATATTGCGCTCGCGCGTGGCGGAAAAATGAAACTGCCGGGCCTTTGCCCCCTGCGGTCCCGCTATACCAATCCATACCGTACCGACGGGCTTTTGCGGCGTGCCGCCGTCCGGCCCCGCCACGCCGGTAGTGGACACGGCCCAGTCCGCCCCCGTCAGTTCCCGCGCGCCGCGCGCCATTTGCAGGGCCACGGCCTCGCTGACGGCGCCGTACTGCTGCAAATCTTCCGCACGCACGCCCAGCACGCGCATTTTTACTTCATTGGCATAAGACACCACACCACCTAAAAAATAGCGCGACGCACCCGCCACCGACGTAATCAAATGCGCCACATTTCCCCCCGTGCAGCTCTCCGCCGTGGCCACCGTGACGCCCAATGCGGCGATTTCCCGGGTGAACACATCTTCCGGTGCGCCGCTTTCGGCGGGCGTAAAACGCTTGCCCTGCAAAGCCTCCGTAAGCGCGTCCCAACACGCGTCTAATTTCTGCACCGCCGTTCCTTTGGCGGTTAGCCGCAGACGCACAAACCCGGGCGAAGGCAAATAAGCCAGCGCAACGCCTTCGGGCAGGCCGTCCTCAAACGCGCGCAGGCTCATGGCCAAATCCGATTCCGGCACGTCGTATACCGTCAGCATTTTGTATTTCAGCAGATCCCCCTCCAGGCGTTTTTCCAGGCGCGGCAGCACTTCTTCTTTGATTAAATATTCCGCCTCAAACGGCACCCCCGGCAAAGACACCAGCACCTTGCCCGCCCGCTCAAACCACATGCCGCTGGCGGTGCCTTTGCGGTTGCGCAGCAGGGTGCATTTTTCGGGCAGCAGGGCCTGGTTTTTGTTATATTCGTTCATATGCCCGTTGGGATAATGGGATACAAACTCTTTCACCCACCCGTACGCCTCTTCATTAAACACCAGCCGCGTGCCGAAATAATCGGCCAGTGTCTTTTTGGTCAAATCGTCTTTGGTCGGGCCCAGCCCGCCGGTAAAAATAACAATGTCTGCCTGTTGCAATGCCACGTCCGCCGCCGCACGGATTTCCTGCGGTTTGTCCGAAACGGACAGCATTTTGACCGTTTCTATGCCCAGCCGCGCCAGGGCCGACGCGGCATAACGGGAGTTGGTATCCAAAATCTGGCCGAGCAAAATCTCATCGCCGATGGTCACAATAATCGCTTTCATACTTTTATTGTAACACTTTGCCCCCGCCCTGCGGCAAAGGCTATAATATGTGTATGGATAAAAAAGAAAAGGCCGTTTCCCTGTTCAAAAACGGCTATGGCTGCGCCCAGGCCGTACTGCTGGCGTTTGCCGACGAACTGAATATAGATGAAAACACCGCGGCCAAACTGGCCTCCTCTTTCGGCGGAGGCATGGGCCGCCTGCGCGAAGTGTGCGGGGCCGTCAGCGCGATGTTTATGATCGCCGGCCTGAAATACGGCCCGGCAGATCCGAAAGACCACGCCGCAAAAACCGCGCATTACGCGCTGATACAGCAGCTGGCGGAAAAATTTAAACAGGAAAACGGCTCCATCATCTGCCGCGAACTTCTGGGCCTGACAGGCCCGCAGGGGCCGGAGCCGGACAAACGCACCTCCCATTACTATCAGGTGCGCCCCTGCCCCGAAAAAGTGGCCAGTGCGGCGGGCATTGTGGAAGAACTGCTTAAAGAGCGGGGCTGAACTGCGACGTGTCAAACGCCGCATCGGCGCGCTGGCGCACGGAGCAGGCGGCGAAATATTTTTCTTCGGCGGGGATCCAGCGGGACAAAAACATGGGCAGTTTTTCTTCCCCCTCCCGTTCCAAAAGGCGGGTGCGCTGGGTTTGTTCGTCCAATGTTAAAAAAATCTTATATCCGTAATACCCGTCCAGCGAGGGCAGCAGGCAGTAGGTCCCTTCCACTATATAGATTTTTTGCGGAGCGATAACTATTTCCGCGCCCCGGCTGTCCGCATGCGCGTCATAGGGGCGGTATATTATTTCCTTCCCCCGTGCGGCGGGGCGTAAAATTTCCGCTTCCAGCCGTTCACTGTCCATATGTCCGCCGGGCAAAGCCAGACGCTGCGGCGTGCGGCGCGCAAAAGGCAGATAAAAATCATCCATATGAAATACCGGCGCGCCCAGCGCTTCGCCCAGGCGGGCGGCCAGCGTGGTTTTGCCCGAGGCACAGCGCCCGTCCACTGCCGTAATGAGCGGGGCCGGAACGTCCTGCATACGCGCAGACAGGCTGTCTAAAATATCTTCCAGTATATACATAAAAAATGCGGCGGCCCGTAAAAGAGCCGCCGCCGAGAGAAACTATTTTACTTCCACCAGTTCATATTCCATACTGCCCAGGCCGATGGCCTGCGCATGCTCCACGCATACGCGCCAGTTGGTGGCGGGGGTCAGGTCGGTGAAGTGGTCGCCGTGCGTATGTTCGCGCTCGGCCAGCAGGCTGTCCTGCATGACGCGCTGGCGGTTGACCGCATCGCCGCAGGCGGTGTCCAGCGCGACGGGATCAAACGAAGCAAACATGCCGATATCGGGCACGATGGGCACGTCATTTTCGGCGTGGCAGTCGCAATACGGCGAAATATCTATGGCCAGGCTGATGTGGAAATGCGGCCGGCCGTCCAAAACGGCTTTGGTATATTCGGCCATTTTGCGGTTTAAAATATCGTTGGACTCGTCAAACGGCGGTGTGATGGCGTCCTTGGGGCAGACGCCGATGCAGCGGCCGCAGCCCACGCATTTGTCATGGTCAATGCTGGCCTTTTTGTCTTTGACGTGCGGCGCATCATGGGCGCAAATGCGCACACAGGCCCCGCAGCCGATGCACTTTTCGGTATGCACATACGGCTTGCCCGCGCTGTGCATTTCCATTTTGCCGGCGCGCGAACCGCCGCCCATACCGATATTTTTAATGGCGCCGCCCATACCGGCGCATTCATGGCCCTTAAAATGATTTAAGGAAATCACGATATCGGCGTCCATCAGCGCATGGCCGATTTTGGCTTCCTTGACGTACTGACCGCCTTTGACGGGCACCAGGGTTTCGTCCGTGCCTTTCAAACCGTCGGCAATAATCACATGGCAGCCCGTGGTCTGGTGCGTAAAGCCGTTATAAGCCGCCGAATCCAAGTGATCCAGCGCGTTTTTGCGCCCGCCCACATACAGCGTGTTGCAATCAGTCAGAAACGGCTTGCCGCCCAGCTGTTTGACCACGTCCGCCACCGCCGTGGCGTAATTGGGCCGCAGAAAAGCCAGGTTGCCCGGTTCTCCGAAGTGTATTTTAATGGCGACAAATTTATCCTTAAAATTGATTTTCTCAATACCCGCGGCTTTGATAAGCCGTTGGAGTTTGCTGGGCAATCCTTCGCCCAGTTTTGTTCTCATGGTGGTAAAATATACTTTTGGTTTTGTCATGGGGACCTCCGCATTTATTATATAATCTACAAAAGAGATTTGCACGGAGCTGGAGCCCGCACCAGGAGGAATTTATGCAATACACGCGGCTGAAAAACGGACGGGAAATACCGTTAATCGGATTTGGTACATACAAGGTGGACGACCCGCATGCGGCGGCGCAAACCGTCAAAGCCGCCCTGGCCGCCGGCTACCGTCTGCTGGACACCGCCGCTTATTACGGCACGGAAGAATTCGTGGGCGAAGGCCTGCGGCAAAGCGGCCTGGCGCGCAAAGACGTATTCATCACCACCAAGGTATGGAATGACCGCCACGGCTATGATGAAACGTTAAAAGCCTTTGACGAATCTTTGCAGAAACTCGGCACCGATTATGTAGATTTGTACCTTATTCACTGGCCCAAAGAACAAAACGTGCAAACCTGGCAGGCGCTGGAAACCCTGTACAAAGAAGGCCGAGCCAAAGCCATCGGCGTATCCAATTTCAAAGAACATCACCTGGACGAAATTTTGCAGGAGGCAGACATTACGCCCATGGTCAACCAGGTGGAATATCACCCGCTTTTCCAGCAAAAAACGCTGAAAGACTACTGCGGGCGGCTGGGCATCAAACTGCAGGCTTACAGCCCGCTCATGCGCGGGGAAGCCCTAAAACCCGCCCTTATCCAAAAGCTGGCCGACAAATATAATAAAACCCCGTCGCAAATCGTACTGCGCTGGGATATACAGAGCGGCGTCATTCCCATACCCAAATCCGCCCATACGGCGCGTATGCGGGAAAATATTTCCGTTTTTGATTTCACGCTGGACGAAGCGGACATGGCGCAAATTGCCGCACTGGACGAAGGCAAACACCTGGGCGCAGACCCGGACAACGTGGATTTTTAACATCGGGGGAGCTGCCATTTGACCAAACTCATTGCCCTGCAAACGGATATTACCTCTTTGAAAGCGGACGCCATTGTCAACGCGGCCAACCGCACGCTGTTGGGAGGCGGCGGGGTGGACGGCGCCATACACCGCGCTGCGGGGCCGCGCCTGCTGGAAGCCTGCCGTGCCCTAGGCAGCTGTGAAACGGGTCAGGCCAAAATCACGCCGGGGTTCAATTTGCCCGCCAAATGGATTATTCATACCCCCGGGCCCGTGTGGCACGGAGGCACGAAAGGAGAAGAAAAATTGCTGGCCGCCTGTTATACCCACTCTTTGGAACTGGCACGGGAAAAGGGCGCTAGAACAGTGGCCTTTCCGTGTATATCCACCGGCGTATACGGCTACCCGCGCGCACAGGCCGCCCAAACAGCGTTTGCCTCCGTCAGGAACTTTGTCGGGGCGCACCCGGATGCGTTTGACATCATTTATTTCGTCTGTTTCCTGCCGGAAGATTTTGCCCTGTACCAAAAACTGACGGAGAGCGAAACATGCTGAAAAGTTTCCCTCCCGTTGCGGGGCCCCAAACGCGCCTGCTGATTATAGGCAGCATGCCCGGGGAAGCCTCCCTGCGCGCGGGAGAATATTACGCCTACAAATACAACCAGTTTTGGCGCATTATTTTTGACGTGTTTGAAAACGGCCGCACACCCGAAAATTATCAGGACAAACTGCAGGTAATTTTAAAACACGGCCTGGGCCTGTGGGACACGCTGGCCGCCTGCCGCCGCGAAGGCAGCCTGGACAGCCGCATCACCCAGCAAATCCCCAATGATTTTCCCGCGCTGTTTGCCCGATATCCCGCCATACACACGCTGTTGTTTAACGGTACGGCGGCGTTTGCTTTTTACAAACGCGCCTTCGGTACGCCGGACAAAAAATTTTACCGTCTGCCTTCCACCAGCCCCGCCCATGCCTCACGTTCTTACGCGGAAAAGCTGGCCCTGTGGCGTGCGGTGCTGGAGCACAAATGAACACAGATTATGATGTGATTATTATAGGACTCGGCCCAGCAGGCGCTACGCTGGCGCGCCTGCTGGCGGCGCATATGCGCGTGCTGGCCCTGGACCGAAAAACAGATACTTCCGGACAAAAGCCCTGCGGCGGACTGCTGGCGCCGGACGCGCAAAAAGCGCTGGCACGTTTTGATTTAACCCTGCCCAACGGCGTACTGGCGGACCCGCAGATTTTTTCCGTCAGCGTATTGGATTTAGACAGCGGCCTGGCCCGCCGCTACCAGCGTTTTTACATCAATATGGACCGCCATAAATTTGACCGCTGGCTGCGCTCGTTAATTCCCGCTTCCGTCCGCGTACGGGAAAACGCCGTCTGCACCCGTCTGCAAGAGCGGGAAGGCGGTTTTACCGTGCACTGGTGTGAAAAAGACATCCGGCAGGAAGCCTCCGCGCGCTATATTGTCGGTGCGGACGGAGCCTCCTCCCTGGTGCGGCAAACATTCTTCTCCGCGCGCCGCATCCGCCGCTATACCGCGGTGCAGCAGTGGTTTGCAGACACCCGTCCTTCTCCATCCTACGGTTGCGTGTTTGACAGCCAAAACACGGACTGTTATTCCTGGTATCTGTCCAAAGACGGATACTGGATTTTCGGGGGAGCTTATCCCCAGCAAAACAGCCGCGCGCATTTTGAAAACCAGAAACAGAAACTGGCCGCACACGGTTTTGACTTTTCCCGTCCGCTCAAAACCGAAGCCTGTCAAGTGCTACGCCCCTCGTGGGGCCAGCTGGCCGCACCGGCCCGAAACGGCGTATTTTTAACCGGAGAAGCGGCAGGGTGGGTCAGCCCCAGCTCTTTGGAAGGTATCAGCAGCGCACTGACAGGGGCCCGCCTGTTGGCGCGCGCCCTGCAAAGCCCTTCCCCCGAAAAAACCTATAACCGCCTGACGCTGCCCCTGCGCCTGAAACTGCAGGCCAAACTGCTTAAATGCCCTTTCCTGTACCGCCCGCTTTTGCGCCGGCTGGTTATGCAAAGCGGCCTGCAGGCGTTATAAGCGGCTTCTAACCTGTTTTTGGGCTTGTCCCCATCCCGCTATTTTGCCTAGTCTTATAAATAGGGTTATGGCGGAAATACATGTACTGATTATTTTATTTTTTGTGGCGGTGGAATCCGCCACCATTGTCCCGCCGCAGACGGACGTACTCCTGCTGGCGCTGTTTGCCACAGAGCAATACCGCGCCTGGCTGCTGGTGCTGGCGGCGGTGGCAGGCAGTGTGCTGGGCGGACTGATTAATTATTCTGCGGGGCGGTATATCCGCATACTGCAACAAAAGAAATGGTTTCCCGTCAAACAAAAATATTTGGACAAAGCCGCACGGATTTTCCACCGGCACGGCAAACTGACGCTGCTGCTTTGCGCAATGCCGCTTATTGGTGATGCGGTTACTGTGTGCGCAGGCATGCTGCGCGTAAACCTGCTGTGGTTCATCCCGCTGGCCGCGCTCAGCCGCGCAGTCAGATATGGGTTTTTGTGGGCGTTATATGCCGGAATTTTTTGAAGATTTGCGGCCGCGTTTTTTGCCGCTTTTAGTGCGCAGAATTTTTTGCACGCGGTTCCCGCAGGTGGCGTTGGGAAAAAAAGAAATAATTTTCCAGCCGTTCTCCTTAAAATATTTCGCCACGCTGGCGGCAGCCATGGCGCCGGCGGCTTTATCGTCGCATTGGCAGGCGTCGGCCTGTTCTTTCTCTCTCATCCGTCCCCCCCGGGATATTAAGATGGAAACAACGATTTAATTAATCATTAAACATTAATTTAATGATTTTTAAACATTATATATTAATTTTCCGCCCAAAAAACAAGTCTTTTTTTATATTAGGCTGTATTTGGCGGGCAAAAGATTTTTTTGCTACCATAAAATAAACAGCTTTGCCGTCAGGAGAAAATATGGAACTGGAACAAGCTATTGCACAGCGGCGCAGCGTGCGCAAATATGAAAACAAACCCGTGGAACGGGAAAAAATAAACGCTTGTCTGGAGGCCGCACGTCTGGCCCCGTCGGCCTGCAATTCCCAGCCGTGGCACTTTGTGGTGCTGGACGACCCGCAGACCAAAGAAGCCTTCTGCCGGGAAGCCTTCAGCGGCGTGTACTCCATGACCAAATGGGCGGCGGCCGCGCCGGTGATTATTGCCGTGGTGTCCGACGCGGGCAACTTTACCGCGCGCATTGGCAATTTTTTCCGCCGGACGGAATTTTACCTGGTGGATCAGGGCATCGCCTGCGAACACCTGGTGCTGCGCGCGCATGACCTGGGGCTGGGCACTTGCTGGATAGGCTGGCTCAACGGGGAAAAAGCCGCCAAGTTTTTAAAACTGCCCAAAGGCAAAAAGGTGGAACATCTGATTTCGCTGGGCTACCCCGCCGAAACACCGCAGCCGCGCCCGCGCAAAAGTTTGCAAGAAATAGTCAGCTACAACGAATATAAATAAATTAAAGGCCCTGTTTAAACAGGGCCTTTGCTTATATGAAGCAAGTACGCGGAAGCATTACTCGCGTTCTTCCCAAAGACCTTTAAATGTACTGCATAACGAAGTACCCAAACGGGTATTTGCCGTACATTTGTAATTCATAGCCCCGTCAGAAGAAAAAAACACATATAAATAATAATCCTGCTGCGCATATGTTTTTCCCTGTCGTTGAATACGCAAAGTGAGCATGCGGCCATCTCCGTCAACAGAATTACCCGAAAAAGCATATTTAAAATTTGGGGTGTGCCAATTGTACCCATTCCATTCCCCTCCGTTTAAGTCTATCCCTGCTATTTGCATAAATTTTTTAAGCTGTGTATCATAACCGACTCCGTATCCAGATAAAATATTTATTTGATGTGCTTTTTCCACACTGTTAATGACGCCCATCACTTCTACCAGCCGTGCCTTCTCCACCGCAGCGGTATACTGCGGCAGGGCCACAGCGGCCAGTATACCGATAATTAAAACAACCACTAACAGCTCTATTAGCGTAAATCCCGTGTTTTTTTGCATACAGTCTCCTTTTTCCCTTCCCGGGCGAAAAAAGTGTATCAAAAAAAAAAATGGCACAAGCCCCTCCACGAAAAAACAGCCCAAAAAACACCAAAAAAACCCGCCGCGAAGCAAATGCGGCGGGCAACAAAAACTGTTAGATTTCAGCTTCCGAACTTCTCTTTAAACCATCTCACAATCCAGTCCGGCTTGTAATCTATGATTTTTTTATTGTGGCGGGTATAACTCTGCGCCGGCGCGTGGATTTGCTTGTCGCGCGGCAAAAGAGGATAGATATAATCCGTCACCACCTCAATATTGGGATACCACAGATTATGCACTTTTTTGTCTATCCAATGCTGCAGGCCCAGGTTCGGCAGGCCCAGCCCCGCCGAAGCGGCCCAAAACACGGAATTGACCGCAATCACATACAGCGGGAACTTTTCTTTGAGCAAAGACAGCAAATGCCAGGTTTCGTTAATGGTAAATTTTTTAATGTCTATCTCCGCATAGGCGGGGCTGTCCGTCGGGCCGCCCTTGGTTACGCTCATGACAAAATACCCTTCTGCCATTAACATTTCCGCCAGCGTTTTAATATGCGGATACACATAATTGGACCCGCGCGAGTCCAACTGCAAAAACACAATGCCTTTTTTGCCTGCGGCGCGGCGGGAAACATCCGCCAAATGCTCCGCCACCACGGGGGCGGGTTCTTTGGGGAAATACATCACGGGCGCGGGCACGTCCGCCGGTACAGGCAGGCCGAATGTTTCAAATAAACTTTTAACACGGTGCGGCACGCGCACGCTGTAATCGTAATATACGGGCACGGCCAGGAAACCTTCGGGAATGTTCTTAAAAGCGTCTGCGTAATTGTAATTTTTCCAAATCAGCGGGTGGCGGTATCCGTTAAAATAAAATACTTTTTCTATATGGGGGTTGCTTTGCAGCAGCTTGCCCACCAACGGGGAATTGTTGCGGTCAAACTGTGCGCCCACATAGCCGTAAAAAGGCAGGTGCGGATATTTCTTTTTTAAAGCCGCTATCATGGGTGTAACGTACAAATAATCCCCTATGCCCATAAAGAAAATTAACGCCAGCCCCTTTACGCCGGGATTGGCGGCCAGGGCGGCGTCAAAATTATAATACACATGCTCATGGCGGTACAGCGGACGGGAAATGCGGTACCAGGACGCATCAAGCGGCAGGGTTTCGCGGGGCTGTTCCCCCGCCTGGTATTTACAGTCAAAACGGTACCATACCGGCGTGGGAGTACGGACAAAAAAGAAAATTTTGTGCCCCAGCCATCGCAGCGTTTCGTACAACACGCACAGCGGGCGGTGGGCACATAAAAAACGGTAAAAAGCGGTATCTTTCATGGATTAAGTGTATCAAATATTCCGCCATGCGCGCATATCGCGCCATACGGCGGCTCTCCTTACGCGCGCGTATTTGCGCGCGAAGGGTTAAATTTATACAATATACGGGTAGTTAAATACTGTCCCCGCTTACTTATACGGCACCCTGTTTAACCGGCCGCCCCCAAACGGGCGGATAACTCGTTTTACATTACCAAAAGGAGATTTACTCTATGGCCAAACTAGTCGCTATGGACGGCAACGCGGCGGTATCCCACGTCGCGCACGCCACCAACGAAGTCATCGCGATTTACCCCATTACGCCGTCTTCCACGATGGGTGAAATCTGCGACGCCAAAAGCGCCAAAGGCGAAACCAACATCTGGGGCAATGTGCCCGTCGTCACGGAAATGCAGTCCGAAGGCGGCGCTTCCGGCGCGGTGCACGGCTCCCTGACCGCCGGCGCGCTGACCACCACTTTTACCGCTTCGCAGGGTCTGCTGCTGATGATCCCGAACATGTACAAAATCGCGGGCGAACTGACCCCGACCGTGTTCCATGTGTCCGCCCGCGCCATTGCCACCACGGCGCTGTCCATTTTCGGCGACCATTCCGACGTCATGTCCGTACGCCAGACCGGCTGGGCCATGCTGTGCTCGGACAATCCGCAGGAAGCCATGGATATGGCCTTAATCGCGCAGGCCGCCACCTTAAAAGCCCGCGTGCCTTTTGTGCATTTCTTTGACGGTTTCCGCACCAGCCACGAGCTGAACATGGTGGAACCCCTGACCAAAGAGCAAATGGCCTCCATGCTGGACGAAAAAGCCATTGCGGCCCACAAAGCCCGCGGCCTTAACCCCGAGCACCCCACCGTGCGCGGCACCGCGGCCAACCCGGACGTGTACTTCCAGTCCCGCGAAGCCGTAAATAAATTTTACAACGCCGTACCCGGCATCGTAAAAGAAGAAATGGCCGCCTTTGAAAAAATGACCGGCCGCAAATACGACCTGTTCCAGTACGTCGGCGACGCCGATGCGGAAAGACTGGTCGTCGTTATGGGCTCCGGCGCGGACGTGGCGCAAATTGCCGCCGAAGCGATGAAAGGCCAGAAAGTGGGCGTGCTCAAAGTCAAACTGTTCCGCCCCTTCTCCATTGCCGATTTTATCCGCGTAATCCCCAATACGGTCAAAAAAGTGGCCGTTTTGGACCGCACCAAAGAACCCGGCGCGCTGGGCGAGCCGTTGTTCCAGGACGTCTGCGCGGCTTTCCTGACCGCCGAAGCCAAAGCCAAATTCCCGGCCACGCCGCTAATCATCGGCGGACGCTACGGCATCGGCTCCAAAGATTTTACGCCGTCCGACGTCAAAGCCGTATTTGACAATTTGGACCTCAAAGAGCCCAAAAAGAATTTCACCGTGGGCATCAATGACGACCTGACCCATACCTCCCTGCCCGCCGCCAAACTGGAGAACAAAGCCGGCAACGACATTTTCGCCGCCATGTTCTACGGTCTGGGCTCCGACGGTACCGTGGGCGCCAATAAAAACACCATGAAAATCATCAGCGCCAACGGTTTCTTTGCGCAGGGCTACTTCGTCTATGACTCCAAGAAATCGGGCTCTATGACGACCTCGCACATCCGCTTCGGCAAAAACTATATCCGCGCGCCGTACCTGATCCAGTCGGCCGATTTCATCGGCGTGCATATGTTTGACTTCCTGGATAAATACGACGTGCTGGGCAAAGCCAAACAGGGTGCCACCGTGTTAATCAATTCCCCCTATGCCGCCGATAAAGTGTGGGACCACCTGACCGCCGAAGTACAGAAACAGATTATTGACAAAAAATTGAAAGTCTACGTCATTGACGCTTCCGACATCGCCCTGGCCACCGGCATGGGCAGCCGCACCAATACGATTATGCAGACGGCTTTCTTCGGTATTGCGGGCGTCATTCCTACGGAAAAAGCCATCGCCGACATCAAAGAAGCCATCAAGAAAACCTATTCCAAAAAAGGCGAAGAAATCGTACAGAAAAACTACAAAGCCGTGGACGCGGCCCTGGCCGGCTTGCACGAAGTGAAATATCCGGCCGAAGTAACTTCCAAGCTGCACACCAAGGCCCCCGTGCCGCAATCCGCCCCCGCGTTTGTCAAAGACGTGCTGGGCGAAATGATTGCCGGACGCGGCGACGAACTGCCGACCTCGGCCATGCCCGAAGGCGGCGTGTATCCGACCGGTACCACGCAGTATGAAAAACGCAACATCGCCATTCAGGTGCCGCAGTGGGATCCCAACACCTGCATTCAGTGCGGCTTCTGCTCTCTGGTCTGCCCGCATGCGGCCATACGCATTAAAGCCTATGACGGCACGGCCCTAAAAGACGCTCCGAAAACCTTTAAATCCGCCGACGGCAAAGCCGACCTGGCCGGCCTGAAATTCACCGTTCAGGTGGCTGTGGAAGACTGCACCGGCTGCGGCGCGTGCATTTACAACTGCCCCGCCAAAAACAAAGAAAATCCGGAAAAGAAAGCCATCAACTTTGTGCACCAGCTGGACGTGCGCGAAGATGAAATTGACAACTTCTCTTTCTTCCTGGGCCTCAAACAGGCCGAGGTAAAAACCAAGAAAGAAAGCGTCAAAGGCTCCCAGCTGCGCAAGCCGCTGTTTGAGTTCTCCGGCGCGTGCGCAGGCTGCGGCGAAACGCCGTATGTGAAACTCTTGACCCAGCTGTTCGGCGACCGCCTGGCCGTGGCCAATGCAACAGGCTGCTCCTCCATTTACGGCGGCAACCTGCCCACCACGCCTTACTGCCAGCGCGAAGACGGCAAAGGCCCCGCCTGGTCCAACTCTCTCTTTGAAGACAATGCCGAGTTCGGTATGGGCATCCGCGTGGCCTACGACCAGTTAAACAGCGACGCCAAAGCTCTGCTGAAAGAATGCAAAGAAGGCTGCCTCAAAGACCATGCCGCTTTGGTGGACGCGCTTTTAAACAATGCGCAGAAAACCGATGCGGAAGTGGAAGAACAGCGCAAGAACGTGGCCGACCTCAAAGCCGTGCTGGAAAAAACGGACTGTGAGAAAGGCAAACGCCTGCTGAGCTTTGCCGATTACCTGGTACGCAAATCCGTCTGGATCTTGGGCGGTGACGGCTGGGCTTATGACATCGGCTACGGCGGCTTGGACCATGTGCTGGCCAGCGGCAAAAACATCAAAATCCTGGTGCTGGATACGGAAGTGTACTCCAACACCGGCGGCCAGATGTCCAAAGCCACCCCGCTGGGCGCCAAAGCCCTGTTCGCCGCAGGAGGCAAGAGCATGCCTAAAAAAGACCTGGGCATGATTGCCATGACCTACGGCAATATCTATGTGGCGCAGGTAGCTATGGGTGCAAACATGAACCAGACCATCCAGGCCCTGGCGGAAGCCGACGCTTATGACGGCCCGGCTTTGGTGATTGCGTACTCGCACTGCATTGCGCACGGCATTGACATGTCCAAAGGCATGGGCGAAGCCAAACGCGCCGTACAGGCCGGACGCTGGATCCTCTACCGCTTCAACCCCGAAGCCCGCTATGAAGGCAAAAACCCGCTGCACGTGGACAGCCCGCTGACGGACCCCACGCTGCCGCTGGCCGACTATATGAGCGGCGAAAACCGCTTCAAAGGCCTCATGCGCGACAATCCGGAATTGGCCAAAGAGCTGCTCAAACGCGCCGAATCCGAATACGCGTGGAGACGCGACCTGTACAAACAGCTGGCCGCTATCCAGCCTGCGGTGAAGGTAGAAAAATAGTTTGTAAACAAACGTTGAAAGCCCCCGGCAAGCGCAAGCAAGCCGGGGGTTTTCTTATACCTGCAGAGCCTCCTTTACAAACAGCTGGCCGTTATCCAGCCCACGGTGATATAAAAAATTACCAAGGAAGTTTTATATTACAAAAATTCAATCTCACCATTCTGATAACATCAATACTACCAACTAGTCCCCTTTCAGATGGGTCCTTTATTCCCCTCCTCTTAGGACCAAATGCCCTTGTTCCCCTCCTCTTTCCAATGCATAATATAAATAGAAACAGACAAAGAGATGTTTCAAAAAGGACTAAAGGAGAGGTTAATATGAAAAAATTTTCTATTCTATATATATTGTTTCTAACTCTCTGCACTGGCTTTTCTATGCCAGCTGTAGCGCAAAATCTGTCCTCCAACGATCAATTGCTGATTAAACGTATTGAGCGCGCTATAAACAAAAGTCTTCCGTCTATTTGTCTAAACGGATTTTGCTTTCGCAGTAAGACGGAAGCTTTAGCTTATTGTGAGGCTTTGGCTGAAAGCGTGGTAACACATCGGCACGCCGTGCCTGCTTTGGACCCGGACCTCTTAAAAGACACCCTTACCGACTGCAGCGCCTTGTTAAAAAGCGCCAAAAAAGAATGTATCGCTCCGGTGTTTTTGGCCCAGGCCAAAGAACAAGGGAAAAAATCTTTTTGGAAAATTCTATCCGACGCCAACCGCGCAGCCGCTGAAAGCTATACGCAACTCAGCTATGTAGACGGTTACCGCCAAATCGGTCAGGGTATTGTTAAGACATATAAAGATGGTTACCAAAACATGGCCAAAGGATATACCCAAGTCAGCTATGTAGACGGTTACCGCCAAATCGGTCAGGGTATTGTTAAGACATATAAAGATGGTTACCAAAACATGGCCAAAGGATATACCCAAGTCAGCTATGTAGACGGCTACCGCCAAATTGGTCAGGGTATTGCTAAGACATATAAAGACGGTTACCAAAATATGGCCAAAGGATATACTCAAGTCAGCTATGTAGACGGTTACCGCCAGCTTTGGCAGGAAATCAAGAATTTCTTTAAGCAAATCTGCAAATAACTAAAACATCCCCCCGCTCAAGCGGGGGGTTTTATTTGAAAAGACATATTTCGGAGATATAATCATATAGATAGGCTGTTTCAGCATAGCTAATACCACTGGCCATGGTTAATATACTGTTTCATATGTATCCAGTAATACCATACGCTCCATATGGCTATTACCAAAAAAAATACTCCCAAAAACATCAAAATATTTCCGATAAACACATCATAATCCAACAATCCCAACGGCTGCAAAATATAATGCCAGTCCCCTTTTATCTCTCCCGGAGCATAGTTGGTCATCATATCCGAAGAAGTCAGCGGAAGTGCACTGGCACGGGCGTCGGCGGCATATATACCCGCAGCGTATAGCGTACTAGCCAGCCAATATAACAGCGGAGGCAACAAATACCGGCCGCCGCGCAAATGTAACGCCCAAACACACAGAGCCAGAGGCACCAGCGTTTCCATGCCGTTTCCGGACGCATAGCACCACCAGTACTCGCCAAACATACACCAAAAGCGGTGCGAAAATTCGTGAATCAGGTAATTGGGAAAATAAATAAAGATATTGTCTAAAATGGCCGAAACAAAAGCCCCGCGCATATGTAAAGTCAACCATATTACTGCCGCTGCAAATGTTAACAAAAAATAGAAATTCCAGTGAAAAAATAAAAAACTTTGTCGGTATGGATCCAGCAAAAAAAGAAATTTTTTCATAAGTTTATTCTAACATAAACGCCCGCATTCCTAAAATGCGGGCGTTTTATTCCACAGTGTAAGAAGAACTAACTAATTTGCGCCAAGCGCGCAAACAGGTCTTTTTGCTCTTTGGTCAGCGTGCGCGGCACGTCTATGGTCAGCGTAACGTACAGGCTGCCTTTGCTGTTTAAGCCTTTTCCGCTGAGTTTAAGTTTTTTGCCGTTGTGCGTACCGGCCGGCACTTTGACTTTGACGGGCCCGTCCAGCGTCGGCACGTAAATGGTGCCGCCCAGCGCGGCCGTCCACGGCATCAGCGTAACGGGCACATGCAAGTCGTCACCTTCCAAGCGGTAGGTTAAATGCGGGCGGATTTTAATGGTTAAATACAAATCGCCGTTCCCGCGCGAAGTCGGATTGCCCAATCCTTTGAGTTTGATGCGTTTGCCTTCCCCCACGCCGGCGGGAAGTTTTACCGTTACATTGCGTCCGCCGGGCAAAGTCAGCTGCATGGGGCCCCCGCGGTGCGCGTCCTCCAGGTTGAGCGCCAGTTCCGCTTCCATATCTCCGCTGCGCTGGGAAGCGCCCGCGCCGCGGCCGCCGCCAAAGCCGGAAAACCCGCCGAAGCCGCCGCCCATTCCGCCAAAAATGCTTTGGAAGAAATCGCTGAAGTCGGCCCCGCCGAAATCTCCGCCGCCGCTGGAACTGAAATTATAATAGGTGTTGCCGTTGCCGCCGCCGTACTGCTGATAAGCTCCGCCAAACGGATTGCCGCCAGCGTAAGAAGAGCGAGTACGGCCGCCAGAAGCACCGCCGCCGCGCGCGTAATTTTGGTAGCCTTCCTGCCCCACCTGGTCATAGATGGCGCGTTTCTGTTTGTCCGACAATACGGCGTAGGCCTCGTTTACGTCTTTAAATTTTTCGGTCATGGCCGCTTTTTCGCTTTCCGGATGCAGGTCCGGATGGTACTTGCGCGCGGCCGTTTTGAACGCTTTTTTTATTTCGGCGTCCGTGGCGTTTTTGCTTACGCCCAAAATTTTGTAATAATCTTTATACTCTGCCATACTTTCCCCCTTCTGTCCCCCCATTTTATATAATTTCTCCAGGGGAAACAATGCTGCTTATATCACGACGCGCAGACAGCAAAACGCCGCTTCGGCTGCTTTGGACGGCCGAGGGGACTTCGTCTTTGGTCAACCAGTTCATGCAGTTGCTGCTCCCGTGGTACGTTTTGAGTACCACCGGCAGTTTGTTATGGACGGGGTTTATCGCGTTTTGCTCTTTGCTGCCCAATATTTTTTCTTCGCTTTTCGGCGGGCAGATTATAGATAAACTGGGCCGTTCCAAAACCATGCTGGCCTGTGAACTGATTCAGTTTATCCTGCTGGGGCTGATTCCTATTTTGATTTGGCGGGGAATAGATTATCCCTGGCTGATCGGCCTGTTGATTTTTTTAAGTTCCTTTTTTGACGCGCCCGGCCAACTGGCGCGCACCGCACTGGCGCCCACATTCTCCCGCTATGCCGAAGTGCCGCTTTCGCGCACGACGGGAGTGGTGGAAGCGCTGGACGGATTTATGGCCGTATTCGGGCCGCTGCTGGGCGGCGTTTTGATCGCGGCGGCAGGACTGTTCGCCTCCTGGCTGGCCGTGGCGGCGATGTGTTTAATGATTGTCCTATTAAGCGTCCGAATTTACAGCCGCCGCAATAAGCGCACGCAGCCCAACCCCACCACTTTCCGCCACGCCCGCGATTTACTGCGCAAAGACGATATCCTGCGCCAAAGCATTTTATTTACCATGCCCTTCTTTATTCTGGGGCAGTCCTGGGAGCTGCTGCTTGTGCCCGGCTACATTTATCATTACGGATACGGTACGGTGTATCTGGGATTGTTAGGCGCCTCCTTCGGGCTGGGTGCTTTTCTGGGGGCGGTGCGTTTTGCCCGGGCCGCCCGAAAATTTAAATTTTTTACCCTGCTGACAGCCAACTACGCCGCTTATTTGCTGTCTGTTTTGGTACTGTACTTTAATTTGCCCAAGCCGTTGGTGCTGGCGGCCACGGTGTTGTGCGGTATGCCTTTCGGGGCGTTTTCCGCCATGATATCCACCCTGATTTTGCTGCGCGCGCCGGAAAATGTGCGCGGAAAAATACTGGGGCTTTTCGGTACGGCCTCTTACACGGTGGAAAGCGTCTGCGTACTGCTGATTGCCTTGCTGATGCACGCCGCAGGCCTGCACGTCACGCTGGCGTTTATCGCACTGGTGTTTGCGGGGCTGGTGATTTGGAGCATAACACGGCGCAAAGACAAAGACTTTTGGGCCGCCACCTCCGGCAAAACACCGCTGCCGCCGGAAGAAAAAATCAAAAAGAAACAACAAGCTCTTTTGGAATACAAATCGGGAACGCGGGTGCGGCGCACGGCGCACCTGCCGCAAACCAAATAATTTTTCCCGACGGACAAATGAACTATTTACAAAGTATTTTTTTTTAGGTAAAATAAATAGGTCGGAAGTAAACACGATTTATTCCCCGATAGCTCAATGGTGGAGCGACCGGCTGTTAACCGGTAGGTTGTAGGTTCGAGTCCTACTCGGGGAGCATTTTTTACGACGGAGTACTGCCAAATTTACTGCCAACTAATTGTAAATTTGGCAGTTTTTTTATATCAAAAACCCCTAGCCGCACACTGAGGATTTTTTTATTGTTCATGTTTTCATTTTTCAGCCAAATCTAGGTCCGGACCCAAAATAATTTAGGTCAAATGACCCATGGAAGAAAAAGAAAAAACTATTACAATATAAGTGTAAGTTATCAGCGCGGAGGAAGAGAGATATGTCAGATTTGCTTTTGCATCCGTTTTATTTTTCGTTTCAGTCCAATTCAGGAGCCTCTGTTCAGGCTACCGCGCTAAATTCCGTCCGCTTCTTTACCCGTATGGTATTCATCCGCCTATTTGGCGGCAGTAGAATCAGGACGCTGGCAAAAGATCAAATATGCTGCTAACACAATAATCAAGCGTCCCATGATAAAAAGGGACGCTTTTAATTTATCTAACGAAAAACAATATGATTGGAAAAAAAATCATTCTTTTAATCATTTCATTGGGAATAGCCCTTACTGAGGCAGCGGCCCAAGATACCTTGGCACCGCTTGACATAAGTTATTCCAGCAAACGCCTTACCCTCCCCTCTCAGGCTAGGCCCTCTAGTACGTTTTTACGCACTGCAGCTGCACGCAGTAAGCCGTTTTCCTTACCTAAAGAACTGGAACAAAAGCCTGATGCCCTGCGCGTGCAAAAGCCGGTTTTGGACCACTACAGTGCCACCGTCGGTTATTTCAGCAGTAAGTCCCTCATGCTCAATGCCGCAGTGGCCCTGGCCGTTTATTCAGGAAATGAGGAAGAAATTGACCAAAAAGTTCTTGAAGCCGGTGCATTTTATCTGGAACACGCGAAAAATGAAAACATTCAAATCCGATTAGGCAGTTTAAAAGCTCTTACGGAAATGACGGCCAACGGTTACTGGAATAAACAAAACAGGGCTCATACCGCCCTGACCGGGGAGTTAAAGCGTTTTGCCTTGCAACAGCTGGCCGGACGGAAAAGCTGTAATGGATTGAATTGCCAAACATTGGGAATGTCAGCCATTCTTTATGCGGCTCTTAACCCTTCTTCCGCACAAAAAGGGGTATCTGCGCTGCGTCCTCTGATGAAAAATGATTACGGCTCTGAGGAGAACAACTTAACAGTGGCTGTCTATCTCTTCCAAGCTGCTCTGATTTTAGACGGACCGCGCGGCGTATATTCTCTTTTAATGGCCTTTGACCAGTCCAACCGTCCTTCCGATGCTTTTCGCCAATATCGGAGCAAAAATTATCGCGTATATGCCGAAGCGGCCGATATATTGGCTGCTGCCGGTCCTCAGGCTTCTGTTTATTTAAAAGACATGGCTTTCTATCAAGTCCCGTCTTTGGCTGCCCAAATCCATGCAGCGACGGAACTGGCTTATTTCCCGCTGTCTGATTCTGAGCGGAAAAAGTTGTCCGCTTTGCTGACATCTTTGTACTGCCGCAACAGAAATGATTATACGGCTTATACTGAACCCGTATACCGCTCCAGCGTTCTGCCCAGCTCTGCTCCGGGGAACAATCTGTTGGCACGACTGGCCTACGCTTACGGAGGAGGACGCGCCCCGGAATATATACAGAGCACCAGCGACCCCAAACAGTGCCTGCCCATTGTTCCGCAAAGAATTCCCAGCGATATTCAAAGCCAGGAATTTTTAAAAGAACATTCATTGGATATTGCGCTGATATTTGTTCCTATTCCCGGAGGTTATTTAACCAAAGTTTCGTCTGCTCTGGCCAAAACTGCCTTTGGACAGGCTGTTAAAACCGGAGGAAAAGCCGCTGGTGAACAACTGGGGAAAATTGTTTTTCGCTTGGGAGGTAAAAGGGCCGGTTATACGTTTATGACGCGCACGCTGAACTATCCTCCCAAACAGGCTATGGCAAAATTATACGATATGGGGGCACGGCCTTATTCTTCTGCGGCGCGGCTGCGCGGAGACAGCTATATTATTAATAATTTAGATGATCATATGTTGAAGCTGGATGTATCCCCCATTCCAAGCTTTCCGGTGCCCAGTCATTCCAAACTTATGTACCGCGGCATGGCCCTTAATGACGAGGGAATACGAGCAATCCGCCAGGAAGGGCTGTTAATAAGCAAAGTCAGCGGAAACAACAATGACCTGTTAGTCGGTTTGGCAGGAGGGATACACGGACGCTCAGCGGCTCATGTAGCAAGTCAACGGGTCATCTGCATGACTAGTAAAACCTCAGAAGCGGCCCAATATTCCACAGTGCGCATGGGCGCCGGAAAACAAATTCCGTCTGTACTGGAAATTACCGGACAACATCACATGAAGCTGTTAATGTCTCATAAAGACATACCGCCCTCACAGATCCGCCGCATCAGTGTATTGCTGAACATTAACGGAAAACCTACCTGGGGATTGTTGGAAACTGCAGAAAACGGTGCCTTTGTGTTCCGGCCTTACGCCCCGTAAACCTGTCTATTTTGTATGCAAAAACCCCGGGCAATATCCCGGGGTTTTTAAAACAGCCGTGTTTATTTACTCCATTTCTCCGTCGCTTCAGCAGGCAAACCATCATCGCCCGTCCATTCCCGCAGGGAGCCGGCTTTGGCCTGCATGCACATAAACACCAGTCCGCCTTTGCCGGCTTTGATATTGCGCACGCCTTTGGGGCTGACGCGCACGACGGAGCCTTCTTTGATATCAAACACTTCCCCGTCAATCTGCATTTGCCCCTGGCCCTGCAGCACGATATAAACTTCTTCATTTTCTTTGTGCGTGTGGAAAAACGGCACGGCAGCCCCTTCGGGCATGGAGCCGAAAGAAATTTCACTTCCGGTGGTGCCCAGCGCCTCTTTCAAAAACACTTTTCCCTGGAACGGGCCCGTTACATACTGCGCAATTTCCGCCCACGGACCGGCGTTGACGGCTTTGAAATTTTCGCCTTGGGCGAGAGTTTGCAATTCTTTGCTCATAAGAGCCTCCTGTAAATGAATTTTATAGTATAATAAAAATTGTAAGCGCTATTTGTAAAGTAGGCACTTTTTTATTATATAAGCACCTTTTGGTAACTATTGGCCGCACCGCACGGCCTGAAACGGAGAAATTATGCCACACAAACCTTTACCCCCCTGCCCCGTCGCCACAACGGTAGAATTAATCGGAAACAAGTGGAAACTGTTGATTTTGCGCGATTTAATGGACGGCACACGCCGCTTTGGCCAGCTGCGCGCTTCTGTCAGCGGCATCAGTCAAAAAGTGCTGACGCAAAACCTGCGCGATATGGAATCCGACGGCTTGGTCCTGCGCAAAGTATATGCGGAAGTCCCCCCGCGCGTGGAATACAGCCTGACCCCTACGGGGCACTCCCTCCTGCCGGTCATAGAAGTAATGGCCCAATGGGGAGAAAAATATAAAAAAGCCGCCGCCGCGCGCAAGGCCGGAAAGAAAGCCGCTTAATATTTCTTTCTTTTTTTATAGTTCTTTTTTTCTGCTTGCCGCCGCAGCGTGCAAAAAGATAGACTGTGAAAAACGGGAGGCTTTATGACCAAAATTACATCCGTTTACCTGGGCGACGGACAGACAGAATTGACCCACGGCCCCACGGGCGAAAAAATCCGCACCGACCTTCCGCCCGACAACGGCGGAAAAGGGCGTTTGTTTTCCCCCACCGATTTGCTGGCCTCGGCCTTTGCGTCCTGCGTGCTGACTATTATGGGTAAAATGGCCGAGCGCACCGGAGACGACCTGACGGGAACCCGCATAGAAATAGACAAGGTCATGGCGGAAAGTCCGCGCCGTGTGGGCGAGTTTATTTTAAATATCACTTTTCCCGCGCATTTTACCAAAGAGATGAAAGAGCGTTACGCAGGCGCGGTAAATGCCTGCCCCGTACACCAGACTTTACGCGCGGACGTTAAAACAACCGTGCACATTCATTAAGGAGGATTTATGGCAAATGAAATCGTATGCACTTACACGGGGGACACCTGCGTAAGCATGAGCAAAGACGGCGTTAAAGATACGCTGCACACCGAACACAATGATAAACACGAACACATGACCCCGGGCGAAATGCTGGTGGCCGCACTGGGCGCCTGCACGCTGACCATGATGAGCGTGGTAGCGCAAAAATACGGGCATAATATGGACGGCACCAAAATTGCGCTTTCATCCGTTTTCGGCCCCAATGCCGGCGGGCTGGAAGAAGTGCACCTGCACATTACCTTCCCGCAGGGCACCGATGAAGAAATGCGCAAACGCTACCTGGGCGTAGTCAACCTCTGCCCCGTGCATAAAAGTTTAAATCCGGCCATTAAGTTCAGCGTGGACGCGGAGTAAAAATATACCCCGCCTTCCGGCGGGGTTTTTTATAGCGGGCAAGGAAGTCCGGCGGACGGACGGGATGGCCGGACGTCTTTCTTTCCCTACCCCGTACGGATTTATTTTTCCTGGCGTATTCCGCCCGACAGATAGCCTTTCCGGCGGGTAAACTTGCTACAATAAAATATGTTTGAAAATTTTTCGTGGCGGAACGTATGGGAATCCGCCCGCAAATTTACCCACACGGCCCTGCACAAATACGCCATGTTTGTATTGCGCCTGTCTCCGTCGCAAAATATTCTGCAGGGCATGATTTTATATACTCTGCTGGGCTGGCTGGCCCTGTCCCTGCCGTTTATGGACAACGGGCAGGTGGGCCTGCTGGACAACCTTTTCACGGCCGCTTCGGCCATGTCCACCGCGGGGCTCAACAGCGTCAATTTCGCAGAATCTTACACGTTTTTGGGAAAACTGGTCATCTTGCTTCTGGTACAGGCGGGCGGTATCGGATATATGACGATGTCCTCCTTTCTCTACCTGTCTTTTTCGCGCCGCCTGCGCCCGCGGCACAAAGAAGTCTTAAATACGGAGTTTGCCCTGCCGCGCACCGTGCGCCTGCAGGACTTTTTGCGCACGGCCATTATTTTTACATTTATTGCCGAATTAATCGGCGCGGCGTTTTTATACAATTATTTCCACCGCCACGGATACGGCGCGGCCGAAGCGGTATGGTACGGCATTTTCCACAGCGTATCGGCCTTTTGTACGGCGGGTATTACGCTGTTTCCGGACAATCTGGTGTCTTTTGCCGACAGCAAAACCATTAACATTGTCATTTCCGTACTTTCGCTGGCGGGCGCCATGGGTTTTATCGTGGTGACGGATATGTTTAACTGGCTGGTGCGCCGCACCAAAGAAATTTCCTATACCAGCAAAATCATTGTGGTGTTTACGCTGGGCGCTTTGCTGATGGCTACCTTTTTTATTCTGATTACCAATCCGCACCTGACGGTGGCGCAGGCGGCCTTTCAGGCCACATCGGCCATGACGACGGCGGGATTTAATACGGTGCCGCTTTCGGCCCTGTCGGCCGGCGCGCTGATGGTGCTGATGGCGTTAATGTCCGTAGGGGGCTCTCCTTCCGGTACGGGAGGCGGTATAAAAACCACAGCCGCTACCTGCTTGCTGGCTATCGTATCCAGCCACTTGCAGGGCCGCAAACAGATTACATTTTTGGGCAAAGAAATACCCACTTACCGCCTGTACATTGCCACGTCCAGCTTTATCTTTTATATTTTCCTGCTGTTTGTAACGCTGTTTTTGCTGGTGTGGACGGAAAGCCTGCCGTTTTTGGATTTGCTGTTTGAAGCCACCGCCGCGCTGGCCACGGCGGGTATCAGCTCCGGTGTAAGCGGACAGTTAAGCCCCTTGGGCAAACTGATTATCATCGCAGCTATGCTGATAGGCCGCGTGGGCGTCATCACCTTCGGTATGGCATTGCTGAACCAAACCGACGAGGACGAAGAACCCGAACCGCCCGCCAAGCACGAAGATCTGGCCGTTTAAACGCTGCACGGCGGCCAAAACTGCTAGAATATAGATATGAAATTTTCCCTTGTCAGCCTGGGCTGCCCCAAAAATTTAACCAACAGCGAAGAGTTTTCCGCCCGCCTGATCGGCAAAGGGCATGAACTTTTGCTCTCTCCCGAGGGGGCGGACGTGCTGATTATCAATACCTGTGCATTTATCGCTTCGGCGGTGGACGAAGCGCACCAGGCTATTGCCGACGCGCTGGAACTGAAAAAACAGGGCCTGGTCGGCCGCGTGGCCGTAACGGGCTGCCTGGTGGAACGCTACAAGGAACAAATTTTGAAAGAATTTCCGCAGGTGGATTTGGTGTTTTCCATAGCCGGACAGGAAAAAATAGAAGACACCCTGCGCCAAAGCGGCCTGCTTTTGTCCCCTCTGCCCAAAACCCTATATTTGCCGGAATACAAAATGAGCCTGACCGCGCCGCACACGGCCTATTTAAAAGTGGCCGATGGCTGCAACAACCGCTGCGCTTACTGCACCATTCCTTTTTTGCGCGGACCGTACCGCTCCAAACCCATGGAAGATATCCTGCGCGAGGCGGACCTGATGGCGCAAAACGGCGTAAAAGAAATTTCACTCATCGCCCAGGACACCACCTCTTACGGGCAGGATTTATACGGCAAGGCCTGTTTGAGCGAACTGCTGGAAAAGTTACTGGACAACCGCCGCATTAAGCGCCTGCGTATTATGTACGGCTATCCGCACCGCGTAACGCCGCAGCTGGCCGAACTGATGGCTTCCACGCCGCGCATTTTCCATTACCTGGATATTCCCCTGCAGCACATCGCCGACCCCGTATTAAAACGCATGAACCGCCACTGCGATGCCGCGCAAATACGCCGCACGCTGGATATGCTTAAAAAGCGCGTGAAAGATATTTCCCTGCGCACCAATTTCATTGTGGGTTTCCCGGGAGAAACGGAAGAAGATTTCAAAGAACTGCTGGATTTTGTCAACGAATACGAATTTGACAATATGGGCGTGTTTGAATATTTCCGCGAAGAAGGCACCGCCGCCTATTCCCTGCCGGATCAGGTCAGCCCCGAGCTCAAACGGGAGCGCCGCCTGCGGCTGGAAGAAGCCCAAAGCCGCGTCATAGACCGCATTAACAAACGCCTGCTGGGCAGCACGCTGGAGGCCATTTCCGATGGGGAAACTTTCGGCCGCACATACAAAGACGCGCCGGATATTGACGGTCAGGTTACTTTTACCCGCCCCGTGGCCCCGGGCCGTATTTTTAAGGCCAAAGTGGTTAAAACAGACGGATACAAACGCACGCTGGAGCCGCTGGCCAAATGAACAGGCAGGAAAAAGAAAAGGCCCTACGCCGCTGGTTTGCCATGTGGCTAAAGGGGAAAGATTTGGGCATATCCCGCTTATTTGCCCCGCAGGCCGTATATACCGAAAGCTGGGGCCCGCAATACCGCGGCGCAGATAAAATAAAGCACTGGTTTGACGAATGGAACACGCGCGGCAAAGTGCTGCAATGGGACATCAAGCAATTTTTTCACCAAGGCAGCCAAACCGCGGTGCAGTGGTACTTTAAAAACCGACTGCAAAACGGACAAAGCGAAGAATTTGAAGGAATATCTCTTATCGTGTGGAATAAGCGGGGGCAAATTATTTCCCTGACGGAATACGGCTGCAACATTCACCGTTATGACCCCTATCAAAACGGGCCCCTGTCGGTATTTAGACAAGACAAATCCCGCTGGTTTTAATCTTACAGCTGGTTGGTTAATGCTCCCACGATAAAGCCCGTCCAAGCCACATCACGCTC
>CALUVA010000009.1 GCA_944324105.1 uncultured Elusimicrobiales bacterium
AAAAATCGGGGCACCCGGGCTCGAACCGGGAACCTTCCGCTCCCAAAGCGGACGCCCTACCATTGGGCCATGCCCCGTGTTCTTATTGTAGCAATTTTGCCGCCAAAACAAATAAAAAGAGGCCTCGGGGCCTCTTTTTTGTTAAAATTTACCTGCGCCCACCAGGACTTGAACCTGGAACCCACCGATTATGAGTCGGTTGCTCTAACCGATTGAGCTATAGGCGCGGAACTGCTTTTATTATAACAAATTGCCCGCCTGTTGTGTCTGTTCTTCCTGTTTTTTGGCCGGCCCCTTGCGCGGCGCGGCGCGAAATGCTAAAATATGTATGTTGATCCGGGATGGTGTAATGGTAACACGGATGCCTCTGGAGCATTAATTCTAGGTTCGAGTCCTAGTCCCGGAACCAGATTTATTTGGGCCGCCGCCGGCGTAAGGCGGCGGCTTTTTTCTTTAGAGGTCTTTATGGAAAACACCGCCAAACCCGCTGAAAAACACAATAACGCGTTGGACGAAATCATCGCCCAGCGTTATGCCGAAGCCGAAGAACTAAAAGCCTCCGGCCATAACCCTTATCCCAACCGCTGTGAGAAAAAACAGACCTGTGCCGAAGCCAAAAATTCACCCGACGACGCCGAAGTATGCACCGCGGGGCGCCTGGTGCAGCTGCGTCTGATGGGCAAGGCCGCCTTTGCGCATTTGCGGGATTTTTCCGGCAAAGTGCAGCTGTATGTGGCTAAAGACAACCTGGGCGACGAAGCCTACGCCTTCTTTAAAAAACACGTCGCCGTGGGAGATTTTGTATCTGTTACGGGGCATATGTTCGTCACCAAAACCGGCGAACGCACGATTAAAGTACACAAACTGAATTTAATTTCCAAAGCCATTCGCCCCATGCCCGAAAAATTCCACGGCCTGCAGGATACGGAGGTTCGTTTCCGCAAACGTCACCTGGATTTAATCGCCAATGAAGACGTAAAAGATATTTTTGTCAAACGCGCCCACATCATTTCCTCCATACGCAAAACGCTGGACGAAAAAGGATTTTTGGAAGTGGAAACGCCCATCCTCACGCCCGACAGCGGCGGCGCGGTTGCGCGCCCGTTCCAGACGTATCACAACGCGCTGAAAATGCCGCTGCGCCTGCGCATCGCGCTGGAACTGTACCACAAGCGCCTGATTGTAGGCGGCTTTGACCGCATTTACGAAATCGGCCACATGTTCCGCAACGAGGGCATAGACACCACACATAACCCCGAATTTACCATGATGGAGCTGTACCAGGCGTATGGGGACGTAAACACCATGGCCGATTTGTTTGAAGAAATCCTGGCCAACGCCGCCAAGGCCATCGGAGTGGAAAAAGTAACCTACCGCGGCCAGGAAATTAACCTGGTTCCGCCGTATAAACGTCTGTATATTCCGCAGGCCTGGAAAGAAAAATTCGGCCAGGATATCCACGAAGTATTAGACGGCCGCCAGTTTAAACGCGAGCCGCTGGCCAAGCTGGCCAAAGAACAGGGCATTTCCTTCTCTGCCTCCGATCCGGACAGCAAACTGTTTGACGAACTGTTTGAAACCAAACTGCTGGCAGGCTACAACTGCCCCGTCATCGCGCTGGACTATCCCACGGCGGTCAGCCCGTTCAGCAAAACCAAACCCGGAGACCCCGAAATCGTGGAACGCTTTGAAGCGTTCGTCTCCGGCAGCGAAATTGCTAACGCTTACACAGAGCTCAACGACCCTGCCGACCAGTACCAACGCCTCAAAGACCAGGCGGCTGAAAAGGCCAAGGCCCAGGGCGAGGATGCCGAAAACGCCGATATTTTGGACGGCGATTATATAGAAGCTTTGGAATCAGGCATGCCCCCCACGGGCGGCATGGGCATCGGCATAGACCGCACGGTCATGCTGCTCACGGGCCAAGACTCCATACGAGAAATTATTTTCTTCCCCACGCTCAAAAAGCTGGAAGAAAAAGAAGAAAAGTAAAATCTAAAAACCCCCGCTCTAAAGCGGGGGTTTTGCTTTAACGATTTTTCCGTTTTAGTCCGCCCCACAAGCCGCGCCGAATAAAGTAGAATATATCCATGAAATTTGAACGCTTCGTGGCCATGCGCTACATGCTCAAACGCAAAGGTCTTTTTGCGGTGATTACCACGCTGATCGGCGTGGCGGGCGTCAGCGTGGGCGTGGCCGCGCTGATTACCACCCTGTCCGTCATGAACGGCTTTCAGAGCGACATCAAAGAAAAAATCATCGGTGCGCAAAGCCATATCCTGGTGTTCGGCCGCATGGCCAAAGACGTGTACCCGCAGAAAATGCAGGCCGTGGAAGCCCTGCCGGATGTGGAGGGCGCCGCGCCGAACATTTACGGCCAGGCCATTATCTCCTACCGCGGCCAAAGCCTGGGTGTCATTATCCGCGGGCTGGACCCGAAACAGGAAGCCAAAATTAACAACTTAAATGAATCCCTGACCGAAGGGTCTTTTGACGCTCCGGCCGAATGGGGAGAGGACGCCCCTCCGCCGCTGGTGCTGGGCACGGAGCTGGCCATGAATTTAAACCTGTTTGTGGGCGATGACGTCGTGCTCATTTCCCCGCAGTCCATTTCCACCGGCGCGGGCATGTTCCCCAAAATGAAGCGTTTCCGCATCAGCGGTCTTTTGCGCACGGGATACTATGAATTTGACAACACCATCGCCTACGCCCCGCTGGCGGACGCCAGCGATTTCCTGGGACTGGAGCAGGGCGTTACGGGCATAGCCGTCAAACTCAAAGACATGAACAAGGCCGAAGCCGTCGCCCCGCAGATACAGCGGGCCGTCGGTTACGGTTACACCGTGCGTACATTTGCGCAGATGAACAGCACGCTTTATGCCGCGCTGAAGCTGGAAAAAGCAGTTATGTTTATCATTCTGTTTCTGATTATCGCGGTGGCTTCTTTAAACATTGCTTCCAATTTGATTTTGCTGGGTACCGAAAAACTGCGCGACATCGGCATTATGCGCGCGCTGGGTGCCAGCCCCAAAATGATACGCGGCATTTTTATGTGGGAAGCCATGATGACCGCCACGGTGGGCATTGCGCTGGGCGTACTGCTGGCCCTGCTGCTGTGCTGGATTATCGCCACGTTTAACATCGTGGAACTGCCCGGGGACATTTACTATTTAACCAAAGTGCCCGTGCGCATGGATTTGTGGGACGTGCTGGCCGTCATCGGCGGCAGCTATTTGGTATGTTTCTTTGCGGGGCTGTATCCGGCGGTGAAAGCCTCCCGCGTACACCCGACGGACGCGATACGCTATGGCTGATATTCTGGAAATAAAAAACTTAACCAAAGTCTACGGACAGGGCAAGGAAAACCTGTGCGTGCTGGAAAATGCGGACTTGACCGTACCGCGCGGCGCGTTTGTGGTCTTGCTGGGCCCCAGCGGCAGCGGCAAAAGCACGCTGTTAAACCTTATCGGCATGCTGGACAAACCCACCTCCGGCCAAATCCTTTTTGAAGGAAAAGACATTACCAAAATCAAAAGCGAAACCAAACGCTCCGCCCTGCGGCGCAAAAAAATGGGTTTTGTCTTTCAGTTTGACGGACTCCTGCCGGAATTTTCCCTGCTGGAAAACGTGGCCCTGCCCGGCCTGATGCACGGCAAAGATGAAAAGCCCCGCGTGCAGAAACTGCTGGACCAGTTTGGCATCGGACACATTTCACACAAAATGCCCGCCGATTTAAGCGGCGGCGAAAAGCAGCGCGCCGCCATCGCGCGCGCACTGTGCAACCGCCCGGATTTGCTGCTGGCCGACGAACCGACCGGCAACCTGGACGCGGCGCGCAAAGAACAGGTATTTAAAGACTTTGCCGCGCTGGCCAAAGAAGGCCTGACCGTGCTGATGGTTACGCACGACGTACACGCGGCCCATTTTGCAAACGCCGTATATACTCTGCAGGAGCGCAAACTCCTGCGTACCAAATAGCCTATGGGCAAATATTTCCCTTTCTTTTTCCTGCTGTTTCCCGTCATATGCTGCGCCGGCATCTTACAGGAGCGGGGCTTTCGGGAGGCGCTGACGCCTTCCCCCTCTTTCCGCCAGTCCGAAGGCGAAGTAAAATGGGACAAACAGCCTGAATCCGAACTGGACCTGGGCAAAGCCTATTACTACGGACGAGGCACGAAGAAAAATTTTAAGAAAGCGCGCAAACATCTGCAAAAAGCCGCCGACGCGGGCGAACGTGAAGCGCAGCTGATTTTGGCGCTTATGCAGGTACAGGGGCAGGGCGTTGCGGAAAATCCGCAGGCGGGCTTTGAAGCGGTGCAAAAACTTGCGCCGGACTACCCGCTGGCACAGTACGCGCTGGCGCGCCTGTATGCAGACGGTCTCGGCACGCCGGCGAACGCAGAGAAGGCTTTGAAATGGCTGACGCGCGCCGCACAGGCCCCCGTGCCCATACCGGCGGCGCAGGTGCAACTGGGCAATTATTATGCGGAAGGCTACCCGCCGTATATAGAGCCGGAGACCAAAAAAGCTTTTGAGCTGACACTGGCCGCCGCCGAAGCCGAAAACCGTTCGGCGCGCTACCGGGTGGCGCTGATGTATTTAAACGGACAGGGTACGGAAAAAAATGAAAAACGCGCGTTTCATTTTATGCGTCTGTCCGCCCGGGACGGACTGACGCAGGCGCAAAAAGCATTAAGCGGCATGTACCGCAACGGCACGGGTGTGGCACAGGACGACTACGGCGTATTTTCCTGGATGCTCGCCGCCGCCAAAAACGGCGACGCAGAGGCGCAGGAACAAACCGCCCTGCATTATTTGCACGGCACGGGCGTAGCCGCCAGCCGCAAAGAAGCCCTGTTCTGGGCCGTGCGCGCACAGCAGAACGGCGGCAAAAACGCGGCGGAAATTATCCGCCGGATTAAGGAGGACCAATGAGCCTGCAGATTCTGGTAGCGGCCGGCGTTGTTCTTTTGGCGGCGGCTTTTGCGCTGTCCTATATTTCTTCGCGTAAAAAATTACGCCGTATATTAATACAGGCGCAGGAGGGCCTTCCCTCCGCGCAATATGAAGCGGCCCTGCTGTATTATGCGGGCAAACGCGTTGCGGCGGACAAAACGCTGGCTCTGCATTACCTGCAGTCCGCGGCAGACAGCGGATATGCCAAAGCCCTAAACGCTTTGGGCGCGCTGTACCATGCCGGAAAAGACGTAACCCAGGACGACCAAAAAGCCCTGTCCTGTTACCGCCGTTCGGCCGAGCAGGAAGATTTTGAAGGCATGATTAATCTGGCCGTCATGTACCGCCGCGGCACGGGCACGGACAAAGACAATGACCAAGCTTTTGCCTGGATGAAAAAAGCGGCCGACAAAGGCAGCCCGCTGGGCCAGCGGCTGCTGGCGGAATTTTATTATAACGGGATCGGCACGGACAAAAATGAGCAGGAAGCCATGAAATATTACACCCTGGCCGCCGCACAAAAAGAGCCCGTGGCCGTTAAATTCTTAAAAACGCGCGATCCGCGCCTGCTGCGCAACGACCCGCTGTAACCCTCACAAGGAATACGCCATGAAAAAATACGTTTTATTTTGTCTTTTTTGTTTACTGCCCGCGGCGCTGGGAGCCGATATTTCCGGCTGCACCTGCAACGGAAAACCGCTTTACGGCAGGGTGCAGGTGGTGGAACATTTTGCGGATTTCAAAGTACAGGTGGTAACGTCTTTTCCGGATTTGCGCGTACAGAAAGTGCCCGCCTTTGCCGATTCCTGCGGCAAATGGCAAATGGTGGATTCCTTTGCGGATTTTACCATACAGTATGTGGACGCCTTCCCCGATTTTACCATACAGTTTGTAGACGCTTTCCCCGGATAATGAAAAGGCCCCGCGTTTTTCGCGGGGCCTTTCAAACAACATCTCATTTTATCTAAACGGCAATTTTCAGCTTACGCGCAAGCGCAGTCAAAATGCTTTTGCCGCGCTCTTCGGTAGGCAGGCTTTGCAGGGCTTTAAATACCTGCTGCTGGGCCTGGGAAGTGTCCGGCGTAAAACCGAAAATTTCCATATAGTTTAAAAACTCCACGGTTTTCACAGCCGTTGCCAGCGCGGAAGGGTCTTGGTAGAACTCCCGCACATATCCCATCAGTTTTTCTCCGGCGGCGGCATTGACCTGCGCCTTGTCCGTCTGCAGGCCCAGCGTGCGCACATCGTCCATCAGTTCTTCCAGCGCATTGATGTCCACCGGGTCGCGTGCCAGCTCAGCCTTAATATCTCCGGTCAGCACAAAATCGGCCACCGTGGTAAACGCCTGCGGCAGCGGCGCGCCGATGTATTTCAGCCCGCGCACGGCGGGATACTGCTGCTCAAAAATTCGCGTAAATTCTTCATCCGTTTTTTGGGAAATTACTTCCAGCACATGATCTATCACACGCCGCTGAGCGTCTTTGAACAAAGAGGTAAACGGATAAATATTTTTAAACCGCCTGCCTATTTCCTCATGCGCCGCGTCAAAACCGCCCTTTTTAACTGCCTGGGCCAAAGAGGCAAAGGCTTCCGGCATGTTAATATCACGAACAAGGCTGGCTCCGCAGGTCAGGCGCGTATCATGGCTTTGGCACACGGCAAAAGCCACTTCGTCTTCTTCCAATGTTACGCGGTTTTTCAGCTTCATACTGCCATAACATATATGGCCGCCGGACTCATGCATCCGCTCGCAGCGGTAGTCCGACACATCGCACACATACGCGCCGGAAGGGGCGGCCTCTTCCCCAGGCAAATCCTGCAATACCTGCTGTACGGCCACCTTGGTGGCAGGCATGGCCGAAGGCTTTACAAACCGCTCGTACACCACGGCCCCGTTTTTAAGGTCCTTAATATTGCTGGGGGCGGCCTGCAACATACGCATAAACTCCGGCTCTATATCCGCGCCGCCGGTTTTGCGTTTAAGCTCCAGCGCACGCGCGGCGTACTGCAAAATCTGCACGGTTTCCAAACCGCTGATTTCATCAAAAAACCACCCGCAGCTGGTATACATCAGCATGGCGTTGCGCTGCATTTCCAGCAGCATCAGCGCGGTGCTGCGGTCCCGCCAGGCCGTTTCCGTGGCGTGGCGCAGGAAAAATTTGTGCTGTGCGTCCAGGCTGCGGTCCAACACCAGTTCAATATAATCATTGCGCGCGGCCCAGGGGTCTTTAAAATATTCCCATCCGCGGGCATCAAAATCTTTGGCCATCTCATCTCGGATAAAATCCAGCGCTTTGCGCAGCGGGGCGCGCCATTTCTGGTTCCAGCCCGGGTGCCCGCCGGAATTACAGCCGCAGTCGGCCCGCCAGCGTTCCACCCCGTGGAAACAGCTCCAGGACGAGTTTTCAAAAATCTGTGCTTCATACTGCGGCGGAAACTTCTCCAAAAATTCGCCGTACACCGTCAAATGCACGTCCGGCAGGCCCTGCACATATTTGAGGCAGTAAGCCAGGGCCATATCGGCAAATTTCTGGTGGTGGCCGTATGTTTCGCCGTCGGTGGCAATATGCATCAGCTGCGCTTCGGTGCCGCCGGAATAGGTGCTCATCAGGCGGCGGGCAAAATTTTCGCCGCTTTTAAGCGTATCCGAAAAAGCAATCCCCTGCGAGATGGGCCCGTCATAAAAAAACAAAGCGATTTTTTTTCCGGAAGGTAAATTGCACAGATACGCGCGCTTCGGGTCCACTTTTGCGCCGGAGGTGTCCGTCCAGTTTTTCTCCCCTATTTTACGCACGCGCGCACACTGCCCCGGGGCCAAAATAACGTATTTCATGCCGTGCGCGGCCAATACTTCCAGCGTGGGCGTGTCGCAGGCGGTTTCGGCCAGCCACATGGCTTCCGGCTCGCGCCCGAAACGCGCCTTAAAATCGGCCAGTCCCCATTTGACCTGGGTTTCTTTGTCTCGGGCATTGGCCAGCGGCATAATCATATGATTGTACACCTGCGCAATGGCCGAACCATGCCCGCTAAAATTTTCCATGCTTTGTTTGTCCGACTCCAGCACCGCGCGGTACACCTGCGGCGCATACGCCTGCATCCAGGACAGCAAAGTCGGCCCGAAGTTAAAGCTGATATGGGCGTAATTGTCCACCAAATCGGTCAGTTCCCCTTTGGCGTTTAAGACGCGGGCCAGCGCATTGGGCCCGTAGCATTCGGCGCAGATGCGTGCGTTCCAGTCATGGTATGGGGCCGCGCTGTCCTGGGTTTCAATTTCTTCCAGCCAGGCGTTTTCGCGCGGGGGTTGGTAAAAGTGTCCGTGAATGCAAAGATATTTCATATATATGTTATAGCAATTAATCGCGTATTTTGCACCCGTCCGCCGCCGAAAAAAACACTTGATTAAACGCCGCGCAAACTTTATACTATAAATAACCCGCCGTACTGCGACGGCCCGAGGTGAAAATATGAAAAAAACTTTTATTTTGGACACCAACGTCCTGCTGCACGACGTAAATTCCATTTATGCGTTTGAAGACAATGACGTCGTCATCCCGATGGTCGTCATTGAAGAGCTGGACAATTTCAAAAGCGAAGGCGACACTCGCGGCAAAAACGCCCGCATGGTATCGCGCGAGCTGGACGAACTGCGCAAAAAAGGCCGCCTAAACGAAGGGGTCAAGCTGCCCAAAGGAGGCACGCTGAAAATTGAGCTGGACAAACCCAATATCCTGCCTCAGATTTTGTCCTTTAACAAATCCGACAATTCCATTTTAAACATCGCCTACACCATGGCTAAAAAAGAGGGCTCGTATAAGAAAAACCAAAGCCCCGTATTCGTGGTGACCAAAGACATCAACATGCGCCTAAAGGCCGAAGCCCTGGGCCTCAACGCGCAGGATTATACGTCAGATAAAGTGAAATACGACGAGCTGTATACCGGCGTGGCGGAAGTGGAAGTGGATCCGGCGCAGATTGACGCGTTTTACCAAAATAAAAAATTGCCGCTGGAAAAAGGGCTGTATTTTCCCAACCAGTTTTTGATTTTAAAAGCCAATGACGGCAGCAAAAAATCCGCCATCGGCCGCGTGGCCAACAACGGCGAAGATGTTTTAAAACCCCTTTCCGCCCAGGAGCCGGTGGCCTGGGGCATCAAGCCGTTAAACAAAGAGCAGCGCTTTGCCATGGAACTGCTGCTGGACGACAGCCTGGATATTGTTACCCTGGTGGGCACCGCCGGCACGGGCAAAACCCTCATCACCCTGGCCACGGGCCTGCAGCGCACCATGGATGAAAACGCCTACCGCCGCATGGTGGTGTGCCGCTCCATCGTGCCCGTGGGCAAAGATTTGGGCTTCCTGCCCGGCACGAAAGAAGAAAAACTGGAAGCCTGGATGGGCGCCATTTACGACAACCTGGCTTTCCTGGCCGACCGCAAAAACCCCGACGAAGGGGAAGAAAAAGCGCATTACCTGCTGGACAGCGGCAAAATTGAAATTGCTTCCGTCACGCATATGCGCGGGCGCTCCCTGCCCGGGCAGTATATGATTGTGGACGACGCGCAAAACCTGACCCCGCACGAAATGAAAACCATTTTGACCCGCGCGGGCGAGGGCACCAAAATTGTCGTTACCGGCGACCCGTACCAAATTGATACGCCGTATCTGGACATAGAATCCAACGGCCTGACGTACCTGGTGGACCGCCTCAAAGGCCAGCCGACGCACGGGCATATTACGTTTACCAAGACCGAGCGCAGCCGCCTGGCGGATCTGGCCTCCAAACTGCTGTAAACTTTGTTCATGCAAAAACACCCCGCTTAAAAAAGCGGGGTGTTTTTTATGCGGATATTCTTTAGTGCAAACCGATTTTGCACTGGTGGTCTTTTTCGTATTCCGCCACGGCGGTTTTTTCTTCGCCTTTGTATTCACCGGTGCGGCGGATCAGCTCGTCAAAGTCTATCGCATGCGCGGGGAACATCGGCCCGTCCACGCAGGCAAAACGCACCTTGCCGTCCACCGTGACGCGGCAGCAGCCGCACATACCCGTACCGTCCAGCATAATCGGGTTTAGGCTGGCGTAAGGGGCAATGCCCAGCTCCACCATCAGTTTGGAAGTAAACTTCATCATCGGTATCGGTCCAATGACAAAGCCGGCATTGATTTTTTCTCCGGCCTGCACAATGCCTTTAAGCACATCGGTCACCATGCCTTTTTGGCCGTAGGAACCGTCGTCCGTGCACGGCAGGGTAATGTCGGATACGCCTTTCATTTCTTCTTCCAAAATCACCAGGTCTTTGGTGCGCGCACCCAAAATGGAAATGACTTTGTTGCCCGCGTGCTTTAAGGCTTTGGCGATGGGATACACTTCGGCAATACCCACACCGCCGCCGACCACGGCCACCGTGCCGTAATTCTGCACGTCAATAGGCGTGCCCAGCGGGCCGAGTACGTTTAAAAACTCATCTCCTTTTTTCAAGGAATTAAACATAAACGTGGATTTGCCTATGGACTGGATAATGACCGTAATGGTGCCTTTATGGGCGTCCCAGTCCACCAGCGTGACGGGAATGCGCTCTCCGCTTTCGTTGCCGCGCAGAATGACAAACTGCCCCGCGCGCGCCGAGGCGGCCACCTGCGGTTTGTACAGGACGAATTTTACCACCACGTCGTTTAATTGTTCTCTCTCTAAAATTTCATTTTCCCGCATATTATTTCCCCTTTAAATATTCGTTAATGCGCCCCGCGGCCGCAATGCCGTCGTTCATGGCCAGCAGCACCGTTGCGCCGCCGCGTATAATGTCTCCTCCGGCATACACGCCGGGCATGGAAGTTTCGCCTTTTTCGTTTAACGCGATTACGCCGCGCTCGGTCGTTTTCAGCGCCGGCGTGGTTTTGGCAATCGTCGGGTTGGGGCGCTGACCGATGGCGGTAATGACGGTGTCGGCCGGCTGTACAAAATCCGACCCCGGGATTTCCACGGGCCGGCGGCGGCCCCGCTCATCGGGTTCGCCCAGTTGGTTGCGCGTAAAGCGTATGCCGGTAACGCGGCCCTGTTCGTCCTGCAAAATTTCTTTGGGCGTTACCAGGTATTCAAACTGTATGCCTTCTTCCTGCGCGTGTTCCACTTCCGCGGCGCGGGCGGGCATTTCCTCACGGCTGCGGCGGTACGCAATCGTCACCGTTTCCGGCTGCAGGCGCATGGCGCAGCGGGCCGCGTCCATGGCGCTGTTGCCGCCGCCGAGCACCACCACATGTTTGCCCACCTGCACCGGCGTGTCGGTCTGCGGGAACTTATAAGCCTGCATCAGATTAATGCGCGTTAAAAATTCATTGGCGCTGTACACGCCCACGCCGTTTTCACCCGGGATGCCCAGCATCATGGGCAGCCCCGCGCCGGAGCCGATATACACCGCGTCATATTCTTTTAACAGTTCGTCCAGCTTAATGGTCGCACCGACCAGCACGTCCGTCTTAAACTTGACGCCCATATCCTGCACGGTCTGCACTTCTTTGTTAATGACTTCGCGCGGCAGACGGAAAGAAGGAATACCGTAGCGCAGCACGCCGCCGTAAGCGTGCAGGGCTTCCAGCACGGTTACGTCATGCCCCGCGCGGCGCAGCTCGGCCGCACAGGCCAACGAGGACGGGCCGGAACCGATGCACACCACCTTTTTGCCGGTGGAAGCCGCGGGCACGGGCGGTTTTAGGGCGCCTTCGGCGCGCGCGGTGTCGGCCGCGTAACGCTCCAGCCCGCCGATATTGACTGCGCCGAATTTAGCCTTGAGCACACAATGCCCTTCGCAGTGTTTTTCCTGCGGGCAGACGCGGCCGCAAATGGCAGGCAGCAGGCTGGTTTTCATAATTTCTGATACGGCTGCGCCGGCGTCGCCGGCTTTGATAAAAGCGATAAAATCCGGAATATGCACGCCCACGGGACAGGCGTTCTGGCACGGATGGGTGGGGCAGTGCAGACAGCGGTCCGCCTCCGCCACGGCCTCTTCTTTGGTAAACGTATGCGCCACTTCGTCAAAATTTTTGCGGCGCAAAGCGGGATCCTGCTGTTTGCCGTTATTGCGCGGCGCGGAAGGATTTGGCATGGGGAATACCTCCTAATGTAAAAAACAACTGTTCCGAAAAACGGCAGTGTGTTATATTTATTATAGTATAGTATATTGAAAATGCGCGGATTTGTTATAAAATATATATTAAACACAGGGAAAAGGAGGAATTTATGAGCGACAGATGCCATTGCCACGCCGAAGGGCTGGCTACTTTTGTGCTGGGGGCCTTAATCGGGGTCACGCTGGGGGTGCTGTTTGCGCCCGCAAAAGGGGAAACAACCCGCCGCAAATTTAAACGCTGGGCCGAAGACACCTATGAAGAAGGCAAAGAAGAACTGGCCGACCGCGCCCATGAGCTGAAGGAACACGTCCTGGAACGCGCCGGCGAACTGAAAGAAAAATTTGCCGAACACGCCCACGGCGCCAAAGAGCGCATGGAAGACCTAAAAGAACGCGCCGGAGAGCTCAAAGAACGCGTGAGCGGCAAGGCCGAAGAACTCAAACACCGCGCGCTGGAAAAAACTGAGGACCTGCGCGAAAAAGCCGCCGACGGACTGGAAAAAGCCGCCAAGAAAATTCGCTAATCCGGCTATTTTAACTGCAAACACCCTTCCGCTATGAAGCGGAAGGGTGTTTTATTAAATCTTGCCAAACAAATAACTTCCCTATAAAAAACGCTCCGGCCGAAACCGGAGCGGAAGAAACTACTTTTCAGGCTGGATTAAAACGTATAGCGCAAGCCAAGCAAAACTTCATGCGCTTTTAAGTCATAATCAAAATGTTCTTCTTTCGTACGCCAAGTACGGTTGTTGTCGTAGTCATCATAATACAGACCGGCGTCCATACCGAACGAACCCAAATCGCTGTAGCGGTAACCCAAATCCAGCGTCAGGTTCTGCGTCACACGCACGCCTACGCCCGCACCCACATTCCAGGCGAATTTCCAGTCGGAAGTGCGCGTTTCGGGAATAGAATAGCGGCCGCTCTTAAAATTATAGTCCAAAGCCGCATTGTGCACGCCCAAACCCGCTCCGATATACGGGGTAAAAATCGTGCCGGTGTCTATGTCAAAATAGAAGTTTAAGAACAGCGTTTTGCTGTCTATCTGGCCGGCGCGGTCTTCATTGGAGTGCGGATCGCCGTTGTCTCTGCCGGAATATTCCGTATAAGAGGCGGACGTATCGCCGTATTCCAGCTCCGCGCGCAGCGCGGCTCTTTCCAGCACATTGGCGGAAACACCCACGGCCCATTTGCCGCCGAGCGCATTGTCATAATCAAACACATCCGCATCAATGGCGCTGTGGGACGCCTTAAAAGAAGCGTACGGACTGACTTCGGCCGCCCAAACTTTGGCCGGCCACGCCGCCAGCAAACCCAGCGCCGCCAACGACACCAACATCTTTTGAAGATTCTTCATGCTTTTCTCCTCTTTCCCTTGCGGGGCGAACCCCTGAAAAACCATCCAAACCGCCAAAAATGCAATGGCCTTTAAACGGCCAAAAACGCCATTTTCCGGGGATATTTTTCCGGGGTCTTTTTTAGTCATTTTTTACTACAGGATAAAATTTAGCAAAAAAAAAAACGAGTCAAGCCCTTTCAAAAACGCCAGTCAAACAAAGGCATTTCCGGCAGGGCAAAATTCCTTCTTTGACAAAAGCATAGTGTTAGCCGCAGAATAAAAAACGGAGTGCAAAACCAACTGTTTTGCACTCCGTTTTGAAAAGCATAACGGCCGAAACGTTTTATTCTTTTTCTTCCGTTTCCGGCGCTTCCGCCGGCTCTATATGCAGCGAGGACATCAGCATATCCACCAGGCGTATGTCGCTGGGATACTGCACCAACTCACGCGCTTTCTGCAAAGACACCCAGCGTATGGAAATAATTTCCGATGCGTCATGTTTGCCGATGCGCCCCAGCTTTTTCATCAAATACCACTGCACCATTTTTTTGACGTAATTGCCCTGAAACGTAAAGGCATATTTGACACGTATCATCGGCCGTACGATAACGGCCTTATAGCCCGTTTCCTCCAGCACTTCGCGCAGCGCGGCCTGGCGGGGCGTTTCGCCGGCCTCAATATGGCCTTTGGGAAACGTCCAGATTTTTTTGCCTTTCATATTTTTGACCTGGACCAGCAATACTTTGCGCCCGTCCAGTATCACACCGCCGCACGAAAATTCGGAAACAATCATAATACCTTCTCAAAATGATACGCCGCGTTTAATATTTTTTCTTCCTGCAAAATCGGCCCGTAAAACTGCAGCCCCACCGGCAGGCCCAGTTTATCGTTGCCGCACGGCACGCTGATGCCGGCCAGCCCGCCGATATTGCCCTGGCAGGTGTAAAGATCGGCCAGATAGACGGCCAGCGGATTGTCTTTATGCGCACCGAGCGTAAACGCCGTCGTGGGCGAAGTGGGGGTTAAAATAACGTCCACATTTTTAAACGCTTCGGCAAAGTCGCGCTTAATCAACTCGCGCACTTTGACGGCCTGCAAATAACAGGCTTCGTAATTGGAAGCGCGCAACGCCGTGGAGCCGATAATAATGCGTTTTTTTACTTCCGGCCCGAACGGGGCGCGGTCCAGCTCATACTGGTCGTTTAAATCTTTGGCGTCTTTGGCCTGATAGCCGTAGCGTATGCCGTCAAAACGCGCCAGGTTGGAGCTGGCTTCGGCGCTGGTAATAATATAATAACACGGCGCGGAATATTTGGCGTGGGGTACGTCCACCTCCACCAGCTGCGCGCCCAAAGTTTTGAGCTTTTCCGCCGCGGCCAAAATTTTTTCTTTGACCTCTTCGCCCAAATTATCCAGGAACCCTTTGGGCATACCGACTTTCAACCCCTTAATGTCCGGTGTAAAATTTTGACTAAACGCGGGCACCGGTTCGGCCAAAGACGTAGAGTCGTTCACGTCGCGTCCGCAGAGGGCTTCCAACAGCAGGGCCGCACTTTGCACGTCCGCCGCCAGCACGCCCACCTGGTCCGCGCCGGAAGAAAACGCCACCACGCCATAGCGGGAAATGCGCCCGTAGCCGGGCTTAATGCCCACCACGCCGCAAAAAGAAGCCGGCTGGCGCACCGACCCGCCCGTATCCGTTCCCAGGGCGGCCGGCACCATACCCGCCGCCACGGCCGCGGCGCTGCCGCCGGAACTGCCGCCGGGCACGCGGTCAAAATCCACGGGGTTGTGCACCGGCCCGTATACGGAAGTCTGGTTGCTGCTGCCCATGGCAAATTCGTCCATATTCGTGCGGCCCACAATCACCGCGTCCGCCGCCAGCAGTTTTTCCACCACGGTGGAATTATACGGAGCCACATAATTTTCCAGCATTTTGGAACAGCAGGTCGCTTTATGCCCCTTATACAAAATATTGTCTTTTATCCCCACGGGCACGCCGGCCAGCAGGCCGAGTTTTTCCCCTTTTTCGCGGCGGGCGTCTATTTCATCGGCGCGTTTTAACGCTTCTTCCGGCCACACTTCCACAAATGCGTTTATCTGCGGGTTCAGCTCTTTGATTTTTTGCAAAGATTGCAGCACCGCTTCCCGCGCGGTCATTTTGCCGCTCTGCACGGCGCTGGCGATTTCAAAAACGTTCTTCATCTTATAACACCTTTTTCACCTTGGCGCAATGGTCCAGCTGTTCGTTAAACGCACCGACCAAAGTCTGTGCCAGCGGGGCGTCGGTTATCGGTTCGTCGGGGCGCAAATAAGCCGCGCCCGCCGCGGCGGAAACATCCACGCCGGAGGTGTCCACTTCGGAAAGCTGCTGCACCCAGCCAAACAGCTCCTGCATCTGCTGCTCATATTGTGCCGTTTCCTGCGGCGTAAGGCGTATTTTGGCCATACGCGCGCATTTGGCGGCATTATCTTTTTCTAGTATCATTTTCAAAGGCTCCTTTGACATACATTTTATATAATAATGGGGCGGTTTACTACACCGCAAGGGGGTAAATTATGGGATGCGGATGCGGACAGAACAAAGACGACAAAGACATTAACAAGAAAAAATAAGCCCGCCTAAACAGACGGGACGGAGGCAAAAATGAACGAAAACGAACAAAATCAAACAGCTCCCGCCGAAAATGCGGCTCCGGCACAGCCCGCCGCAAACGGCGTTTATGTTAACACGCATTTCACGCTGGCGGTGGTGGCTGTGTGTTTGTCCTGTTTTACGGGCTTTTTTGCCGTGGCGCTGGCTTTGGCGGCGCTGATACTGTCTTTACGCGCCAAGGACCAGCTGCAGCAAAACCACCCCGCGGAGGCGGCCCAGTCGGCTTACTGGGCGGCGGTATTTGGCTGGATTACCGTTATTCTGACGCTGCTGCCCGCTGCGCTTTTCCTGTTTTTCGGGGGAGCGCTGCTGGCCGGACTCGGCGCGGCCGCCGGCATGATGTAATAAGATATCGGTTTGCAAAAACCCCCGCCTTTACGGCGGGGGTTTTTTGTTGAAAAGGTCAAAAACTCCGCTATTTACAATATTTCCAGCGGAGCGAAAGAGAGCATAAATGTGCGCTGTACGCCGTTGGAAAATTGCACGGTGATTTTGCAGCTGTCTCCTGAGCCGGCCACGGCGGTTACCGTGCCCAGTCCAAAAGCCCCGTGTTTGACTTTCCCCCCGACGGCCACGGTTTTGCCGTTGCCGGCGGTGGTGGAAGTGCCCGCCTCCTGTTTGGGGGCGGCGTGATAACTCCCCGGGAAATGGCGGCGGCTGTCCGAAGCAGAAAACCCGGGCCGCGGCCCGCCGCTGCGCGCGCCGTACAGCGCGCCCAGGCCGGACGAACCCTTGAAAGACGAGGAAGTATAATCCAAATCCTCATTTTCTATTTCATAACCCTGTTCGTCATACTGTTTTTGAAAGCGGCTGCGGCTGACAAAACCTTCAAAGCCGTTATAACTGTCTGCACTGCGGCCCGTGGAGCCGTGATAGCCGCTTTTGTTTCTGCCGCCCCCGTAAAAACCGCCGCCCTGCCCGTAGAGGCCATACTTGGTTTTAAAATTGTCATAGCGGGGCTGGCTCTGCTCCAGCCGTTCGCGGTCTTCCTCGTCCAACAGACCGCATTCAAATAAAAAGCGCGACGGCACATTCTCATACATCTTGCCATAGGTGCGGCGGCGCTGGGCATAGGTCATAAACAGTTTTTCACGCGCGCGCGTCATGGCCACATAACACAGGCGGCGTTCTTCTTCCATTTCGTCGCTGTCATCGCGGTTAATGGGGAACAGTCCCTCCTCCAACCCCGTGACAAACACGGCGTTAAACTCCAGCCCTTTGGCCAAATGCACCGTCATCAGCGTGACCGCGCCGCCTTCGGCCGCCTGGCTGTCATCCGTGCCCGTCATCAGGGACACTTCCTGCAAAAAGTCGGACAAAGACGGTTCCTCTTTACGTTCCTCATATTCTTTAACGGCGTTTATCAACTCGTCCAGGTTCTGCAGGCGGCTTTCGGCTTCGGGGTCTTTGCCTTCGGCCAGGTCTTTTTTAACGGCGGCTTCATAGCCCGACGTGGTCAGGATTTTGTGCATTACGTCCGTCGGGGAAGAAACAAACATATCCGCGCGCCACCCTTCCACCAGGCGCACAAATTCCATGCAGGCGCGGCGCGCCATGGGTGTCAAATCCGGCACGGACTGCGCGGCCTTCAGCGCACCGTATACGGAAAGCCCGTTGGCCTGTGCATAAGCCAGCAGACGCTCCTGCGCCGTTTTGCCCAGCCCGCGGGCGGGAGTATTTATCACGCGCAGCAAGCTCATATTGTCATCGGGGTTAATCAGCAGGCGCGCATAACAGAGCATATCTTTGATTTCTTTGCGGTTGTAGAAACTGACGGTGCCGACCAGCCGGTACGGGATCTGGTAGCGGCGGAACGTTTCTTCAAAGTTACGGCTCTGCGCATTGGTGCGGTAAAACACGGCAATGTCGTTTAAGCTGTAACCGCTTTCTTCCACCAGCGCTTTAATGTTCTGCGCCACCCAGACGGCTTCCATGCCTTCGGTGGGGGCCTCGCGCACTTCTATATCGTCGCCGCGCTGTTTGTCAGTAAACAGGTTTTTCTCTTTGCGCTTGGCGTTTTTGGAAATCAGTTTGTTGGAGGCGTCCAAAATCACTTTGGTGGAGCGGTAATTCTGCTCCAGCGTAATCGTCTTGGCGTCCTTGAAATCTTTTTCAAACTCCAAAATATTGCGTATGTTTGCGCCGCGCCAGGAATAAATGCTTTGGTCGGGGTCACCTACCACGCAGAGTTTGCGGTGTTTTTCGGCCAGCAGGCGCGTAATCAGGTATTGGGTATGGTTGGTGTCCTGGTATTCGTCCACCAAAATATACTGGAAAAACTGCTGGTAATAATCCCGCACGTCCTCATGTTCTTTTAAAAGCTGCAGGGTCTTGACCAGCAAATCGCCAAAGTCCAGCGCGCCGGCTTTGTGCAGTTCCTGCTCATAGCGTTTGTAAATTTCCGCCGCGCGGATGCGGTAGTCCAGCCCGCTGGCGGTGGCGTTGGTCATCAGGCCTTCGGGCGACACGCAGTCGTCCTTGGCGCGCGAAATCATACTGACGATTTGCCCCGCCTCTTTTTTGGGTTCTTTAACGCCCATTTGCTCCAGCAAAAGCGTAACCAGACGCTTTTGTTCGCTTTCGTCATAAATGGCAAAGTCCCGCGTCAGCCCCAATTTTTCGGCGTTTTGGCGCAGCAGGCGCACGCCGAAAGAGTGAAACGTATGTATCCACACATTGCGGCTTTGGCCCGGCACCAGGGCTTCCACGCGCTCGCGCATTTCCTGCGCGGCTTTGTTGGTAAAGGTCACGGCCAAAATGCGGTACGGCGAATAACCGTCGTGAATCAGCTTGGCAATTTTGGTGGTCAGCGTTTTGGTTTTGCCCGTCCCCGCGCCGGCCACAATCAGGCACGGGCCTGCGTCGTAATTAACAGCTTCCAGCTGCTGCGGGTTTAACGATTTTAAAGCTTCGTCCAAATTCATAAGTCATCCTAAAAAATCAATATATCCGGCGGGCCCCGAAAGCGCGCCTTCTTTTAACGCCAAAACCTGCGTATAAGCCGCAGGCAGGCTGTCATTGCCCTTCAGCCCCACGCTGTCCAGCCGCGCAAAGCCAAAACGCCCGTAATAGGCGGGGTCACCCAGTACGCAGACGGCTTCATACCCTTCCTGCGCCGCGCGGCGCAAAGCTTCGCGCGCCAACTGCGCCCCCAGCCCCTGCCCGCGTTTGTCCAGCCGCACGGCCAGCGGAGCCAGCAGGAGCATTTTCAAGTTTTCACGTCCGTGCACGGGCAGACGGCTTAACATAATATGCCCGACCGGCTCTCCGCCTTCTTCCATCAGCAGAGATAAAGACGGGAGATATCGCTCCGACGCGCGCAGGCGGCGCACAAACTCCGCTTCCATACCGTCGGACACTTTGGCCGTGGCAAAAGCGGAAGTGATAAAAGTTTCCGTCCGCGCATAGTCGGCCGGCGTTTCGGGGCGGATGCGTATCATTTGCGTTTTAACTGCACCAGGGTTTCAATATGGTCCGTATGCGGGAAAAAATCAAACGTTTCCGCGGCGGTAACATCGTAATGCTGCGATAAAATTTTCAGGTCCGCCGCCAGCGTAACGGGGTTGCAGGAAATATACAAAACTTTTTCCACGCCCGACTCGGCCACCGCTTTGGCGGCTTTGGGATGCATGCCGGAGCGGGGCGGATCCAAAATAATCAGCGCGTCCTTTTTTTCAATCGGTTGCTGCTTAACGAAATCTTCCACCTTGGCGCAGAAAAACTGCACGTTCTGCACGCCGTTTAACTTGGCGTTTTCTATGCCGTTATACACGGCGGGGGCGACGGATTCCACACACAGGCTTTTTTCGCACAAATCGGCACAGGACAGCGAAAAACTGCCCGCGCCGCCGTATAAATCATAAATGATTTTGGGCGAAATCTCTTTGACCAGCGCGCGCACGCGGCTGTACATTTTTTGCGCGGTCAGCGTATTGGTCTGAAAAAAAGACTGCGGGGAAAGTTTAAAAACCACTTCGCGCTCTGCGGTGCCGTCCGGCGCGGACAAAATGATTTTTTCCGTGATAAAATCTTTGCCCTTCAGCACGCGCAGGCTTTCCGGTGCGGCGGTGTCGGCCAGCGACGTATTGACGGCCAGCATAATGTTGGCCTGCGGCCAGACACTTTCCACCGCGGATACAAAACTTTTCTCCGGCACGTCGTCGGTTACAAACAGCACCGCAATGGCCTCGCCGGTATTTTTGCCCGTGCGCAGCATCAAATGGCGCAGCACGCCCGTATGGCGGCGGTGGTCATAATAGGACAAATTTTCCGCTTTGGCCCAGGCGCGCACAGCCTGCAAAAGCGGGATTAAATGTTCGTCAAACAGCACACACTGCTGTATATCCACGGCGCGGTCCCAGCGGCCTTTGAGTTTAAAGCCCAGGGTCTGTTCAAATTCCAGCGGGATGGTTTTGTCGCGCTTTACTTTTTTGTCAAAAGGCTCCTTCCACACCGGCTGATGACAGAAGCCCAGCTCTACCTTATTGCGGAAATAAAACGGCTCGTCCGTCGGCGTAACGGGGATATCCCCGCTCCAGAAATCCCGAAGCAGCTCCTTGACGCGCGCGGTTTTTTGCGCCAGCTGCTGGCCGTAAGGCAGGTCCAGCATGGCGCAGCCACCGCATTGTTTGAAATGTTGGCAGAGTTCAGGCATTGATTTTAAACAGGCAGACGTCGCCGTCCTTTACAATATAGTCCTTGCCTTCGGAGCGAATGAGTCCGTGCTCGCGCAGGGCTTTTTCGTCGCCGTATTTGACCAGGTCGTCAAAGGTGTATACGTCGGCGCGGATAAAGCCTTTTTCAAAGTCGCTGTGTATTTTGCCCGCCGCCTGCGGCGCGGTGCAGCCCACGGGGATCAGCCAGCTGCGCACTTCCACTTCGCTGCCGGCTGTGAAATAGGTGCAGAGGTTTAGCAGCTTCATGCCTTCGCGCACCACTTTTTCCAGCCCCGTATAATCATTGCCGGTTTCGGCTAAAAATGCCTTTTTTTCCTCTTCGGAAAATTCGGCGATGTCGGCCTCAAATTTGACGCACAGCTCCACAAAGCCCGCGCCGGTTTCCTTGGCGTAAGCGGCCACTTTGGCGGCGTTTTCGGCGTTGCGTTTTTCGGAATTGTTGCCCACATACAAAACGGGCTTGGCCGTTAAAAACTGGTATTCTTTGAGCACTTCCGGCTCCAAATGCAAAGAGGACACCGGCTTGCCCTCTTCCAGCGCGGCTTTGATTTGCTTCATGGTTTCAAAAGCGGCCACGGCTTCTTTTTTGCCGCTTTTGGCATTGCTGCCCAGACGGTCACAGATTTTGCCGGCCGTTTCCAAATCCGCCAGCATCAGCTCGGTGTTAATTACCTCAATGTCGCGCAGTGGGTCTACGGAGTTCATCACATGGGTTACATTTTCGTCTTCAAACAAACGCACCACATGGATAATCGCGTCCACCTCGCGGATATTGGCCAAAAATTTATTGCCCAGCCCTTCACCCTGGCTGGCGCCCTTGACGATGCCGGCGATATCTACAAATTTAATAAAGGCGGCGGTTTTCTTGGGCGGTTTGAACATGTCAAACAATTTGTCCAGCCGCTTGTCCGGTATGGGCACAATGCCCACATTGGGTTCTATGGTGCAAAAAGGATAGTTGCTTGCTTCCGCACCCGCGCAGGTCAGGGCGTTAAAAAGGGTGGATTTGCCCACATTGGGCAGGCCGACGATACCGATTTCCATGGAAATGTACTCCTTAAATAAAGGGAAATATAGGTATATTTTAGCATTTTACACAGCCATACCCGCATATATACAGTTGGCCGGCTGTCCTTCCGCCGCTAGGCGAAAGAAAGAGAATTTGCTAAAATATATGTGTTCAGTCCCGTTCGTCTAGCGGTTTAGGACGCCGCCCTCTCAAGGCGGAGATCACGAGTTCGAATCTCGTACGGGACGTATTTTATCCGGCCGGCATAACACGCGCGGCCGGCTTTTTTATACTTCGGAACCAACAGGCGGGGCTGGGGCAAAATTTCATACAATATAACCATAAACTATATATGGGGAGGGGTTATGGAGTTGTCCGTTTTTCAAACGGGTTTATTGTGCCTGCTGATTTTACTGGTGCTGGTGCTGCCTTTGACGGTGCGCAAAGTGGAAGAAAACCTGGAGGCCTTTTTATTTGTCTGCGGAGCCGCGGCGGTGTCCGTTACAAACATGTGGAACTGGGAACTGATTAAAACCGCTTTACAGGACCCCATAAAAATTACGTTGGCCGTCTTGGTGGCCGGCCTTTTATTTAAACAGTTCCACCGCACCTTGCAGCGCGTCACGACAAAAACCGTGTCCGTCATCGGTTTGCGCGCCGCCCTGGCGGCTATTGTACTTTTGCTGGGGCTGACATCCAGTATCATTACCGCCATTATTGCCGCTTTAATACTGTCTGAAATTATCCCGCTGCTGCCCATTGACCGCAAAGGCCGCGTACAACTGGTGGTATACAGCTGTTTTGCCGTAGGTATGGGTGCGGTACTGACTTCCATCGGGGAGCCGCTGGGCACGATTGTGTTGTCCAAGCTTAAAGGCGCGCCGCATTACGCCGATTTCTGGTTTCTGCTGAAGCACCTGGGCTGGTTTGTACTGGCCGGGAACATCGTGTTGGCCGTGTTGGCTATGTGCATTAAAAAAGCGGAAAATGCCGCGGCCGAAGATGCGCAAAGTGAAGAACACACCGTTAAAAGCATCATTGTGCGGGCGGCCAAAGTGTATTTGTTTGTCATGGCGCTGGTACTGCTGGGGGACGGCCTTAAACCGCTGGCCGTGCAGACTATCGCCCATTTGTCCGAAAATGCGTTGTATTTTATCAATATGCTTTCGGCCATTTTGGACAATGCCACGCTGGCCGCCATTGAAATCACGCCGGACATTTCCACGCGCAACCTGGTTTTCCTGCTTATGAGCTTAATTATTTCCGGCGGCATGCTGATCCCGGGAAATATTCCGAATATTATTTGCGCCTCCAAGCTCAAAATTACCAGTAAGGAATGGGCCAAAACCGCCGTACCGCTGGGAGCAGTACTGATGGTGGCATATTTCTTTGTTTTGCACGTTACGCTTTAAACGCGTGCGTGCAAACGTAATTTTATATAATGAAACGGAGCAATTTTATTTAAGGAGAATACATGAAAATCCATTCTTTTACCGTGCAGCCCAATCTGCCCGACAATATTAAATTTTTGGAAGAACTGGCCAGCGACATGTGGTTTACCTGGAATTGGCCGGCCATTCTGCTGTTTGTGCAAATTGATCCTAAACTTTGGACCGCCTCCCGCCGTAACCCCAAATGGATGCTGGGCAGCGTGCCGCAAAAACGCCTGGAAGAGCTCAGCCGCGATACGGCTTTTGTGGAACAGGTCAACAAAGTAAAAGAAGCCTATTATAATTACAAAAACAACCCCCATACCTGGTACAAAGAAAACAAAAAAGAGCAGGGAAATATGCTGACGGCCTATTTTTCCATGGAATACGGTATCGGGGAAGGATTACCCATTTATTCCGGCGGACTGGGCATGCTGGCCGGCGACCATATGAAATCCGCCAGCGACCTGGGTATGCCTATTATCGGCATGGGGCTTTTTTATAAAAAAGGCTATGTTCAGCAGCTTCTAAACCGCGACGGCTGGCAAAATGAAGAATATCCCGACAATGACTGGGCCCATATGGCCGTGGAACGCGTGCTGGACGCTAACGGCAAAGAAATCGTGGTGGAAGTGCCGCTTGGGTTTAACGAAACCGTCAAAGCCTGTGTCTGGCGCGTGGAAACGGGCCGCACCGATTTGTATTTATTGGATACCAACCTGCAGGAGAATACTCCCGCCCAGCGTCTGATTACCGAAAAACTATACGGCGGCGACCGCGAAAACCGCATCCGCCAGGAAATCGTGCTGGGTATCGGCGGCGTCAAAGCTTTAACCGCCATGGGCAAATATCCCACCGTGTACCACATCAACGAAGGGCACAGCGCGTTCCTGCTGATCCAACGCATTATTGATATGATGCAGCAGCGGAAAATGAATTTTGCCCAAGCGCGTGAAATCGTGTGGGCTTCATCGGTATTTACCACACATACGCCCGTCATCGCCGGCAACGAACATTTTGACCCCATGCTCGTGCGCAAATACATGGAATATTATGCACAACAAATGGGCATTTCCTGGGAAGATTTCCTGGCGCTGGGCAAAGAGAAAGCAGACTCCGCCACCTTCTGCATGACGGTGCTGGCACTGCGCCTGACCGCCTACGCCAACGGCGTGGCCAAACTGCACGGCAAAGTCAGCCGCGAAATGTGGCACAATCTCTGGCCCGGACTGCCCATTAACGAAGTACCCATCGGCAGCATTACCAACGGCGTACACAGCGCGTCCTGGGTATCTCACGAAATTAACGACTTGTACCGCAAATACCTTTTTAACGGCAACCAGATGGGAGAAGTAGACCCTTCAAACGCTAAAATTTGGGAAAAAGTGGACGAAATCCCCGATGAAGAGCTCTGGGCAGTACACGGACAGCGCAAAAACAAACTCATCAATTTGGCGCGCCGCCGCATGAAACACCAGCTCAAACGTCAGGGTTTTGACATGATGACGGTTAACAAAGCCAGCAAAATCTTAAAACCGGATGTGCTGACCATCGGCTTTGCGCGCCGTTTCGCCACCTACAAACGCGCCACGCTGCTGTTTAAGGATTTGGACCGGTTGGATAAAATCGTGAACAATCCGCTGCGCCCCGTGCAGTTCGTGTTCGCCGGCAAAGCACACCCGGCAGACACTATGGGCAAAGAATTTATCAAAACGATTTATAACCTGACCCAAAACGATGTACGCTTTAAAAACAAAATCGTTTTTATTGAAGACTACAACATGAACGTAGCCCGTTACATGGTGCAGGGCGTGGATGTGTGGCTCAACAACCCCATCCGCCCCATGGAAGCCAGCGGGACGTCCGGCATGAAAGCGGCCGTCAACGGCGCGCTGATGCTGTCCATTTTAGACGGCTGGTGGGATGAAGTCGGCCCGTGTGATTTCGGCTGGTCCATCGGCGGGGCAGAAAAATACGCCTCTGACGCTGAGCGCGACGCCGTGGAAGCGGAATCTTTATATAACCTGCTGGAACAAGAAATCGCCCCGACCTATTACGCCAAAAACGACAAGGGCTTCTCCGCCGCGTGGCTGGCGCTGATGAAAAAATCTATCCGCGAAATCGCGCCTGTGTTCAACACCAACCGCATGGTGAAGGAATATTACGAGAAATTCTACATTGGTGCGCATAATTTCGGCCAACTGCTGAGCCAAAACGACAATGCCGCCGTAGTGGCTTCCTGGCGCAAAAAAATCGCCGACAATTGGTACCGTGTCAGTGTCACGGACGCTACGCCGGCTTTTGACAAGGCTATTCTCATGGGCGACAAAGTAAATTTCAAAGCCCGCGTATCTTTGGGCGGTTTGGAGCCGCAGGATATTCAGGTAGAGCTCTACCTGGGTACCCGCGGCACACTGGGAGACATTGAAAAAGAGGATGCCGTAGATATGACCTGTACCGGCAAAGACGGCGACGCTTATATTTACGAAGTCCAGCTCTCGCCCTATAACAGCGGACGGCAGGATTATGCGCTGCGCATCTTGCCCGCGTGTGACAAAGTCCCCAACATATTGACCCCGCTGTATCTGCGGTGGGAGGAGTAAATTCTCGGGGCGCTGCCCCTAACCCTGCCTACTTTTTCTCATCGCAGAAAAAGTAGGCAAAAAGGCTAGAAAATCGGAAGTAAAAAATCCCGTTTCGGCGGAAAGTTTTTAAACTCGCTTACGCTCAAACATAAAAACTTTTCTTCCGCCCAAACGGGATTTTTAAAACGCTTCCAAGATTTTCTAAAAAGCATATTTAAACGCTTTCACGGCTGCTGATAAAAGTGTTTGGATTTCCCGCAGTCACACTGCCTACACACCACCTGGGCAAAAAAATACAGTCGTATAAAACATTTTATGCTAAACATTGTACTGGTTAACCCCGAAATCCCTTTTAATACTGGCAATATCGGCCGTTCCTGCGTAGCCACCGGCACACGTCTTCATTTGGTGGGAAAACTGGGGTTTAAAATCGCTTCCAAAGAAATACGCCGCTCAGGTCTGGACTACTGGCCAAATCTGGACTACCGCCGTTATGAAACCTGGGAAGAATTTTTGCAGATTAACCGGCCGGAGCGCGAACAGCTGTTTTTTATGTCCACCAAAGGGCAGAAAAATTATTGGGACGCGCAGTTTACGGACGGATGTTTTTTGTGTTTCGGGGCGGAATCCTGCGGTCTGCCCAAAGATTTTTACGAAAAATATGCCGACCGGCTGTTCACTATTCCCATGACGGGCCCCGTGCGTTCTTTAAACCTTTCTTCTTCGGCGGCTATTACTTTGTTTGAAGCCCTGCGCCAAAACAGAAATTCTTATTTGAAATAAGCACCTAAAAAGCCCCGTCGGAAAGCGGGGCTTTGCGGGAAAAATTGGCTGCTAAAGTCCAATAGCTTTACAATATTTACGCCCTGCTTCTGTATGGCCTGTGCAAGAGCGGCTGACCACCTGACCTTTACTGCTGGAAAAAACAATGGTATAGGCCCCCGTGGTACGACGCAGGCCTACCGCCGCAGAGTCTTTGCCCGCAGAAAAAGAAGAAATCGTAAAATTTTTATTCTGCGTGACGCCAGCTACACCGCCTGAGTCTCCGTCCCCGATGCTATACTCCCTCAAATCGGTAGCACTGCTGCCATAATCATTCCCATTGCGTATATAATAAGCGTTCATAGCATCGCTGATGGCAGCGGCATTGGCTATTCCTTCCAAGGCGCGGCCTTTTTCCATAGATGTTTTATAGGCAGGCAGCGCCACTGTTACCAAAATGGTGACTACCACCATAACAATTAAAAGTTCAATCAGTGTAAATCCCTTTTTCATACACCCTCCTCTTTGGCTTATTATATAAATTTCCGCGTATATTTGGCCGGCTCTTA